>NZ_CCXH01000133.1 GCF_000820725.1 Actinomyces polynesiensis | reverse complement strand
GAGGCGATCGACCCGGTGCGGTTCCTCGGGAACAGGTCCTCCGGGAGGCAGGGGTGCGCCGTGGCCGCGCGTGCCCGCGAACTGGGCGCCGAGGTGACCCTCGTCGCCGCCAACGTCGATCCGGGGTTGGTCCCCGACGGCGTGCAGGTGGTCCCCGCCCCCTCGGCCGCCTCCATGCTGGACGCGGTCCGGGCACGGCTGGACACCACTGATGTCCTGGTCATGGCCGCTGCGGTGGCGGACTTCCGCCCGGTCGGGGTCAGTGACCGCAAGATCAAGAAGGACCCCGCCACCGAGGACGCCCCGGCCCTCACCCTGGAACGAACCGTCGACATCCTGGCCACCGTCACCCGTGATCCACGTCGCCCACGGGTCGTCGTCGGCTTCGCGGCGGAGACCGGCACCCCCGAGGAGGTGCTGCGCCTGGGACGGGAGAAGGCGCTGCGCAAGGGCGCCGACCTGCTCGCGGTCAACGCCGTGGGCCCGGGACGGGGGTTCGGGGACGTCGACAACACCCTCCACCTCCTCGACCGTCACGGCGAGGAGGTCGGCACCCTCAGCGGGACGAAGGACTCCCTCGCCGACGGTCTGCTCGACCGGGTGGTCGCGCTGCTGGGTACGATGGCCCAGTGAATTCCGACCTGCGCCTCTTCACCTCCGAGTCCGTCACGGAGGGCCACCCCGACAAGATCTGCGACCGTATCTCCGACTCCATCCTCGACGCCATGCTCGAACAGGACCGCGATGCGCGCGTCGCCGTGGAGACGATGGTCACCACGGGCCTCGTCCACGTGGCGGGGGAGGTGACCACCGAGCGCGCCTACGTCGAGATCCCCCAGATCGTGCGTGACGAGATCCGCCGCATCGGGTACACCTCCTCGCGCATCGGCTTCGACGGTGCCTCCTGCGGCGTGTCGGTCTCCATCGGTCAGCAGAGCCCGGACATCGCCCAGGGCGTGGACAAGTCCCTGGAGGTCCGCAGTGACGGGGTGGGACTGGACCCCCGCGACCAGCAGGGGGCCGGCGACCAGGGCCTGATGTTCGGCTACGCCTGCGACGAGACACCCGACCTCATGCCCGCACCGATCTGGCTCGCGCACCGCCTCGCCAAGCGCCTTGCGGAGGTGCGGCACCGGGGGATCGTGGAGGGCCTGCGTCCCGACGGCAAGACCCAGGTGACCCTCGGCTACGAGGGCGACCGCCCGGTGTCCCTGGAGACCGTGGTCGTGTCCACCCAGCACGACGACGACATGACGCTGTCCCGACTCGACTCAGCGGTGCGCGAGCACGTCATCGCGCCCGTCCTCGAGGCGGCGGGTCTGGACCTAGCGACGACGGACACCGAGGTCCTCGTCAACCCCTCGGGTCGCTTCGTCATCGGCGGTCCCGCGGGGGGCGCCGGACTCACCGGGCGCAAGATCATCGTCGACACCTACGGGGGCATGGCCCGCCACGGAGGGGGCGCCTTCTCCGGCAAGGACCCGTCCAAGGTCGACCGCTCAGCCGCCTACGCCATGCGGTGGGTCGCCAAGCACGTGGTGGCCGCGCAGCTCGCCACGCGGTGCGAGGTCCAGGTGGCCTACGCGATCGGGCGTGCGCACCCGGTGGGTCTCTACGTGGACACCTTCGGGACGGGCGTCGTCCCGGACGCCCGCATCGCCGACGCGGTGCGGGAGGTCTTCGACCTGCGCCCCAGGGGCATGATCGAGGACCTCGACCTCCTGCGCCCGATCTACCGGAGCACCGCCGCCTACGGCCACTTCGGACGTGAGGGGTTCACCTGGGAGGAGACCCCCCGCATCGACCAGCTCCGGACGGCGCTCGGGGCCTGAGCACGGCCGGTCCGGTCGGGACGGGCACACCCCCACAGCACCGGGCACACCGGGGCGGAGACGAGGAGCGGACATGGCAGGGAAACCGGACACGGACGGCGCCACCACGGGAGTGCGGGCGTCGGGTCCCCCGGCGGACGGGGTGGGGGAGGAGGACCTCGACCTCGACCTCAGGCGCCCGGCCCCCCAGTCCTGGCGCAGGCGCACGGCCGTCGAGATGGCCGTCTCAGGCGTGTTCGGCCTCCTCGCCTCCTTCGTGCTGTCCATCGAGGCCTGGCACCTCGCCCAGGACTCCTCGCGCACCTTCGCCTGCGACGTCTCCTCGGTCCTGTCCTGCTCCACCGTCGCCCAGACACCCCAGGCGCGGGTGCTCGGCTTCCCCAACGCCTTCCTCGGGATCCTCTTCGAGTCCGTGGTACTGGCGGTGTCGGTGGCGATCATCGCCGGTGTGCGCTTCCCGAAGTGGTACATGTGGGGTGTCGAGGCCCTCTACACGATCGGCCTGGCCTTCGCGCTGTGGCTGTTCACCCAGTCCTACTTCGTCATCCACGTCCTGTGCCCCTGGTGCCTCCTCATCACCATCACGACGACCCTGGTCTGGGCGGGCCTCACACGCCTGAACGTGCGCGAGGGCGTCATCCCCGCGCCGGCCTGGGCGCGCCGGTTCGTGGCAGCGGGGACGGACTGGTTCATCACCGGCCTCTTCCTGGTGGTGCTGCTGGCCGCGGTGGTCGTGCGCTACGGCCCGCAGCTCCTGGGCTGAGGCGACCCGCGGTGGGCGCGTCGGCTGTGGGTGGGACGCAGCCGCACGCGCCCCGTGGTCCAATGGGAGCGTGGAGACCCGGCAGGACGCACTGATCGACCTCGGGGAGCAGACCGCCCCCGTGGACGTCGCCCGCGTCCTCGTCGACGTCGACCTGCCCCAGCTCGACCGCCCCCTGGACTACTCGGTGCCCGAGGCCCTCTCCGACGCCGCACGGCCCGGACGACTCGTACGGGTCCGCCTGGCCGGCAGGCGGGCCAACGGCTGGATCCTCTCCCGCGCGACGGTGCCCCCCGAGGGGCGGACGCTGCAGCCACTGCTCTCGGTCGTCTCCGACGTGGAGGTCGTCACCCCGGAGATCCTCCGGCTGGCACGCTGGGTCGCCGACCGCAACGTCGCCACCGCCTCCCAGGCACTGAGCCTCGCAGTGCCCGCACGTCACGCCGCCACCGAACGCGCGGTCCTGTCCGCGCCGGAACCCGAGGACATCCCCGTCGATCCCCCCGGGGACGCGTCCTGGGGGGACCACCCCGGTGGTGCCGCCCTCCTCGCCCACCTGGCGGCGGGGGACGCTCCACGAGCCGTGTGGACCGCCCTGCCCACCTCACGCGACGCGGAGCTGGCCGCCCTCGTGCGTGCGACCCGCTCCTCGGGTCGTTCCGTCCTCGTGGTCGCCCCGACGGCCGCCCAGGTCGAGGCGATCCGCGCGGTGCTCGCCGAGGACCTCGGGGAGGAACACGTCGTGACGGTGACGGCGGAGGACTCCGCGGCCCGACGCTACCGGGTCCACCTGGAGGCCCTCCTGGGCCGTGTGCGCGTGGTGGTCGGCACGCGCAGCGCGGCGTGGTGCCCGGTGCGTGACCTGGGGCTGGTCGTGGTCTGGGACGACGGTGACGA
>NZ_CCXH01000132.1 GCF_000820725.1 Actinomyces polynesiensis | reverse complement strand
CGGAGCGCGGCTGGTCGTCGCGACCCCGGGTGCCGAGCCCCGCGCGGAGGGCGGGTACGCCGCGGTCCTCGTGCTCGACGCGCCCGCCCTCGCCCAGCGCCCCGAGCTGTGGGCACCGGAGGAGGCGCTGCGACGCTGGTTCAACGCCCTCGCCCTCGCGCGCCCGGGTGCTCCCGCCGTCGTGCTGGGAGGGGTCGAACCCACCCTGGCCCAGACCCTCGTGCGGTGGGACCCCGCCGACTTCGCGGCACGCTCCCTCGACGAACGGGCGGCCCTGGGGTTCTTCCCCGCCATGACGGTCGTCGCGCTGGACGGACCGGCCGAGCAGGTGGAGGAGGTCGTGGGTCGCGTGGAGGCAGAGGTCATGGGCACGGTGCCCCGTCCGGGGGCTGCGCACGACGGCGCTCCGGCCGACGCCTCCGCGGCCGCCGGGGTCGAGGTCCGCACACTGGTGCGCGTCCGCCCCGAGGAGGCCCCCGATCTGCTGGCCTCGCTGCGCGAGGTGCAGCAGCAGCGCTCCTCGCGCCGCCTGCCCCTGGTCAGGATCAGCGTCAACCCACCCGAGCTCTTCTGAGGCGGGGCCCGGGTGCCACGCCCGTCCGGTGGCGCGTGGCACAATGTCGCGAGGACCTCGGGAGGAGCTCCATGGCAGTCCAGATGGTCGTCCTCGACCTCGGCAACGTGCTCATCGACTGGGACCCGGCCCTCACGCAGGAGGGGTGGGCGACCCGGGAGGAGTGGGAGTGCTTCGTGGAGCGCACGGACTTCTGGGCCTTCAACCGCACCCTCGACGCCGGGGTGCCACTGGATCGGGCACACGCCTGGTTCGCCGAGCACCACGGGGAGGACATCGCGTTCCTGGACCGCTACCTCTCCACCTTCGCGAACTCGCTGCGGGGGACGGTGCCCGGCATGGCCGAGGTCGTGGGGGAGGTCCGGGCGTCCGGGACGCGAGTCGGCGGCCTGTCGAACTGGCCCGGTGAGCTGTTCCACCACGCCCGCGAGCGAATCCCCCTCCTCGGTGCGCTCGAGGACGTCGTCGTCTCCGGGTACGAGGGCGTGCGCAAACCCGATCCGCGGATCTACCGCCTCATGCTGGACCGCTTCTCCCTGGACCCCTCGGCCACCGTCTTCGTCGACGACGTGGAGGAGAACGTCCGCGCCGCGGACGAGCTGGGCATCCAGGGGATCCTCTTCACCGGTGCCGAGGACCTCCGCGGGGCGCTCACCTCGCGCGGGGTCCTGTGAGGACCCTCGCCTAGACTGGCCCGGTGCGCACCATCTTCGCCGGGACGCCGTCCGCGGCCGTCCCCACCCTCCTCGCCCTGCTCGCCTCCCACCACGAGGTCGTCGCCGCGCTGACGCGCCCACCCGCCAGGTCGGGTCGTGGACGGACCCTGCACCCCTCGGCGGTGGCCGAGGTCGCCAGCTCCCACGGGGTCCCGCTCATCGAGGCCGTGGGCCTGCGTGACGAGTCGGTGCGCGCCCGCATCGGACAGGCCGGCGCCGACCTGGGGGTCGTCGTCGCCTACGGGGCGCTCATCCCCCCGGATGTCCTCGGGATGCCGCGGCTGGGGTGGGCCAACCTGCACTTCTCCGACCTGCCGCACTGGCGGGGAGCCGCCCCGGTCCAGTGGGCCGTCCGCGAGGGCGACCCGGTCACCGCCTCCTGTGTCTTCCAACTGGAGGAGGGGCTCGACACGGGTCCGGTCTACTCCCGGCTCCCCGTGGAGATCGGCCACGAGAGCGCCGGGGAGTTGCTCGCACGCATGGCGGACCTCGGCGCACGCCAGGTGGTGGAGGTCGCCGACGCCCTCGAGGACGGGACGGCGCAGGCCACCCCGCAGGGCGTGGAGGGTGCGGGTCCCCTGCACTACGCCCGCAGGCTCACCACTGCCGACGGCCTCGTCGACTTCCGCCGTGCCGCGGGGGAGGTGGACCGTGTGGTCCGTTCCGTCACCCCGGACCCGGGTGCCTGGACCACGCTGCCCGACGGTCGCCGACTGGGACTGGGGACGGTGACGCCCACCGGGACGCCGAGTCCCGGTCCGGGGGTCCTCCTCGCGTCACGTCGACGGGTGGAGGTCGGCTGCGCCGACACCACCGTCCTCCTCGGCGAGGTGGCCCCGGCAGGACGCAGCTGGATGGACGCCGCGGCCTGGGCCCGGGGGGCCCGCCTCGGGGAGGGCACCCGACTGGGGGTGCCCGCGCAGGATGCCGACACCGCCACCGCGGGGGAGCGGTCGAGGGCGACCGACCCCGCAGCGGCAGGGGGGACGGGCACGCGTGCCGTGCCCACGGATGGACACGAGGGGGACGAGTGATGGCCACCCACCGCTACGGGGACGGGTACCGGGCGCTGCGCGGGGCGGATCCCGCCCGCACGGTCGCCTACGACGTCCTGCGCGAGGTCACCTCACAGGGTGCCTACGCCAACCTGGTGCTCCCGCGCGCCCTGCGGGCGGTCCGCGCGGACCGCCCCGGCTTCGACTCGCGTGACGCGGCGTTCGCCTCGGAACTCGTCTACGGCACCCTGCGCGGCCTGGGGCGGCTCGACTGGGTGCTCTCCCGTCACCTGACCCGTCCCGTGGAGGAGCTCGACGCCGAGGTGCGTGACCTCCTGCGTCTGGGTGCCCACCAACTCCTCGACATGCGGGTCCCCGACCACGCGGCGGTGGCGGCCACGGTCGACCTCGCCCGCGAGGTGGTGACCGACGGTCCGGTGCGGATGGTCAACGCGGTCCTCCGCTCGCTCGCCCGGGAGGGCGCCGACCGGATTGGTGAGGACATCGACGCGATCCCCGAGGAGGACACGCGCCTCGCCGTGCGCCACTCGCACCCGGAGTGGATGGTGGCCGCCTTCCGTGACGCCCTGCGCGCCCACGGCTTCGACGCCATGGAACTGGAGGAGGTCCTCGCCGCGGACAATGCGGCCCCGCTGGTCACGCTCGTCGCGAGGCCGGGCCTCGTGGACCCGGCCGACCTGGCGGACGAGGCCGAGGACGTCCTCGGCACGCGCGTGGCCCCCGGGGACGTCTCGGAGTACGCCGTGCTGCTGGAGTCGGGTGACCCGGCCGCTCTCCCCTCGGTGCGCGGGGGACTGGCGGGTGCCCAGGACGAGGGATCCCAGCTGGCCGCCCAGCTCGCCGCGACCGCACCCGTGGAGGGGCGGGACAGGACATGGTTGGACCTGTGCGCGGGTCCGGGCGGGAAGGCCGCGCTCATGGGCGCCCTCGCGCAGGGGGGCGGCGCCTCCCTCGTCGCCAATGAGGTCCACCCGCACCGGGCCCGCCTCGTGGAGAAGGCGGTGCGCGCCCTCGACGACGTCGAGGTCGTCTCCGGGGACGGGCGGACCTTCGGGGGTGCGAGGACCTCCTGGCCCCTCGGCTCCTTCGACCGGGTCCTCGTCGACGCACCGTGCACCGGGATGGGATCACTGCGGCGCAGGCCGGAGTCGCGGTGGCGACGCGAACCCGCCGACCTCGACGACCTCACGGCGCTCCAGTCCGCGTTGCTGGACCGTGCCGTGGACCTCGTGCGTCCCGGTGGGGTCCTCGCCTACGTCACCTGCTCACCCCACGTGCGCGAGACCCGCGCCCAGGTGGAGCGTCTCCTCGTACGCGGTGACGTCGAACTCCTCGACACGGTGGACCTCGCCCAGCGCCTGGCGCCCGGTGACCTGGACGTCCCGGAGACCGCCGGGAGGGTGCTCCTCGACGGGGTGGGCGCCCCCGGCCGGACGCTGCGGCTGTGGGGGCACCGCAACGGCACCGACCTGATGTTCGTCGCCCTCCTTCGACGCACCCGGTGACCGGCACCCGGGCGATACCCTGAACCCATGCGACCCACGATCTCGCCCTCGATCCTCAACTCCGACATCGCCGACCTGCGCGGACAGCTGGACTCGATCGCCAATGCGGACGTGGCGCACGTGGACGTCATGGACAACCACTTCGTGCCGAACCTGACGTGGGGGCTGCCGGTGGTGGAGGCCTGCGTGCGAATGGGCACCCTCCCCGTCGACGCGCACCTGATGATCGAGGACCCGGACCGGTGGGCGCCCGGCTACGCCGAGGTCGGCTGCGCCTCCGTCACCTTCCACGCGGAGGCCGCGGCAGCGCCCGTGCGGCTCGCGCGTGAGATCCGCCACCTGGGGGCACGTGCCGGCCTGGCCCTGCGCCCCGCGACCGACATCGCGTCCTACGTGGACCTGCTCGCCGAGTTCGACATGGTGCTCGTCATGACGGTGGAACCGGGCTTCGGGGGGCAGTCGTTCCTGGAGTCGATGCTCGCGAAGGTCCGACGCACGCGTGCCGCGGCCTCGCGCGCCGGTCTGGAGCTCTCCGTCCAGGTGGACGGTGGGGTCAGCCGGTCCACCATCGAGAGGGCCGCCGAGGCCGGTGCGGACAACTTCGTGGCGGGTTCGGCCATCTTCCGGGCCGAGGACGCGGCCGCGGAGGTCGACGCCCTGCGTGCGCTGGCCGCACGCCACTGCCACTGAGCTGGCGCACGTGCGACTCGGCAGTCGCACCGTGCGGGCGCACCCTCCGTCCGGCACTGGCACGGAGCGGGCGCACCGCCGACCCGGGCCGTGCCTCAGCCCGCGTCCGCGGCGGTGCCGCCCTCGTCCTCCTCGATGACCCGCGCGACCTCCTCGGCGGGTGAGGGGAGGTCACCCCGCGTGGGGATGCACCTGGCGAGGACGGCGGCGAGCACGGAGACGCCGGCGCCCACGAGGAGCCCGACCCGGAATCCCGTCTGGGTCGGCACGACGGCGTGGGACCGGGTGGCGGTGGAGAGGGTGGCGAGGACCACCGCGATGACCGCGGAGGACACCGAGATCCCGATCGACCGCATGAGTGCGTTGAAGGCGTTCGCCGCGGCCTTCTGGTCGGCGGGGACGGCCCCCATGATGAGGGCGGGCATCGCCCCGAAGGCAAGGCCGACACCGGCGCTGATCAGCGCGGCGGAGAGCGCCAGGGTCCAGGTGCTCCCCATCAGGAGCGTGGCCGCCGTGTAGCCCAGCGCCATCACCAGGCCCCCGGTCATGAGCGTCGTGCGGGCGCCGAATCGGGCGGAGAGGCGTGCGCCGGGCCCGGACACCGCCATCATCGCGATCCCCGTGGGGGCCATCCACAGGCCCATCCCGAGCATGCTCTGGCCCAGGCCGTACCCCGTGGAGACGGGCAGCTGCATGAGCTGGGGGACGATGAGGGACTGGGCGTACATCGCGAACCCGATGAACACCGAGGCGAGGTTCATCACGAGGACCACCGGACGGGTCATCTGGCGCAGGTCGATCAGCGCGTGGTCGCAGTGCAGTTCCCACACCACCCACGACGCGAGGACGGCGAGGGCGAGGAGCGCCGACCCCGACGTCATCGGGCTGCCCCATCCCCACGTCGTGCCCTTGGAGACGAAGAGCAGGAGGCACACGAGCCCCGCGCCCAGCAGGAGCGACCCCACGGGGTCGAAGCGCCCGCGGTGCCCGCCACGGACGGGGTCGGCGGGCACGAGTGAGGCGACGAGGACGAGGATGAGTGCGCTGACGGCGGCCATGGTCCAGAAGAGGATCCGCCAGGAGGCGAATTGGGCGATCGTCGCGGCCAGGGGCAGTCCGAGCGCGCCGCCGATCCCCATCGAGGAGCTCATCAGCGCCACCGCCCGCCCGACCTTCCCCGCCGGGAGGACATCGTGGAGCAGGCTGATGC
>NZ_CCXH01000131.1 GCF_000820725.1 Actinomyces polynesiensis | reverse complement strand
AGCAGGCTGATGCCCTGGGGGGTGATCCTGTTGGCCACTCCCTGGAGCGCGCGTCCGAGGACCATGAGCGGCAGGGTCGTGGACAGGGCACACAGGACCGATCCGACGAACAGCGGGACCAGTGCGACCAGGATCATGCGCCGATTGCCGAGGATGTCGGCGAGCCGTCCCAGCACCGGCATCGACACGGCGCCCGTGAGCAGCGTGACGGTGATGATCCAGGAGGTGTTGGTCGCCGAGGTGGAGAAGATCTCGGGGAGGGAACCGATGAGGGGGATGACCAGCGTCTGCGTGAGGGACGAGGCGATGCCGGCCGCGGCGAGCACGGCGACGGTCCTGCTCGCACCGGTGTCCTGGCGGGTGTGGTCCATGTGGCTCCTCACGGCCGGGTGGCCGGCGCTCGGGTGCGGCACCACGCGCCGGGCCACCCGGGGGGGGCGGCGGCGGGGCGCGGCGACAGCGTATGTGTAGCGTGCACACGCTATGCCTGTTGCACATGATGTGCACAGTGCAGATCTGCGATCCCTGCCACTAGGATCAGGGGGATGGACCACCACGAGGCAGCCCCGACCGACGACGGGGGAGGGGACAGGGACGAGGACGTCTCCGCCGTCGAGCACGAGTCGATGCTCCTGGGACGACACCTCTCACTGATCTCGGGCCACCGACGCAACCACGCCCGACTGGACCGTTCGGCCTACACACTCCTCGCCCGCATCCGCATGGGCCCCATGAGCATCTCCGAGCTGGCCCGGGTCACCGGTCTGGACGCCTCGACCCTCAACCGCCAGACCTCCGCCCTGCGTTCCTCCGGCCTGGTCACGCGCATCCCCGATCCCGAGGGGGGACTGGCCCGCAAGTTCCGGATCACCCCCCGCGGGGAGGAGCTCTACGCCGAGCAGCGCGGGATCAACGTCCACGCCCTCCACCGGGTGCTGGCCGGGTGGGACGACGAGGACGTCGAGCGCTTCGCCCACCTGCTCTCCCTGTTCAACCGTGGCATCGAGGAGGTGTCGGGCCGGGTCTGGGAGGACTCCTGACCCGCCCCGCCCCCGGGATGGCACACCTCGCCGGGCCCGTCCCGGGTCAGTGGTGGACCCGCGGGCATCCCCCGGCCGATCCGTGGCACAATGGGCCCATGCTCCGGGGTCGGTGAGATTCCGAACCGGCGGTGAGAGTCCGCGACCCGCCCCTCGTGGGGCGGTTGAACCGGTGGGATTCCGGTACCGACGGTGAAAGTCCGGATGGGAGGAGCAGCGACGGGGTGCCCCTGGCATCCCGCGCGCGCCGTTCGTCGCCCCGGTACCGAGAAAGGTCCGTCGTGGCGCGCAGCTCCCGTCCCTCCGGTGCGATCACCGTCGTCGCCCCGACACTGGCGCTGGTGGCGCTGGTGGGGTTGTGGTGGGCACTCAGCGCAGTCGCGGGCGTCGAGTCCTGGATCCTGCCCGGACCCGGTGAGGTCGCCCGTCGTGCGGTCGACCTGCTGTCCCAGCAGTGGATGTGGCGCCGCATCGGCGTCACCGCCGGCGAGGCGTTCCTGGGTTGCGTGGTCGGCGCGGCGGTGGCACTCCCCATGAGCTGGGCGATCTACAAGTCCCGCGTCTTCCAGGCGGCGGTCGAGCCCTTCCTCGGGGCGACCCAGGCGATCCCGGCGATCGCCCTCGCGCCCCTGCTCGTCCTGTGGATCGGGTACGGGCTCGCCGCCGTGGTCGCCCTGTGCGCGCTCATGGTCTTCTTCCCGATCCTCGTGTCCACCGTGCTCGGGCTGCGCCACCTGGACCAGGAGGTCCTCGAGGCCGCCGAGCTGGACGGGGCGTCGGGGTGGGTCATGGCCCGCACGATGGAGATCCCCCTCGCCTCCCCCTCGATCCTCGCGGGCCTGCGCAACGGCTTCACCCTGTCCGTCACCGGCGCGGTGGTGGGGGAGATGGTCATGGGCGGGACCGGACTGGGGGCGGTCCTCAACCAGCAGCGCGTCAACATGGACACCGCCGGGATGTTCGTCACCATCGGCATCCTCTGCACGCTCGCGATGGGCGTGTACGCGGCCATCTACCGCATCGAACGGCGCCGGCGCCTGGCCGGCGCCCCGTCCTGAAGGAGGACACACCATGAGGAATCGACTCGTCACGGGCCTGGCCGCCCTCGTCTGCGCGGGCGCGCTGGCGGCGTGCGGGACGCAGGCCGACCCCTACGGCGCCTCCGGTGCCGCCTCGGGCGGGGACGGCACGCAGTCCTCCGGGGGGTCGGGCGGTTCGGCCGTGACCATCGGCCTCACCTACATCCCCAACGTGCAGTTCTCCCCCGTCTACGTCGCCGAGGACGACGGCATCTACCGGGCGGCCGGGCTGGATACCACGATCCGCCACCACGGGTCCGACGAGGCCCTGTTCACGGCCGTGGCCACCGGGGAGGAGGACGTCGTCGTCGCCTCGGGGGACGAGGTCCTCCAGGCCCGCGACCAGGGACTCGACCTCGTGTCCATCGGCGCCTACTACCGCAGCTACCCCGTGGTCGTCATCGTGCCCGAGGACTCCTCGATCAAGACCCTCGCCGACCTCGCCGGGAAGCGCATCGGGGTGCCGGGGGAGTACGGCTCCTCGTGGCTGGGGCTCCTCGCGGCCCTCGACCAGGCGTCCCTGACCCAGGACGACGTCGACGTCGTGTCCATCGGCTACACCCAGCAGGCGGCCCTCACCTCCGGGCAGGTCGACGCCGTGGTCGGGTTCACGAACAACGACCTCGTGCAGTTCCAGCAGGCGGGCGCCGCGGTGCGCGCCCTCGAACTCGACCCCGACTCCGTGCCCCTGGTGTCGGCCTCGATCATCACGACCCACGAGTGGCTCGATGCCCATCCCGACCAGGCGCGCGCGGTCGTGGACGCGACCGTCGCGGGCATCCAGCGGGTCGTCGACAACCCCCAGCACGCCATCGAGGTCACCCAGCACTACGACCAGACGCTGACCGGCGCGGACGCGGTTGAGGGTGCCCGGGCGGTCCTGGCGGCCACGACGAAGCTGTTCCTGGGCACGGACGACACGGTGAGCGGTGAACAGGACCTCGAGCGCTGGCGCGCCATGGGTTCCTTCCTCAAGGGAGTGCCCGACATGCTGTCCTCCGCCCCGGACATCGACGCCGCCGTCACCAACGACTACGTCTCGCGGTGACGGTGCGTGCGGTGACCGCAGGGTGGATGGTCGCCCGGGGGCGTCCTCGTCCGGCTATCCTCGTCCCGTGACTTCCTTTGACGCACTCTTCGCCGAACTCTCCCAGAAGGCCCAGGACCACACCGAGGGGTCCGGCACGGTCGCCGAACTCGACCGGGGGGTCCATGCCATCGGCAAGAAGATCGTCGAGGAGGCCGCCGAGGTGTGGATGGCGGCGGAGTACGAGAGCCTGGACAACTGCGCCATGGAGATCTCCCAGCTCCTCTACCACGCCCAGGTGATGATGATCGCGAAGGGGCTCACCCTCGACGACGTCTACGCCCACCTGTGAGGACCCCCATGCTCCGCATCGCCGTGCCCAACAAGGGCTCCCTGTCCGAACCCGCCATCTCGATGCTCTCCGAGGCCGGCTACCGCACGTCGAGGCGGGGGCGTGAGCTCGTGCTCACGGATCCCGCCAATGACGTCGAGCTGTTCTTCCTGCGTCCCCGCGACATCGCCGTGTACGTCGGCCGTGGGCAGATCCAGGTGGGCATCACCGGGCGGGACCTCCTCCTGGACTCCGGCACCGACGCCCGCGAGTACCGTCCCCTCGGCTTCGCCCGCTCGACGTTCCGCTTCGCCGCCCCCAGCGGGGGGATCTCGGAGCTCGCGCAGGTCCAGGGCAAGCGTGTCGCCGCCTCCTACGACCACCTCGTGCGCAGCTACCTCGCCGACCACGGCATCGAGGCCGACGTCGTCCACCTCGACGGCGCCGTGGAGTCCTCGGTGCGCCTGGGGGTCGCGGACCTCATCGCCGACGTCGTCGAGACCGGCACGACCCTGAGGGCCGCGGGCCTGGAGGTCTTCGGGGAGCCCCTCCTGGAGTCCGAGGCGGTGCTCGTCACCCGTGACGAGTTCCGCGACGACCCGCGCCTCGCCACCCTCGACCGGCGCCTCCAGGGTGTCCTCGTCGCCCGCTCCTACGTCCTCGTCGACTACAACGTGCGCGAGACCGACCTGGAGGCCGCGATCGCGATCACCCCCGGGTTCGACTCGCCGACCATCAGCCCCCTGGTGGACACCGAGTGGATGGCGGTGCGTGCCATGGTGCGCGCCGACGGGGTCAACCTGGTGATGGACCGACTCCACGACGCGGGTGCGCGCGGCGTCATCGTCACCCAGTTGGCGGCGTCCCGTCTCTGACCACGGGCCGACAGGCCCTAGGCTGGGCACGTGAGTCCCGCCGTCCCGACCAACCTCCGAGTCCTCAACCTGTTCTTCGACCTCCTCTCCTCCGAGCGGGGCCGCACGAAGGAGCAGCTGAGGGGCACGTCGGGCTATGCGGGGCTCAGCGACTCCGCCTTCGAGTCACGCTTCCAGCGCGACAAGGACGCCCTGCGGGCCTCCGGGGTGGTGCTCGACCTCGTGGGTCCCCCCGGCGCCGAGCGCTACCGCGTCTCGCCCGCCTCCTTCCCGGGCAGCGGCACCCACCTCACCCCCACCGACCTCTCCCTCGTCCACATGGCGGTGCGCGCCTGGTCCTCGGTGCCCACCGCGCGGCAGGACGTCCTGATGTCGAAACTCAGGGCCCGCACCGTGGGGGACGGCCCCGGCGCGGACGCGCCCGTGGTCCTGGACCTGGAGGGCGCCGAGGTGGTCGCCACGGTCATGGACGCCCTCGCCGGCACCAGCCCCTCGGCTTCACCTACACCTCCGCCTCCGGGACCGCCGAGCGGGCGGTCGAGCCCTGGCGGCTCGTCCTGCGGGGACGCGCCCTCTACCTGTGGGGGTGGGACCTCGACCGGGAGGCCCCGCGACTGTTCCGGCTCTCCCGCATCCACTCCGGTCCGGAGCGCCTCGGGGAGCCGGGTGACGCCCAGGTCCCGCCCGAGGACCTGCCGGACCCCTTCGAGGAGCTCGTCGTCTCCCCGCGTCTGCGGGTGCGGGCGGGGGCGGCCCACGAGGTCCGCCTGCGCGCCACCGGGATCCACAAGGGCGAGGACGGCTGGGACGTGGTGGACGGCGCCCCCGACGAGATCCACTCCTGGATCTCCGCGGTCCTGCCCGTGGCCACGGACGTCGTGGTCCTGGGACCGGCGGCGCTGCGCGACGAGGTCCTCACCCGCCTGCGAGCCGCGCGGGACTGGCACCGCGCGGGGGAGGGACACCATGCCTGAACACGTCGAGGTCGGTACCGCGCGTCTCCTGTCCCTCGTGAGCTGGATCGGGGAGCACCCCGGCGTCACCGTCGCGGAGGCGGCCGGGCACTTCGGGCGCACACCGCGCCAGCTGCGCCGCGACGTCGAGACGCTCGGGGACGTCGGGGACTCGCTGCCGGGCAGTTCCTTCGAGGTCGACTGGGACCTCCTGGCACGGGAGGACCGCCTCAGGGTCCGCACGACCCTGGGCCTGGACCTCCCGCCGAGCCTGACCCGTGCGGAGGTCAGTGCCGTCCTCGTGGGCCTGCGGGCCATCGCCCCGGTCCTCGACGAGGACCTCCGCCGACGTCTGACGGCCACGGCGATGGCCGTGAGCGCACTGGGTGCGGGCAGCGGGGACGTGGCGGGGGGGTTGACGGTGAGCCGACCGGACCGCCACGACGACCGCCTGGACCTCCTCCACCACGCCCTGGCGCGGAAGGTGCGGGTGACCTTCGACTACACCTCGCCCGGGGGGCGTGTCAGCGCCCGTGAGGTCGATCCCTGACAGCTGCGACGGATGCGCGACGGGTGGGTGCTGCGGGGGTGGTGTCTGACGGCCGACGCCGCCCGGACCTTCCGCGTGGACCGCATCTCGGACCTGCACGCGACGGTGGAGCCAGTCGTCCACCACGAGGCCCTGCCCGACACCGCGCCCGGGGAACGGGTCCGGATGCGTCTGTCCGCGCCCGCCCAGTGGGTGCTCGACGAGGTCGCCTGCGAGGTGGTCGAACGCGGGGACGGGGCGTTCACCGTCGACGTGCCCGTGTGGAGCCGCGGATGGGTCGCGGCCCTCCTGGTGGACGTCTCCCCCCACCTGCTCGACGTCGAGCCGCCCTCGTGGGCGACCGCGATGGGACGCCTGGCGGGGGAGGCCCTGGAGGTCTGGGACGGGGAGGAGGGCCGGACCGGGGACGGGACGGCCCCGGACGGGACGGGAGAGACACGATGAGCCCCAGACGCAGACGGGTGAGACGGCCCTCGGGTGAGCCCGCCGCACCCCCGCAGGGCATGGAGGACGCAGCCCCCTCACAGCGCTTCGAGGCCT
Organism: Actinomyces polynesiensis; assembly: GCF_000820725.1. Lineage (GTDB taxonomy): Bacteria > Actinomycetota > Actinomycetes > Actinomycetales > Actinomycetaceae > Pauljensenia > Pauljensenia polynesiensis. The sequence goes on along the minus strand of NZ_CCXH01000131.1, from coordinate 1,570 downwards.
TCCGGGAGCACCAGCACTTCGAGTCGAGTGAGCGCCGGGAGTTCATCGACACCCTCGGCTTCGAGCCCGACCCCTTCCAGCTGGAGGGCATGGAGGGGGTGGAGGACGGGGAGTCGGTGCTGGTGGCCGCACCCACCGGCGCCGGCAAGACGGTCGTGGGGGAGTTCGCCACCCACCTGGCGGTGCGCCGGGGACACCGTGCCTTCTACACGACGCCCATCAAGGCGCTCTCGAACCAGAAGTTCGTCGACCTCCAGACCCGCTTCGGTGAGTCCAACGTCGGCCTCCTCACGGGGGACACCTCCGTGAACCCCGGGGCGCCCGTGGTCGTCATGACCACCGAGGTCCTGCGCAACATGATCTACGCGGGCTCCGACCTCTCCGACCTCACCCACGTCGTCCTCGACGAGGTCCACTACCTCGCCGACCGCTTCCGTGGACCCGTGTGGGAGGAGGTCATCATCCACCTGCCCGCCCACGTCTCCGTGGTGGCGCTGTCGGCGACGGTGTCCAACGCAGAGGAGTTCGGCGCCTGGATGCGCGAGGTGCGTGGCTCCTGCCGCATCGTGGTCTCCGAGCGGCGTCCTGTCCCCCTCTACCAGCACATGATGGTCGACTCGGTGCTCTACGACCTCTACGCGCCGGGACGCGAGGGGAACGGGTCCGGCAGCCGCCTCAACCCCGAGCTCCTCGCCGCGGTGTCCCCCGGGGGGCGCGCCGTCCCCCGGACCCGGGGCAACGCGGGGCGGCGGTGGCAGGCGCACGAGGGCGGCCCCGGACACCCCTCCGCACGGGTACCCGCGCGGCGTGAGTCCCGTTCCTCGGTGCTCATCACCCTGGACCGGGCGCACCTCCTGCCCGCCATCGTCTTCATCTTCTCGCGCGCCGGGTGCGACGACGCGGTGCGCGCCGTCCTGGCCTCGGGGATCGTCCTGACGTCGCGGGGGGAGGCCCAGCGCATCCGCGACGTCGTGGAGGAGGCCGTGGCCACGATCCCCGCGGAGGACCACGCCGTCCTCGGCGTCGACCGGTGGGCGGCCGCACTCGAACGCGGGATCGCCGCCCACCACGCGGGTCTCCTGCCCGTCATGAAGGAGACGGTCGAGAAGCTCTTCACCCGGGGGCTCGTCCGGGTCGTCTACGCGACGGAGACACTGGCGCTGGGCATCAACATGCCCGCCCGCACCGTCGTCATCGAGTCCCTGCAGAAGTGGAACGGCGTCGCCCACGTGCAGCTCTCCGCGGGGGAGTACACGCAGCTGTCGGGGCGTGCGGGGCGGCGCGGCATCGACGAGGAGGGCCACGCCGTGGTCCTGCACCGCGGGCGCGTGGCCCCCGAGGAGGTCGCGGCCCTGGCGTCCCGGCGGACCTACCCCCTCATCAGCGCCTTCCACCCGACCTACAACATGGTGGTCAACCTGCTCACGCACTCCACGCGGGCGGACACCCGCGACGTCCTGGAGACCTCCTTCGCGCAGTTCCAGGCGGACGGCGCGGTGGTGGGCATGGCCCGACGGGCACGTGAGCTCCAGCGCGACATGGACCGGCTCGGGGAGGAGGTGGAGTGCGA
>NZ_CCXH01000130.1 GCF_000820725.1 Actinomyces polynesiensis | reverse complement strand
GGGCGCACGAACTCCGTCGCCAAGGAGTTCGACCGTGTCTGCGCCGTCCTCGACGACCTCGGGTTCCTCGAGGGGGAGCACGTCACCCACGCCGGGGAGCAGCTCCGCAGCGTCTTCGGTGAGCGTGACCTCACCGTCGTGGAGGCGGTCCGTTCGGGTGCCTGGGACGGCTTGGACGCGGCGGAGCTCGCCGCCGTCGCCTCGACCTGTGTCTTCGAGGCGCGCTCCGAGCACGAGCCCGACATGGACCTGCCCGGGGGAACGGGCGGGCGACTGGCCCGCGCATGGGCACTGACCCTGCGGGCCCAGGACCGCGTGGCCGCTGCCGAGGAACGGGCCGGTGCCACCCCCACACCCGCTGCGGAACCCGGGCTGATGACCGCCGTGCACGCGTGGGCGAGCGGATCCTCACTCGCCACGGCCCTGGCCACGGCCGACCTGCAGGGAGGCGACTTCGTGCGCTGGGTCCGCCAGGTGATGGACCTCCTCGACCAGCTCAGACGCCTCGACCGAGCCGGTCTGGCACGTCGGGCCGTGGAGGCGCGTGACCTGCTGGTCCGCGGTGTCGTCGCGTGGTCGGTGGTGTGAACATGGCGCAGTCGCCCTCGTCGGTCCCCACTCCCTCGCGCGCCTGGCCGGGCCGCCCGCACCCCGCCGCCCGCCGCGACGTCCCCCCGGGCGGGGCCGGTGCACAGGACGCGGGGATCCTCGGGCCCCTGCCCCCCCTGCGGCGGTGGCGGGACTACCTCTGCCTGGCGCTGGCGGCCGTGGGGACCTGGGCGTCCTTCCCGGACGTGAACTGGTGGTTCCTGCTCGTGCCCTCCCTCGCGCTGCTCGTCTCCGTCATCGACCGGGTGGGGGCGTGGCGCGCCACCTGGTACGCGGCGCTGTACGCGTTGGCGTTCTGGATGGCCCACATCGAGTGGGTCCTGATCGCCACGGGATCGTGGATGCCCTGGGTCGCGCTGTCCCTCACGCAGGTCATCGCCCTCGCGCTGTGGGCCTGGACGGTGTCGGTGGCGAGGGTGTGGCGCTGGACTCGCACCGTGTGGGGCCAGGCGCTGGTCCTCGGTGTCACCTGGGTCGGCATCGAGCAGCTCCGGTCGCGCGTGCCCTTCGGGGGCTTCGCCTGGGCCAACATCTCCTACGCCCAGGTCGACGCGCCCCTGGGGCACCTCGCACCGTGGGGCGGAGAGGTCCTCGTGTCCTTCCTCGCCGTGGTCGCCGCGGTGCTGCTGCGCCGCTCCGTGTCCCTGGTCCCCGCCCACGAGGGCGACCACTGGTGGGGGAGACCCACGGCCCTGGTCGGTGCGCTCGCCGTCCTCGTCCTGCCGCTGGCGGTCACCCTGCCGACCTCGCAGGAGGCGGGGTCGATGAGCGTCGGCGTGGTGCAGGGCAATGTCGAGATCCCCGGGGACCGGACCTTCTCCGTGCCCAACAGGGTCACCGGCAACCACGCGAGGGTCACCCACGAGTTGGCGGCCTCCGGCCGTCCCGTCGACCTGGTGGTGTGGGGGGAGAACTCCGCGGACCTGGACCCCAGGACGCACCCCGCCACGGCGCGACTCATCGCGGACGCGGTGGACGAGGTCGGGGCACCGACGGTGGTCGGGTTCGTGGAGTACGGGGAGTCCACCCGCACCAACTGGGTGGGGCTGTGGTACCCGGGCCGGACGGAACCCGCGGCCCAGCTCTACGGCAAGCAGCACCCCGTCCCCTTCGGGGAGTACATCCCCTGGCGCCGCTTCGTCTCCTCCCTCGCCTCGGAGACCGCGCAGGTCTCCGTCGACATGGTGTCGGTGGACAACCCGGGCCTGCTCAGCGTGGACCTGGAGGACGGCCGCACCGTGCCGATGGCGGTGGGCATCTGCTTCGAGGTGGCCTACGAGCCGCTGATCTCGGAGGGGGTGCGCATGGGTGGTGAGATCATCGTGATCCCAACGAACAATTACCACTTCCGCTACTCCGCGGAGTCGACCCAGCAGGCCCAGATGCTGCGGTTCCGGGCGATGGAGTTCTCGCGCTCCGCCGTCCAGGCCTCCACGAACGGTGTGTCGGTGGTGGTGCGCCCCGACGGGTCGGTGGTCGCCGCGACGGACAAGCAGGTGGCGGACTTCCTGGTCGCGGACGTCCCGCTGCGCACCTCGCTCACCCCGGCGGCGAGACTGGCGGACTTCCCGGCCTGGTGCGCCATCGTGGCCACCGTGCTGATGGGGACCGGCTCCACAGGGGCCGCACTCGCGGTGCGGAACAGGTCACGGGTGCACGGACGGAAGGCAGGGACACGGTCATGACGCACTGGTCGCCGAGGATCCTCGTGGTGGTCCCGACCTACGACGAGATCCAGTCGCTGCCCGGGGTCGTGGACCGGCTGCACCGGTCCCTGCCGGAGGCCGAGGTCCTCGTCGTGGACGACTCCTCGCCCGACGGGACGGGTGGGTGGGTCCGCTCCCGGGCACAGGTGGACCCCCGTGTCCACCTGCTCGAACGCCCCTCGAAGTCCGGCCTGGGAGGTGCCTACGTGCAGGGGCTGGGCTGGGGGCTGGACGCCGGCTACGACGTCCTCGTCCAGATGGACGCCGACGGCTCCCACCGCCCCGAGCAGGTGGCGAGACTCGTGGCGCGCCTGGACGGACCGGACCGCCCGGACCTCGCCATCGGGTCGCGGTGGGTCACCGGGGGAGAGGTGGTCGGGTGGTCGCGCTCCCGCGAGTTGCTCTCCCGGGCGGGGAACCTCTACATCCGGGCGATGCTCGGACTGGGGGTGCACGACGCGACCGCCGGGTTCCGTGCTCACCGCGCCCCGTTCCTGGCCGCATCGGGGATCCTCGACACCGTCGGGGCAGCCGGGTACGGGTTCCAGGTGGAGATGACGTCGGCAGCCGTGCGGGCGGGGGCTGCGGTGGTCGAGGTGCCGATCAGCTTCGACGAACGCCGGCTCGGAGTCTCCAAGCTCAGCGGTGAGATCTTCTGGGAGGAGCTGGGTCTGGTGACACGGCAGGGCCTGGCACGCTGGACGGGGCGTGCCGGACGGGACAGGGACGGCCGGTGACGAGTGAGCCGGTGCCACCGTGGATCGGTGACACCGGCTCGTGCGTCTGGCGGGGGAACGGGTCGCTCAGCTCTTGCGGTAGGAGCCCTCGGGGCGCAGGCGCCCCTCACGCAGCAGGGTCAACTGCTCGGTGAGGACCTGGTCGAGCTCCTCGATGGAACGGCGTTCCCGGAGCATGTCCCAGTGCGTGCGCACGGGCTTGGCCGCCTTGGCGTCCTCCTCCTCGGGCACGTCGCCGACGATCTCGGCGGTCGCCCCGCACTTGCACTCCCAGGTGGCGGGAGGCGTGGCCTCGGTGGCGAAGGGGATCTCGAACTCGTGGCCGTTGGGGCACAGGTACTTGGCCGTGAAGCGGTCGGCGAAGACGACACCCTCCTCGGACTCCATCGACTTGGCGCCGATCTGCATGCCGCGAAGCGCGCGGTCTGCCATGGGTTCCTCCTCAGGATTGGTGACACTGTCCCAAACGTCCAGATCCTAGCGGATATTCCCATCCGTCACCCCCTCGTGCCCGCCTCCGGGTGGGCTCTGGCACAATGCGCAGGTGGACGTGGACGGATTCTGGGACCAGCTGCTGGACCACCTGGGGCGATCACTGGTCGCCGGCCAGACGGCCGATGACGTGTGGGTGCTCGCAGGCGTCGTCCTCGGCCTGCTCCTCGTGCTGACGCCGCTGTGGCGTCTGACGCGCACGGCGGTGACCGTCGTCCACGAGCTCGGGCATGCCCTGGTGGGCGTCCTGTGCGGACGTCGCTTCACGGGGTTGGTCATCAACCCGGACATGTCCGGCCACACCGTGACCCGCGGGCGCGGCAGGGGCCCGGGTCTGGTGGCGACCTCGGCAGCGGGCTATCCTGCGCCCTTCGTCTGTGGAGCGGCCCTGGTCGTGGCCGTCGGGGCGGGACGCACGGGCGTCGTCCTGCTCCTCGCGATCGTGGCACTGCTGGTGGGGCTGCTCAGGTCCCGGTCCGTGTACACGGTGGTCGTGATGCTGGCGCTGCTCGTCGGGACGGTCGCGCTGTGGTGGTGGGGCGCACCGGACCTCGGCACCGCCGTGGTCACCGCCACCGGTGTCCTGGGGCTTGCGGGTGGGTGGAGGCAGTTGCTCAACGTCGCCGTCAACGGGGACCGCCGTCAGGACCCCGGCGTGCTGGCTGCCATGACGCGGATCCCTGCGGCTCTGTGGATTCTTGCCTTCGCGGTCATCGGTGCTGCCGCGACCTGGTGGGCAGTCCGGGTCCTGGTCGCCCCGGTGACAGCTGCGATCAACTGATCGCCAGTCGAGCGAAGGGGTGACCTCCTCGGAACCGGACGCGCACCGCGGCCTTCCCATGGGAGGACGGAATTCATCCGTGATCCGATAATGTACATTATGTCAGATTAGAGGGGGAACAGCGCCGGGTGTCCTCCCCCTGCGGTTCGTGGTCCCTCCCCGGTTGGTCTCCTCCTGCGCGGTTCCGGGATGTCCCCGGATCTCTCCTGGGGACGAGGACCCGGGCCGGGCGTCCCGTCGGACCCCTCCGGATGGCGGCGGCTCCCACCGGGCCCACCACGACGGAATGCCCCAGACTGGTGCCATGGAGCAACAGCTGCACTTCCTCACACTTGCCACTCCTGACCTCGACGCATCTCGGCGGTTCTACCGCGACGGGCTCGGGTGGACGCCCCTGCACGACGAGCCCGGTGAGATCGTCTTCTTCCAGGTCGCCCCCGGTCTCGTCCTGGGGTTCTTCGACGCCGACAAGTTCGGGCGGGACCTGGAAGCCGGCGTGGCTGACACGGGAGTGTCCGCTGCGCACGGTGTCTCCGGAGTGACCCTGTCGCACAACGTCCCGCGCCGGGAGGACGTGGCACCGACCCTCGCGGCCCTGGAGGCAGCCGGTGGCACCCTCGTCAAGGCCGCCCAGGACGGCGACTTCGGCGGGATCTTCCACGGACACGTGGCCGACCCGAACGGAGTCCTGTGGGAGGTGGCGCACAACCCCGCGTGGCACGTCGACGAGGACGACACGGTCTCCTTCGTGTAGCGGGCTGGGTGCGACCACTCCCCCGGTTGACGACGAGGAGGCAAGTTCTGACACGGATCGTGTGCGAACTTGCCGTCTCGTCGGAAGGTGTTCCCGGCGGCGAAATCGGGTGGGCCTGTGACCTGCGGAAACGCGTGGGGTGTGTGTGCTCCCGCTGCGGGGTGGGTGACGAGGAGGCAAGTTCTGACAGGGTTCGTGTGCGAACTTGCCGTCTCGTCGGAGGGTGTTCCCGGCGGCGAGCTCGGGTGGGCCTGTGACCTGCGGAAACGCGTGGGGTGTGTATGCTCCGGCACCGGGGTGGGTGACGAGGAGGCAAGTTCTGACACGGATCGTGTGCGAACTTGCCGTCCCGTCGGAGGACGTCATCGCGAGCAGGCGCGTCAGGGCGCCACCCGAGCAGGTGCGTGGGCGCGATCCCGTGGCCTGCGCGTTGGTCGACGTGCCCCGGCCACCCACCGACTACCCTCGGAGGCATGAGACTCGGTGTGGACTTCGGCACGACTCGCACCACCGCCGCCCAGGTGGACCGGGGGAACTACCCCGTCATCGCCTTCGACGACGAGGGCGGTGACGTGCAGGAGTTCGTCCCCTCCATCGCGGCGCTGGACGGCGACCGCCTGGTGTACGGTTCCGAGGCGCAACGCCTCGCCCTCGAGGGTGCACCCCACCTGCGTTCCTTCAAGCGGCTGCTCGCCGACCCGGACGTCACCCCTGCCACGACCGTGCGTCTGGGGAACAGGGACGTCAACCTCCTGCGTCTGGTGACGGGATTCCTGGCCCACGTCGGCGACATGGTCAGGACGGGCTCCTCCGTCTCCGAGGTTCCCGCCGACGAACCGCTCGAGGCAGTCATCGGGATCCCGGCGCATGCCTACTCCGCCCAGAGGTTCCTCACCCTCGAGGCCTTCAGGGCCGCCGGGTTCGAGGTCCTCGCGATGGTCAACGAACCCTCGGCCGCGGGCTTCGAGTACACCCATCGCCACGCTGCCACCATCAACTCACGCCGTCGCCGTGTCCTGGTCTACGACCTCGGGGGCGGCACCTTCGACGTCTCGCTCGTCTCCGTGGACGGCACCAGCCACGAGGTCCTGGGCTCGCGCGGCAACAACCTCCTCGGCGGCGACGACTTCGACGAGGTCCTGGCGGGCCTCGCCGCCGCCGGGGCCGGCACCTCCCGGGCGGAGCTCGGCGAGGTCGCGTGGCAGGGACTGGTCGACGCGGCCCGGACCGCGAAGGAGTCCCTGAACCCACGCAGCCGGTGGATCACCCTCGAGGTCGAGGACCACCCCGTGTCCGTGGACGTCGCCCGGTACTACGAGGCCGTGGACCCGCTGATCGCCTCGACGATCACCACCATGGAACCGTTGATGGAGGACCTGGGCGACGGGGCGAGTGCCCTGGCGGCCGACGTGGCGGGCCTCTACGTGGTCGGTGGCGGCTCGGAGCTCCCGGCGATCGCCCGGCAACTGCGCAGCCGCTACGGACGGCGCGTGCACCGCTCTCCCCACAGTGC
>NZ_CCXH01000129.1 GCF_000820725.1 Actinomyces polynesiensis | reverse complement strand
ACCGCTCTCCCCACAGTGCGGCGTCGACCTCCATCGGACTGGCGATCGCCGCGGACCCGGATGCCGGGTACACCCTGCGTGACCAGCTCTCCCGCGGCGTCGGTGTGTTCCGCGAACGTGAGTCCGGGTCCCGCGTCTCCTTCGACACGCTCCTCTCCCCCGAGCTGCGCGTCTCGACCAGTGTGGCGGTGACGGTCACGCGGACCTATCGAGCCGCCCACAACGTCGGGTGGTTCCGCTTCGTCGAGTACACGACCACCGACGATGAGGGCGTCCCCCGTGGTGAGGTCCTCCCCTACGGCGAGATCGTCTTCCCCTTCGATCCCCTGCTCCAGGGGCTCGGGGACACGGTGGCGCTGTCGGATGTCGAGGTGCGACGCACGGAGGACGGCCCGATGGTCGAGGAATGCTACACGGTGGACCCGCACGGGATCGTGGAGGTGTCCATCACCGATCGCGGAACGGGCTACTCGGTGACCCGGTCCCTGGGGGACCGCAGGATCTGAGGACGGCCACCCACGGGGTCAGCGGACCTCGAACCGGTCGAACCCCTCGACGGGTGCCTCCTCGACGTCGATGCCCGAGACGCTCGCCCACCTGGTCCCCGAACGCATCCACCCGAGCATGGACTCGACCCGGTGGTCGGGGCCCTCGAGGTGCGCGGTGACGTCACCGTCGGACTCGTTGCGGACCCAACCCGTGACGCCGAGCTCGTCGGCCCGGCGCACGGTGCCGAAACGGTACCCCACGCCCTGGACCTCGCCGTGGACACGCACGTCCACGGCCCTGGTTGCCTGCAGCTCGGACATGTGTGTCTCCCCTCCGTCGCGGGTGGCCGGCTGTCGACCAGCCTATGCCGTGAAGTCGGTGCCGGCAGGGACCGGTGGTGGGGAGGCTCCCGCTGGGACGTCACGACGGGGAGGTGGTGCCCTGCGGTGAGGGGTGTCCGAACGGACGGGGCGGCGGGCGCCGGTCCGGTCGGTGCAGGGAGAGGGGCGGGTCGCCCACCGGGCCCCGCAGGCGGGCAGGAGGCTCGCGCGGGCGCAGGGCAGTCGCGGTCAGGAGCCGGGGACCGGCAGGCTCAGGAGGCGCTGCGCCGCCGACGGCGGCGCTCCGCGAGTTCGTCGACCAGTTCGGTCTGCGCATGTTCCACCGGCAGTTCGGCGAGGGAACCCTCGACCTCACGCCAGACCCGGCCCACGGCGATGCCGAATACACCCTGGCCACCCTGGAGGAGGTCGATGACCTCATCGGTGGAGGTGCACTCGTAGACCGAGGCACCGTCGCTCATCAGCGTGAGCGAGGCGAGGTCGTCGATACCACGGTCCTGGAGCTGGGCGACCGCAGTGCGGACCTGCTGGAGGGAGACACCGGCGTCGAGCAGCTTCTTGACCACCTTGAGGACGAGGATGTCCCGGAAGGAGTACAGGCGCTGTGAACCCGAGCCGCGGGCTGCGCGGATCGAGGGCTGCAGCAGGCCCGTCCGGGCCCAGTAGTCGAGCTGCCGGTAGGTGATGCCCGCGGCGCTGCACGCCACCGGGCCGCGGTAACCGCTCTCGTCCTCGTCGATGCCCTCGAGGGGGTCGCCGAAGAGCATGCCCTGCCGTGGTTCGACGGCGGCATCCACAGGTCGGGCGCTCACAGCTGCTCCTTCGACGAGGCCGGGACTTCCTTGACTGCCCCCACGCTAGGCAGTGCGGGAGGCAGGGTCAACGACACGCGCGGCGCGCCTCAATCTCGACCTCAACGTGAGGGTTGGTGCGAGGTGCCGTTGAGCCGCGCGAGTGAGACCCGCAACATCTCGCGGTGCAGGTCGGCGACGAGCTCCCCGAGCTCGGTGGACCGGGTGGTCGCCCGTTCCAGGTCCCCGGCCCTCTGGCGGGACCGCTGGGAGGAGACGGTCTGGTCGATGATGTCGGCGTTGCGCTCGGCCCCCGTGCGCACCGGCCTCAGGATCCGGGCGTCCAGACCCTCGTGCTCGAGGGTGAGCAGGAGGCGGACCACCTGGACGCAGCGTGAGGGGAAGTAGCCACCGAGGTCGGGCGTGATGAGGCCGAAACGCACGTAGCGCTCGAGCGTCGCGAGGTCCGTACCGGTGAGGTCGGCGAGGTCCCGAGCGGGCAGGGAGGGACGGTTCGGGGGCACGACGACGTGGCCCTCCGAGGTGACGACGCGCGCCGTGGGGGCGACCTCCACGTCGTGGCCCGCGTCGAGGGCGCGCAGCTGGTCCCCGATGACCTTCAACGGCGCGTAGGAGTCACGCTGCTGGACGAGGACGAAGCGGATCCGCTCGACGTCCGAGCGGGAGTACTTCCGGTACCCGGACCCGCTGCGGTGGGGGGAGACGAGGTGCTGCTCCTCGAGGAAACGGATCTTGGACACCGTGATGGCGGGGAACTCCCCCACCAGGGCCTCCACCACCTGCCCGATCGACATGACCGGGTCACGGGGGACCCCTCTGGGCCAGGGTTCGGGTGCGGCGTCTGCGGACTCGGCGCGGACGGCGGAGCTCATGCCGTGCGCGGGGAGGGGTGGTAGGTCAGGCGGTACTTGCCGATCTGCACCTCGTCGCCGGCGTGCAGCTCCGCCTGGTCGACGCGCTCACGGTTGACATAGGTGCCGTTGAGGGAGCCCGAGTCGCGGACGAGGAACCCGCCCTCGTGGGCGATGAACTGGCAGTGCCGACGCGAGACGGTGACGTCGTCGAGGAAGATGTCCGACTTCGGGGACCGCCCGGCATTGGTGACCTCCGGGTCGAGGAGGAAGCGCGCCCCCGAGTTCGGACCGCGCTGGACGATCAACAGTGCGGACCCCGCCGGAAGCGCATCCACGGCGTCCCGGTCGCGCGCGGACAGTGGCATCGGGACCGACGCGTCGACCTCGTCAGGGACGGGCACCCCCAGGATCGATGTCGCCGTGGGGTCGATGTCCTTCTGAGGTTCCATTCGTCCCTCCCCTGGGTGTCGAGATGTGCGGAAGTGTCGAGACGTCACCAGTGTAGTGACTCCTGACGGCGTGGGTGCCACGAAGCAGGTGCGGAGGTCACTGGGGCTGGGCGTACTGCGGGCTGGTGGGGGTGACCACGGCGTCGATGACGACGTCCTCCTTCGTGTCCACCGTGACCTGCGCACCGTAGAGGCGCATCTGGGACGCGGCCCCTCCGGCGATCTCCAGTGCGGGCCCGATCGTCGCGGGGTCGCCGATGACCTGCCACGTGTAGGGCGAGGAGATCGGGGTCCCGTCCACGACCACCCCGGGGTCGAGGCTGAACCAGGACCGCGTGGTCAGGCGGACCCCGTTCACGGAGATGGCCTCGGCCCCCGCGTTGCGCAGCTCCCCCAGGGTGAGGACGAACTGCTCCGCACCGAGCTTCGAGAGGGGGTCGCTGACGGTGATGACCACGCCCTGGCCGTGGACTGCGACGGTGCCCGCGTTGATCTGGGACTGGACCCGGGCATCGGCGGCCGCCTTCTCGGCGGCCTGGCGCTGGGAGGCGGAGTCCTCGAGTTCGGAGAGCTGGGAGTTGAGGTCGTTGCGTTCGGAACGCAGGGTGTCCGCGCGCGTGGTGAGTTCGTCGAGCAGGAGGACGAGGTCCTGGTCCCCCATCGTCTCCAACGGGTCCGCCTGCTGGGCACGGACCTGGGTGACCAGTGCCGCTCCGAGCATGAAGCAGATGACGAGGAGCAGCGCGTGCAGGGGCCGGGGGACCGCGAAGATGGCCTTGCGGGCACGCCGGGGCAGGGACGACTCGTCCCGGCCGTGCGTCGTGCCGGTGCCGGGGTCAGTGCTGCTGCCGGTGCCGGCACCGTCGCCGACGGAACCGGGTCCGGGGGCGTCCCTCCCGGGGGTGGGGGTCTGTCCGTCCACGGTGCTCACGCCTTGAAGATCAGGCGCCGGATCGACGCGGTGTTGGAGAAGATGCGGATGCCGAGCACGACGACCACGGCGGTCGTCATGGCGGACCCCACGCCGAGCTGTGCCCCCAGGAACACCAGGAGGCAGGCGACCACGACGTTCCAGAAGAACGACATGATGAACACCCGGTCGGAGAAGACACCCTCCAGCCACGCCCTGGCCGCGCCGAAGAGGGCGTCGAGACCGGCGACGACCGCCACGGGGAGGAACGGCTGGAGCCAACCGGGCACGGTCGGGTCCACGAGGAATCCGAGGACCATGCCGGCGACGAGTCCGAGGACTGCGATCACATCAGCCTCCTGTGTTGTTCTGGTCGGTGGGGACGGCGAAGGTCGTGGTCACGGGGTCGAGGCGGTCGAGGCCCAGGGACTTGGACTGGGACGTCGACACGCGGATCCCCGACACCGACGTCAGGGTGGAGAGGTAGTCACCTGTCGAGCCTCTCACGAGTGCGAGGGACAGCGCATCGGGATCCCCGATGGCATCGATGGTGTAGGGGGACTGGATCGCCGACACGTTGACCAGGATGGTGGACCCGGCCGTGCGCACGAAGGTCCCCGGGCCGATCCGTCGCCCGTTCACAGCGATGGCCTCCGCCCCCGAGGACCACAGGGCGTTGAGCACCACACGGATGTCCTGGTCGCGCACGAGCCCGTTCCCGGTGCGTGAGTCCAACGCGGAGTCCTGTGCGTCCTGCAGGGTCACGGTGACCCCCGGTCCCTGGACGGCCGACCCCGCCGTCAGCAGGTCCAGTCCCGGGTCGTCCGTCGCGCCGGACTGGCCGGAGGTGCCGGAGAGGGTCCGGATCTGCTGGGTGAGGGTGGTGACCTCCCCCTGGAGTCGGGTGACGGTCGCCTGCTGTTCCTGGGCCTGCTTGACCAGGGTCGCGCCGACGGTGTCGGGGGCGGGGGCCCGGAGGGTGCGCACTGCGAGCGTGCAGCCGAGTCCCAGTGCGACCGCGAGCACGGCGACGAGGAGTCGTAGCCACGGGGAGTTCCGTGCGCTCTCCTCGCGTTCGTAGGCGTGGTAGCCGGCGTCCAGGGGGTTGTTCAGCAGCTGGGTGAGCAGGGACATCGAGGCAGCCGGGTCGTGACCCGGACGGGTGGTGCCGTCGGGGCCCGGGTCGGGTCGGTCGCTGCTCACCACGCCCCCTGGACGCGCAGGGCGCGGTCGATGTCGTCGAGGTGCTCGATGAGGAGCCGCCGCAGGGCCGAGGGGGCGTGCGGGTTGTCCTCCAACCAGGTCACGGCGAGGCCGTGGGGCAGCGTGGAGTGTGCCGGACTGTCGAGGTCCACGTGGGTGGGGAAGGCGCCGTTGACGAATCGGATCCCCATGCCGATGGAGTGGGAGTCCCAGAAACGCAGGACCTCCCGGAAGAAGGCCTCGTCCAGTTCCGTGCCCTGCCAGGAGGAGTGGGACAGTCCCCACAGCGTGGCGGAGAGCATCTCGTTGGACAGCTCACCGGAGAGGACCCTCTCCCATGCCGCCGCGCGGGTCTCCCCGTCCGGCAGGGCCGCCACCGATCGGGCGTGCCACACCCGGGCCTCCCCGGTGGGTGAGGCACCGAGCCAGGCATCGAGGTCCTCCCGGGTGACGTCACCGGTGGAGGCCAGGGCCGTGCGTGCGGACCACGAGAGCTCCGGTCCGACCTCGAGTCCCGGTACCTGCCCCGTCCGGTCCGCGAGCCGTGCCAGGAACCCGGTCCGCTCCCCCTCCCCTGCGGGCACGCCGGTCGAGGTGAGCGTGAGGTACCGGGCCCAGGCCCGGGCACGGTCCGCGCCCAACGAGCCCTCCTCCAGGAGTGACCGTGCGCGGGCCACCGCGGACGCGACGAGGGCGGCGCGCCCGGATCCGCGCGTGTAGGTGGAGGTGGCCGCCCCCGCCATGGCGAGGAGACGCTCGGCGACGGCGTCGGAGCCCTCGGTCGGGGCCTGCGCGAGGACGGACCCGACCAGGTCGGCGGGGCGCAGGAACCCGTCACGCGCCGCGTTCCACAGACTCGCCCAGACCACTGCGCGTGTCAGGGACGTCGGGACAGGTCCCGATCGCCGCGAGGGCGGTCGCCGCGGAACGGTCGTCCAGGCGGGTGACCGCGTAGGTGAGGTCCTCGTCGTTGACGACCACGAGGTCGAGGTCCCCGAGCGCACCGTGACGGGCGAGGAGACCCTCGGGGTCCACGGACGTGTGGGCGGTCTCGGTGCGGACGGGGAAGCGGTGGGTGCGCACCAGGGACCCGTCGCGCAGCGCCCAGGTGCTCACCACCAGGCTGTGCGGTCGCAGCACCTCCGAGCCCCCGGGCGCGGGGGTCTGCGCGAGGTCGAACCGGGTCACCGCCCCGCCCTCGTCGGCCTGCAGGCGCGCCTCGAGGACGGAGGGTCCGGTGGTGTGCAGCCAGAGCCGCTCCCAGGTGGACAGGTCCAGCCCGGAGGCGGCCTCCAGCGCCGCCAGGAGGTCCGAGAGGGTGGCCGAGGAGAAGGCGTGGTCGCGGAAGTAGGCGCGGGCCCCCGCGAAGAAGGCCTCCTCCCCCACCCAGGCGACGAGCTGCTTGAGGACGGCCGCCCCCTTGGCGTAGGTGATGCCGTCGAAGTTGTTCTTCGCCGCGTCCAGGTCGGGCACGTCCGCGGCGATCGGATGGGTCGTGGGGTACTGGTCCTGTTCGTAGGCCCAGGCCTTGCGGCCCACGGCGAACGCGGCCCACTCCCCCGTGTAGGGCGTCGACGTGGCGGCCGCGAGGGTCCCCTGGTGGTCGGCGAAGGACTCCTTGAGCCAGAGGTCACCCCACCACGCGGGGGTGACGAGGTCCCCGAACCACATGTGGCACATCTCGTGGAGGATCGTGTTGGCACGTCCCTGGCGTTGCGCGAAGGTCGGCGTGTCGCGGGAGAGGTAGTGCTCGTTGAAGGTCACGCAGCCCGGGTTCTCCATGGCGCCGAGGTTGTACTCGGGCACGAACACCTGGTCGTAGGTGGCCCACGGGTAGGTGGTCCCGTAGTGGCGGTGGTAGAAGTCCAGGCCCGCCCGGGTGACGTCGAGGACGTCGTCGGAGTCCATGTGGGGCGCCAGCGCACGGCGGCACATGAGGCGCAGTGGCACCTCCACCAGGCGTCCGTCGGAGCCCGGGCCGGTCGCCCCACCCCGCCAGGTCCCACCGTCCACCACGGCCCACTCCCCCGCCACCACCGCGGTGATGTAGCTGGACAGGGGCGGGGTGGGCGCGAAGTGGTGGGTGCACACCTCCGGCCCGTCCCCCGGCGTGCCCTCCGCTCCCGGCGCCTCCGGGACGGGGAGTTCCCCGCCGTTGGAGGCGACCACCCAGTCCCGGGGAGCGGTGACGTGGAAGGTCCACCGCGCCTTGAGGTCGGGTTGGTCGAAGCAGGGCCAGGCCCGCCGTGCGTCGGCCGGCTCGAACTGCGTGTAGAGGTAGGTGCGTCCGTCCTCGGGATCGACGTATCGGTGGAGGCCCTCCCCCGTGTGCGAGTAGTCGCAGTGGGCCCGGACCTCCACCTCGAGGGGACGTCCGACGGGCAGGTCCCTCAGCCAGAGGCGCGCCCCGTCGTGCTCGGGCTCCCGGGGTGAGCCGTCGACGCGGACCCCGTCCACACGGCCGACGAGGTCGACGAAGGTGTCCGGCCGGGACACGGTGAGGCGGAGGAGGCCCGTCACCGGGAAGCTGGGGCAGTCCGGGTCATCGGCTGCGGAGAGGTCCAGGTGGACGTCGACGGTGTCCAGGTCCACGACCGCCGAGCGCCGGGCGGCGTCCGCACGGGTGAGGGAGTACATGCCCCGATTCTATGGGCATCCGGCGCCGGTGCCCGCCCGACCTCCCCGGGGACATCCCGGTACGACCCGGGAGGTCGGGCCCTGCGGCACCCGGGCCCCGGCTACAGTGGCCGCCATGACCTCGGTATCCGACATCCGTC
>NZ_CCXH01000128.1 GCF_000820725.1 Actinomyces polynesiensis | reverse complement strand
GCCACGACATCGCCCCGGGCTGGCTCTTCGTCGCCGTGCCCGGGCTCACCCAGCACGGGATCCGCTTCGCCCACGCGGCCGTGGAAGGTGGCGCGGTCGCGGTGCTGACGGACCCCGAGGGTGCGCGCCAGGCCGCTGAGCTCGGCCTCGACCTGCCCGTGGCGGTGGTCGAGGACCCACGTGCCGCCACGCCGCTCGTCTCCGCCACCGTGTACGGGCACCCGGCGGACCACCTGACGACGATGACCGTCACCGGGACCAACGGGAAGACGACGACGACCTACCTCATGCGCGCGGCCCTCACGGTCGCCCACCCCGACCCGGCGCTGTGCGGCACGGTCGAGACACTCGTCGGGGACCTCCACATCCGTTCCGTGCGCACCACCAACGAGGCGCCGGTCGTGGAACGCCTCCTGGCCCTGGCCGTCGAGGAGGACCTCGGTGCCGCGGTGGTGGAGACCTCCGCGCACGCCCTGAGCCTGCACAGGGTCGACGGGATCGTGTTCGACGTGGCGGGGTTCACCAACCTCCAGCACGACCACCTCGACTACTACGGCGACATGGAGCACTACTACGAGGCGAAGAGGATCCTCTTCACCCCCGCGCACTCCCCGGTGCGGCGTGGTGTGCGTGGACGACGAGTGGGGGCGCCGCCTCGCCCACGAGGCGGAGGTCCCGGTGGTGACGGTGTCCGCCCTCACCGACACACCCGCCGACTGGACGGTCCGGGGCATCCACCCCGACACGCGCACCTCCCGCACCGTCTTCACCCTGGTGGACCCCTCCGGGACCGCCCGCGAGGTCGCCTGCCCGATCCCCGGTGAGGTGAACGTCCAGAACACCGTCGTCGCCATCGTCTCGGCGGTGGCCCTGGGACTCGACGTGGACCGGGTCATCGACGCCGTGCAGCACGCCCCGCAGGTACCCGGGCGAATGGAGAAGGTCAACGACGACGCCCGGGTGCAGCCCCTGGTGGTCGTCGACTACGCCCACACCCCGGAGGGCCTGGAGTGGACCCTCCGGTCCATCCGCGAGTTGACGGGCGGACGGGTGGTGCTGGTCTTCGGGACCGACGGGGACCGGGACCCCTCCAAGCGGGAGGACGTGGCCGAGACCGGGGCACGCGGGGCGGACGTCCTGTGGGTCACCGACGAGAACCCCCGGACGGAGGACGCCTCGTCGATCCGCGCCGAGCTCCTCGCGGGGATCGCCCGGGTCAGGCCGGGGATGGAGGAGGTCGTCGAGGTGACCACCTGCCGACGCGACGCCGTGCGCCGCGCGATCCTCTCGGCCGGCCCCGGCGACACCGTGGTCATCACCGGCAAGGGGGCGGAGTGGTACCAGGAGGTCCAGGGCATCAAGCACGTGTACAACGACGTGCCGGTGGCGCGTGAGGTCCTCACCCAGGACCCCCGCATCCAGGCACTCTGACCTCCCCCCGTCCAGCGTCCCCCGCGCCCCGCTGTGCCCCGTGGGGACGAGCGCCCGGTCACGCCCTCGCCACCCCGCCCCGGCCACCGTGTGGCCTCCTGCGCGTGAGTCTGCGCACCCCCGGTGGGGTCCGGCCCGCGTCGGGCGCCACCGCGCCCGTAGGATTGGCCCGTGAACGACGACGAGACGACAACCCCTCCGCAGGGAGCCGCATCCCCCGCGACGACGGGACCCGGCAGCGGGGTCGGTGACCAGACGGTACCCGTGG
>NZ_CCXH01000127.1 GCF_000820725.1 Actinomyces polynesiensis | reverse complement strand
CTCGCCGTCCTCGAGGGCGGCGAGGAGGACGCCGTCGCCCTGCCGGGCCCCTCCGGGAACCCCGTCCTGGCCGTGGTGGGACGCCCCAACGTCGGCAAGTCGACCCTGGTCAACAGGATCCTCGGCCGCCGGGAGGCCGTCGTGCAGGACACCCCCGGGGTGACCCGCGACAGGGTGTCCTATCCCGCGGAGTGGGCCGGTCGTGACTTCACCCTCGTGGACACCGGTGGGTGGGAGGTCGACGTCCGCGGGCTGGAGCGCTCGGTGGCCGAACAGGCCGAGGTCGCCGTGGACATGGCCGACGCCGTCCTGCTGGTCGTGGACGCGAATGTCGGGGTCACCTCCACCGACGAGCGCATCGTCGAGATGCTGCGCCGGTCGGGCCGACCCGTCGTGCTCGCCGCGAACAAGGTCGACTCGCAGGTGCAGGAGGCGGACGCCACCTACCTGTGGGCCCTGGGACTGGGCGAGCCCCACCCCGTCTCCGCCCTGCACGGCCGCGGGACCGGTGACCTCCTCGACGCGATCCTCGAGGTCCTGCCCGAGCACTCGGCCGTGGCACGTCCGCTCCCGGAGGGTGGGCCCCGCCGCGTCGCCCTCGTCGGACGACCGAACGTCGGGAAGTCCTCCCTCCTCAACGCCCTGGCGGGCGCCGAGCGCGTGGTGGTCAACGAACTCGCGGGCACCACGCGCGACCCGGTCGACGAGCTCGTCGAGCTCGACGGGAAGGAGTGGTGGTTCGTGGACACCGCCGGTGTGCGACGCAAGATGCACCGCACCACGGGCGCCGACTACTACGCCTCCATCCGCACCCAGGCGGCCATCGAGAAGGCGGAGGTCGCCCTGGTCCTCCTCGACGCCTCCGAGCCCCTCACCGAGCAGGACGTCCGCGTCGTCCAGCAGGTCGTGGACGCGGGCAGGGCACTGGTCATCGTCAACAACAAGTGGGACCTGGTCGACGGCGAGAGGCAGGCCGAGCTGCGCGACGAGCAGGAACGGGAGCTCGTCCAGGTCCAGTGGGCCCCCCGCATCAACCTGTCGGCACTCACCTCCTGGCACACGAACCGCATCACGAAGGCCCTCGAGACGGCCCTGGAGGGCTGGGGGACGCGGATCCCGACGGGTCGGCTCAACGCCTTCCTGGGACAGTTGGTCGCCGCCCACCCGCACCCCCTGCGCGGCGGGAAGCAGCCGAGGATCCTCTTCGCCACACAGGTCTCGACCCGCCCGCCCCGCTTCGTCATCTTCACCACCGGGTTCCTCGATCCCGCCTACCGCCGCTTCATCGAGCGTCGCCTGCGCGAGGACTTCGGCTTCGAGGGCTCCCCCATCCAGATCTCGGTGCGGGTACGCGAGCGTCGCCGGCGCTGAGGGGACGCGGTCCCGCCGCCGTCCCGGGGCCGCGCGCCGGGTCGGCCGTCCAGGCGCTCAGAGCTTGAGCGCCTGGATCCCGTGCACGCCGAGCTCCACACCGATGACGAGGATGAGGAACCCCATCACGCGGGTCAGTGCGCCGGTGCCGGTCGGTCCGAGACGGTCGACCAGGGGTGTCCCCCAGCGCAGCGTGGCCCCGATGAGCAGGGATATCGCCAGGATGCCCAGGACGATGGCGAGCCTGGCGCCGACGCCGGGATGTCGGGCGGCCAGGGCGATGACGACACCGATGGCGCCCGGGCCCGCGATGAGCGGGAGTGCCATGGGCGAGAAGGAGATGTCCGGCTTCGTGTGGGTGTTCTCCTGCTCAGGGGCGCTCATCTGCTCCGACGGGACGAGCATCCGGAAGCCTGCGTGACCGACCACGATGCCGCCGGCGATCTGGAGTGAGGCGAGGGAGACGCCGAGCGCGTTGAGCAGGAGCGTCCCCAGCAGGGCGAAGACGACGAGCACCGCGGCCACGTCCGCGGCGGTGCGCCAGGCCTGCCCGCGGACACGTGCGGGCTCCTGCCCCTCCGTCAGTGCCGCGAAGGTGGCCACCGCGCCGAGGGGGTTGGTGATGGGGAGGAGTGCGGCGAAGGTGGCGGCGAGCACCCCCAGCAGTGCGTTCACGGCAGCATCCGTCCCCCACTGACACCGGTGGGGGCGGAGACGGTGGTGGTCAGGCGTGGAGTCATGGGTCCCTCACGGTTCCGTCGGGATCTGTGCCCCTCCATCATGCCCTGTCGGGCCGTCGGCCCGGGACAGGACTGCGCCGCGTCGCCCTCGTCCGCGCCACCACGCGGCGGACCAGGAACACGCCAGCCACCAGGGCCACCACCACGACGACGACGGAGGAGAGGAGCCCGCTCCACTCCTCGAGCACGGGTCGGACGGCCGGGCCGAAGGCGTACCCCAGGCCGATCCACAGGCCGTTCCATACCCCGGACCCCAGGACGGTCCACAGACTGAAGACCGCCCACGGCATGCGTGCGACGCCGGCGGGAATCGAGACGAAGGACCGCACCAGTGGCACGCAGCGTCCCACCAGCACGGCGGTCCCGCCCCACCGTGCGAAGAAGCGCTCGGCGCGGTCGAAGTCCTCGTGCCCCAACAGCGGGAGGCGACCCACCAGACGTCTGGTCCGCACCGGCCCCAGCGCCGCTCCCACCGCGTACCAGATCCATGCCCCCAGCAGGGCCGCCACGGTCGCGGCGCACCAGGCGCCCACGGGGTCAATCCGACCCTCCCAGGCGAGGAACCCGGCAGCGGGGAGGACCGCCTCGGAGGGGATGGGCGGGATGAAGGTCTCGGCCAGCAGTGCCACTCCCACGCCGACCTCCCCGAGTGTGTCCATCAGGGAGAGCACCCACCCGATGAGGCCCTCGTAGCCGGAGGAGGGGTCCGTACCTGCGACCGGGGACAGGGCGTTCCAGGGGGCGGGGACGGTGCTCGGCACGGGTGGGGTCCTCCGGGGTCGACGAGGGCGGGGCGGGACTCCGCTCCCCCGAGGGTGCAGGAGTGCCGCGCGGCCCGCAACCGGGGCCGGGCCCCGGGGAGGAGGCATGTGCCACAGCGGCCCTGTCGGTGCGGACCGGCCGTTCGCGCGCGAGGTCGGGACGTGGCGCGGCCGTCGTGGAGGTCAGCGGGAGTGCGTGGACCCCGTCACAGCCATTCGTGCCAGTGACGCACGTAGAGCCCCTTCGCCCACTGGGTCACCAGGCAGTAGGCCGCCACGATGAGCAGCAGCCACGGGTAGAAGGCGGCCGGGGGCGCGACGAAGTCGAAGGCGTCGGCCGTCACGGGCAGGAGCGGGAGGAGCAGGGCGGTGACGATCGCGGCGGCGCTCGCCCACATCACGGGCGCTGCGGCCCGGGACTGGAGGAACGGGATCTTCTCGGTGCGGATCATGTGCACGACCATGATCTGGGTGCAGATCCCGACGAGGAACCACCCCGTCTGGAAGAGGTGCTGGGAGGCGACGTCGGTCGCGCCCGTGGCCGTGGTGCCGGTGGCCCCGAAGACGAACCACATGACGAGGAAGGCGACCACGTCGAACACCGTGGACAGTGGCCCCATGACGACCATGAAGCGGGTGATGTGCCCGTCGGTCCAGCGCCGCGGCCTGGCCAGGAACGAGGCGTCCATCCGGTCCCAGGGCAGGGACGTCTGGCTGATGTCGTAGAGCATGTTCTGCACGAGCAGCTGGACGGCCAGCATCGGCAGGAACGGGATGAACACGGAGGCGATGAGGACGGAGAAGACGTTGCCGAAGTTCGATGCGACGGCGATCTTGAGGTACTTCTGGATGTTGCCGAAGGTACGGCGCCCCTCCATGATCCCGTCGTGGAGGACACGGAGGTCCTGCTCGAGCAGGATGATGTCCGCGGTGTCCTTGGCGATGTCGACGCCGTCGGTCACGGAGATGCCCACGTCCGCACGGCGCAGGGCGGGGGCGTCGTTGATGCCGTCACCCATGTGGCCGACGACGTGGCCGCGGGCCTGGAGCGCGCCCACGACGCGGGCCTTCTGCAGGGGGCTCATCTCGGCGAAGACCAGGACCTCCTCGACGCGTCCGGCGAGCGCGGTGTCGTCCAGGGCGTCGACCTCCCGGCCCGTCATGGAGCGTGCGGGGCGGGCCTCGGCCGGCGTGTCCTTCCACATGTCCAGGGAGTCCACGACATGGGCACACACCAGGTGCGAGTCACCGGAGATGACCTTGACGTCGACCTCGGCCGCGTGCAGTGCCTCGACGGCCGCTCCTGCGGACTCCTTGGGAGGGTCCAGGAAGGCGAGGAAACCGATGAGGGTCATGTCCGTCTCGTCCGCCGGGGTGTAGTCCCAGTCGTCCTTGACGAAGCGGGAACGTGCGACGTCACCGGGGACGATGCGGGTGGCGACGGCGAGCACCCGCATGCCCTGGGAGTTGAGTCGGTCCGTGGTGGCCCTGGCACGTGTCTGCGCGTCCTGGTCGAGGTCCTGGATGCGCCCTCCCGACAGGACCCGCGTGCAGACCTGCATGACCTCCGTGACGGCACCCTTCGTGACCAGGAGGTCCTCCCCGTCCTCCAGGCGCAGTTCCTGCGGTCCGACGTCCTTGACCTCCCCGGTGCCGGCCAGGGTGTCGATGTCCGGCACGCGGTCGAGCACCACGGAGAGCCGGCGCCGGTCGAAGTCGAAGGGGATCTCGTCCACGACACGGTAGGTGGGGAGCGCCGGCCGGTCGCCCTGGTCGACGGCGGCGATCACGGCATCGTCGAGGGTGTTGCGCACCCCGGTGGAGTGCATGGAGTTCAGGTAGCCCACCACGAGCGCGAGCCGACTGGGGTGGGCGTCGATGTCGAGGTGACGTTGGAGGACGATCCGGTCCTCGGTGAGGGTCCCGGTCTTGTCCGTGCACAGCACGTCCATGGAACCCAGGTTCTGGATCGCGTCGGGCACCTTGACGATGACCTTGCGGTGCGCCATGAAGCTGGTGCCGCGGGCCAGGTTGGCGGAGATGATGGTCGGCAGCATCGAGGGGGTGAGGCCGACCCCGATCGCCACGGCGAAGAGCAGGGCCTGGAGCCAGTCCCCGGTGTGCCACCAGTTGAGGAGGAAGACGATCGGCGCCATCACGAGCATGAGCCTGATGAGGAGCATCGTGACCCGGCGGATGGCGAGGTCGTAGGCGGACCTGGGGTGGACCTCCTCGACGGCGCGTGCCATGGCCCCGAAGTAGGTGTGGTGGCCGGTGGAGACCACCACGCCCAGGCCGCTCCCGGAGAGCACCGAGGTCCCCATGAAGCAGACGTTGCGGGCATGGAGGATGTCATCGGCCGGAGTGTCCAGCGCGTGGGAGGTCTTGTCCTGTGGGCGGGACTCGCCCGTCAGCGACGACTGGGACAGGGTGAGGTCCTTGGCACGGATGACCCTGAGGTCCGCCGGGATGAGGTCGCCGGCCTTCAGCTCCACGACGTCACCGGGGACGACCCGGGTGACGGGGACCTCCTGGGCCGCTCCCCCGCGGATGACCGTGGTGGTGGAGACGACCATGGCCTGCAGGGCGTGGGCGGCACGGGTGGCCTTGTACTCCTGGGTGGTGTTGAGGATGACCGAGATGGCGACCATGACGGTGATGGTCGTGGCGCCGATCCGGTCGTCGGTGACCGCCATGATCACGGCGAGCACGATGAGCAGCAGCACGAAGGGGTTCCGGAAGGAGCGCAGCGTCGTCCCGAGCAGTGTCGGCGGGTGCGACTCCTGGACGACGTTGGGGCCGTTGGCGTCCCTCGAGGTCGAGACCTCGGCGTCGGTGAGTCCCTCCGCCCGGGAGTGGAGCCCGGCGAGCACCTCGTCGGCCTCCTGGCGGCTCGCCGACACCAGCGCGGTGTCGGTCTGGTGGCGTTCGGGCGCCGTGCGCTGGGTGCTCTGCATGACTCCCATGGTGCGCGTGCGGGCGGAAATGGTCCAGCGGATGTGGGGGACTCCCCGGGGCCCGACGTGCCAGCGCGAACCGGACCCGGGTGGGCCGGGGTGCCCGCGTGCGCGACCCCGGCGCCGAACATGCGCTGGTCCCACCAACGGGGCCGTGGTCGCCCGCGGTCGCCCGGGAGCCGCCCACGGAAGGAAGTCAGCATGTCATCTCCCCACGTCGGACCGGATCTGACCGGTCAGCGGGTCCTCATCATCGGAGGTGCCCGCGACATCGGACTCGCCCTCGCCCGAGCGGTCGCCGCGGCGGGTGCCACGGCGGTCATCGGTGCGCGGGACGCAGGACGGGGCGCTGACGCGGCCGCCGACGTGCCGGGTGCGGAGTGGGTCCGGGTGGACGTCACCGACGAGGCGAGCATCGTGGAGGACCTGGAGCAGGTCCGTCCCCTCGACCACATCGAGGTCACGGCATCGGCCCACCACGACGTGCCGGTCACCGACCTCGACCACGACCTCACGGTCGCCGCCTTCGAGGCGAAGGTCATCGGTCCCATGCTCCTCGCCAAGCACGCGGCCTCCGTGCTCCCACCCACCGGCTCCATCGTGCTGTTCTCCGGCGTCGCCGCCTGGAACCCCGCACCCGGCTACGCGGTCATGGGCATCACCAACGGCGCCGTGGCCTTCGCCGCGACGCACCTGGCGCGCGAGCTCGCCCCGATCCGTGTCAACGCCGTCTCCCCGGGGATCATCGACTCCGGCAGCTGGGACACGATGGGTGAGGAGGCCGAGCGAGACTTCCTCCGGGGTGCGGCACAGCAGACCCTCGTCGGTCGGGTCGGGCAGAACGAGGACATCGCCTCCGCGGTGCTGTGGCTGCTCGGCGCCGGTTTCGTCAGCGGGGAGACCATCCACGTCGAGGGAGGTGCACGGCACGCATGAGCGCGAACCACTACGCACTGGAGGGGAAGGTCGTCATCGTCACGGGGGCAGGTTCGGGCATGGGCCGTGCGATCGCGCGGGGCTTCCTGGACAACGGGGCCCACGTGGTCGTGGCCGGACGGCACGCGGAGCCGCTGCACTCCACGATCGAGGGGTACGGACCTGACCGGGCCCTCGCCGTCCCCACGGACGTCTCGGACCCGGAGGCCGTCGGGTCCCTGGTCGCCGCGACCCTGGACGCCTTCGGCGCACTCGACGTGGTGGTCAGCAACGCCGCCCTGTACGCCTCGGGAGAACTCGTGGACCTGCCCGAGGACAGGTGGCGTTCGCTCTTCGACGTCAACGTCGGGGGGCTGCGCAACCTCGTGGTGGCGGCCTCGCCCCACCTCGTCGCCTCGCGCGGGAACGTCGTGGCGGTCTCCTCCGTCTCCGGGGAGTACGGGGACTGGGGGCAGGCCGCCTACAACGCCACCAAGCACGCGATCAACGGTCTCGTGCGCTCCCTCGCACTCGACTACGGAGGGAGGGGCGTGCGCTTCAACGCGGTCGCGCCGGCCTTCACGATCACCGACATGACCGCGGGGGTCTGGGAGGGCGGGAAGGATCTCTCCGCCTTCACGAACCGCATCGCCCTGGGTCGTCCGGGGGAACCGGAGGACGTGGTCGGTCCCGTGCTCTTCCTCGCCAGCCCCGATGCCGGGTACGTGACCGGATCCGTGCTGACGGTGGACGGCGGCACGAGCGCCTCCTCGGGGCAGCCGCACCTGGAGTAGGACCTGTGGTCGCACCGGTGGTCGGACCTGCCGGGGCGCCCTCCGGAGTGGGGACGTGCGCCGCGGCCCTCGTCCCCCGGTCGCCCTCGGGCCCGTCATCCCCCACCCGCAGGGATGGGGCGGGGCCCGGGGGGCTCCCTGGGATGGTCCCTGCGACCTCGGGACGCGGGGTCCTCCGCCCCCCGACCAGTGAGGTGACCGTGACCGAACCCCGAGTGACCGGTCTGCTCCGGGCCCGCGTGTGTCGCGGGCTCCTCGGGGTGGCCCTGGTGGGCGCGACGCTCCTGGGCGGCACCGGGTGCGAGGACGACACCCCCATGTCCTCCCTGCCGACGGCGTTGCCGACTTCCCTGCCGACCGCGCTCCCCTCCCTCCCCTCGATCACCTCGCGACCGTCCCTGCCCGTGCTCCGTCCGGGAGGCGACGACTCCACGGCGGGCGACCCTGCGGACGACGGGGCAGGTCAGGGGTCCGGGGACGCCACCGCGCCGGCGACCGCCCCGGAAGGGACCACCACCCCGACCGGTGCCGCCACCACCGAGCCCACCCCCACGGGGACGCAGCCTGCGGGTGAGGAGGACGGGAGCCGCTCCTGGTGGCCCCTGGTCGCCGTGGTGGCGGCCGTGGTGGCGGCCGTGGTGGCGGCACTGCTCTGGTTCCTGCGTCGACGCACCCGCCCGCGACGCGACTGGGACAGACGCATGGACTCGGTGGTCTCGCAGCTGCACTGGGTGGTGGACTCCGTCGTGGTCACGGTCCTGGCCTCCGCCACCCCGGCCGAGGCCGCCAGCGTGTGGGGGTCCGCCCGCCCGCACCTGGTCGCCGTGGACGCCGACCTCGACGCACTGTCCACGGCGGACGTCGACCGCGACCGCCGCGCGAGGGCGCAGGACCTGCGTCCCGTCGTCTCCGACCTCGTCGCCGCCGTGGACCTCCTGGCGCGCAGTGGACCGGGGGACGACGAGGCCTCCGTGGTGCAGCACCGCACCGCAGTGGTGCGGGCACGGGACAGACTCCGCAGCGCGCTCGGAGTGCTCGAGGAGAGGACACGATGACACCCACACCTTCTTCCCCGGCTTCCCCGGGCGGGGACCACCGGTTCACCTCCACCGGGCACCTCCCCGAGGACACCCGCGTCGAGGAGGTCCTCCTGCGGTGCCACGACGAGGTCGCCGGTGTCGAGGAGGGACACCTCTCCCCCGTCTACCCGACGCTCACGAGGGCGGACCCGCGCTGTTTCGGCCTCGCACTGGCCCGGGCAGACGGTCCCCTGCACGAGGTGGGCGACTCGCGGGTCCCCTTCCCGATCATGAGTGTGGCCAAGCCCTTCGTCTTCGCACTGGCGTGCCAGGAGCACGGCACCGCACCCGTGCGCGACCTCGTGCGTGTGGACGCGACCGGTCTGCCCTTCAACTCGGCGACCGCCGTGGAGCGTTCGCCGGGAGGGCGGACGAACCCCATGGTGAACGCCGGTGCCATCGCGACGACCAGCCTGACACCCGGTGCCGACCTGGAGTCGCGCTGGGAGCACCTGCGCGCGGGCCTGTCACGGTTCGCCGGGCGTGAACTGCTCCCCGACGCCGAGACCCTGGAGACCTCGCGCCGGACGAACACCCAGAACAGGGCCCTCGCCCTGCTGCTCGCCGGTGCCGGGGCGATCCGGGGGGATGCCATGGAGGCCACCGAGCTCTACACGCGCCAGAGTGCCCTGGAGGTCACCGCGGTGGACCTGGCCCACATGGGCGCCTGCCTGGCTGCGGGGGGCGTCAACCCGTGGACGGGTGAACGCGTGGTCGGTGAGGAGGCCGCGCGGGTCGCCCTGGCCGTCATGACGGTGGCCGGGATGTACGAGTCCTCCGGGTCGTGGCTCGTCGACGTCGGGCTGCCGGGGAAGAGCGGGATCGGCGGTGGCATCGTCACCGTCTCCCCCGGGAAGGGAGCGCTGGGGAGCTACTCCCCGCTCCTGGATGCCCACGGGAACAGCGTGCGCGGGACCCTGGCGGCGCAGTGGCTGTCCGGGGAGCTCGGCCTGGACATCCTCGCGTCGGCATCGGCGTCGGCGTCGGCCGTGACGACGGCGTCCCACGGCCCCTCCGGCACACCTCCCCTGTCCTGACGGGCGGCGGTCCGGCCCGCCCCGGCTCGCGCGGCGCTCCCCCGGAGTGGGAGGCTGCGCAGGTGAGCATCGAGACCCCCCTCCCGGGCGACCCACGTCGGCCCCACGGTCCCCTCGACCCCGGTGACGCCTTCGTGGTCGCCTCCGACGGGGAGAGGTTCTGGGGCCGCTACGGGGCAGCCGGGCTGCTCGCACACGACCCCTCCCGCGGTGTCCTCATGCAGCACCGGGTGGGCTGGAGCCACCACGGGGGGACCTGGGCCCTGCCGGGCGGGGCGCTCCACCGGGGCGAGTCCGCCCGGCAGGGCGCACTGCGGGAGGCCCGCGAGGAGGCGGGAGTCCCCCAGGACGCGGTGCGTCCCTTCCTCCTCAGCGTCGCCGACCGCGGCGTGTGGAGCTACTCGACCCTCGTCGCCCGGGTGACCCGACCCTTCGAACCGGTGATCTCCGACGCCGAGAGCCTCGCCCTGGCCTGGGTCCCCGTGGACCGGGTCGACGCGTTGCCGCTCCATCCCGGATTCGCGTCCGCCTGGCCGCTGCTGCGTGGCCTGCTGGACGTGGGGCCCGCCCTCGTCGTCGACGTCCGTGCGGGTGGTGCCCGGGCGCTGCACGCGGCGGGGGAGCTGGCCGCGGGAGGGATCGCCGGCGCGACCTTCGGACTCCCCGTGCGGTGGGTGTTCCCCGAGGTCGTCCCGGTGGACGGCGGGCACGAGGGCGCAGCCTCTGCGAGGGTCGCGGCGTTGCGGGAGCAGGGCAGGGCCGCCGTCCTCGCCGACGAGGTGATCGCCCCGGGTGAGCGCCCCGGGTGAGCGCGCCGGGTGGACGTGCTGGCTGTCCGCGCTGGGTGGGCGCTCCGGGCACCGCACCCGGCGACCGCACCGGGCGACCGTGCAGAGGCCACCGCACCCGGGTGCGTCGGCCCCGTCGGCGGTGCGCGGGAGGGACACAGGGGGCGGGGACGTGCCCCGGGAGTGTCCTAGACTCTGTGAGCGGAGACCCACTGTTCCCGCGACCACATGGGAGTGACGACATGACAGATTCCGCCCTCGACGCCTCGGTGGACAAGCTCCGCGCGGACGGTGCCGCCCCCTCGGTGGTCGCGGCCTTCACCGACCGCTACCGGCGACTGGCCAGCGGGGAGACGGGTTACGTCCACGAGGCCGACCTGGAACCGCTCACCGATCCTCCGGTCCTGGCGGACCAGGCGTTGGACGAGGCCGCGACACGTGCCCTGGCCCAGACCGCCGTCATCAGGCTCAACGGGGGCCTGGGGACGTCCATGGGACTGGCGGGGCCGAAGTGCCTGATCCCCGTGCGCGACGGCCTGAGCTTCCTGGACATCGTGGTGCGTCAGGTGCTGGCACTGCGGGAGGCGCACGGTGTGCAGCTGCCCCTGCTCCTGATGAACAGCTACAACACCTCGGAGGCCTCGCTGGAGGCCCTCGAGGCCTACCCCGACCTGCCCGTGGGCGACCTCCCCCTGGAGTTCGTGCAGAGCCGGGAGCCCAAGCTCCTGGCGGACACGCACATGCCGGCGAGCTGGCCCGCCCACCCGGACCTGGAGTGGTGCCCACCCGGGCACGGGGACTTCTACCCGTCCCTGTACGCCTCGGGCCTCGTGGGGAAGCTCCGGGCGGAGGGATTCCGGTACCTGTTCGTGGCCAACATCGACAACCTCGGGGCAGTCCCCGACCCGCGCCTGGCCGGGTGGTTCGCCGCCACCGGGGCCCCCTACGCCGCCGAGGTCACGGAGCGCACGGACATGGACCGCAAGGGCGGCCACCTCGCGCACCGCATCTCGGACGGGCGTCTCGTGCTGCGCGACACCGCCCAGGTCAGTCCCGACGAGATGGAGTCCTTCATCGACATCCACCGCCACCCCTGGGCCCACACCAACAACATCTGGCTCGATCTGGAGCAGCTCGAGGAGGTGCTGGAGGGCAACCAGGGCACCCTCTCCCTGCCCCTGATCATCAACCGCAAGACGCTGGACCCCGCCGACGCGGATTCCCCCGCCGTCTTCCAGCTGGAGGGTGCCATCGGGGCGGCCGTGGAGATCTTCGACGGTGCGGAGGCCATCGGGGTCCCGCGCAGCCGTTTCCTGCCGGTGAAGTCCACCGCCGACCTGCTGGTCCTGCGCAGCGACATCTACGAGTTCACCGAGGACGCGCGGCTGGTGGGACGCGAGATCAGCCCCGTGGTGCGTCTGGACCCGCGGTTCTACAAGCTCATCGACGACTTCGAGGCCCGCTTCCCGGCCGGCCCTCCCTCCCTGGAGGAGGCGGACTCGCTGAGGGTGGAGGGGGACTTCACCTTCGGGAGCGGTGTGGTGGTGCGTGGCGACGTCGAGCTGTTCTCGGACGGATCCGAGCGGATCCCGGACGGGACGGTGCTCTGAGCCGACCGGCGGTACCTGCGGCCGCGGTGGCGGTCGCAGGCCCGGGCGGACGGTGACCGGGAGGGCCGGCTCAGTCGCCCTGGTCCCCCCGGCGCAGCGGCAGGGTCGCGCAGCGGAAGCCGCCGGGGAACTTCGTGACCTCCGAGAAGTCGAGGGCCACCGGCTCCACGTCGTGCGCCCGCAGTGCCTCGGCGAGGCGGTGGGCACGCCGGTCGATGATGATCCGGTCGGGTGCGAGGGCGACGGTGTTGACCATGAGGTCGCGCGCCTCCTCGTCGGTGGCCTCGATGAGCTCGAAGCGCTCGGCCAGGAGGCTGCGCGAGTAGGGCGTCAGGGACGCGGAGTGGATGTAGCCGAGCCCCGGGCCCACCATCGTGAACTTCGTGTCCAGGTGGACCACTCCCCTGCCGGAGAACTCGATCGGGAGGACCTCCCGGTCGATGCCGACGCGTGCGAAGGCCTCTCGCAGGGCGGTGACACCGGCCAGGTTGGTGGCCTCCCCCAGCCCGACGAGCACCACGTCATCGGTGACCATCACGTCGCCGCCCTCGATGTACCCGCCGCTGAGGCGCTCCACCCGTGACAGCTCGGGCAGGAGAGCGTCCAGTGCGCGCTGCTCCTTGCGGCGGATCGGGTCGCGTGAACGCGAGAGGAAGAGCGTGCCGTCGACCGCGAAGGCGAGGTCGCGGGGGTAGAGCTGGATGTCGACGTCGGGCAGGGAGCGGAGGGTGTGGACCTGCACCCCGGAGTCGAGGATCGTCTGGACGAACGCCTCGTGCTGGCGTCGGGCGATGTCGTGGTCGGGCACCTGGACCCTGTTGTTGCTGACGTACCGCAGGCTGGCGAGAGCGGGGTACCTCACGGAATCCCAGATCAGGTTCCACCAGGTGAACGGCTTGTACGGCCCCACCACCACCTCCCGGAGAGGGGTGATGTCGCTCGGTTGGAGATCTGGACGAGGGGGTCTTGTTATTGGCCGTATGGCCAAGTTAAGTCAGGTCGAGGTCTCCGTCAAGGGTGGAGTGCGCCCTCGTGTGGACCCCGACCGCTAGGCTGGCCGACATGCCGAAGATCGTCGACCATGCGGAGCGTCGTCGGGAGATCGTGGACGCGTGCCTGCGCGTGGTGTCGCGTGCGGGGCTGGCCGGGGCCACGACCCGGGAGATCGCGAACGAGGCGGGCGTCTCCCACGGGATCATCGCCCACTACTTCACCGGCAAGGACGAGATCCTGCGTGCCGCCCTCCAACGCTCCTACGAACTGCTCGCGGACCGCATCGGGGTGGACCTCGCGGGGCAGTCGGGTGTCGCGGCGCTTCGGCGCGCGGTCCACGAGGCGCTCCCCATTGCCGAGGAGGACCGCACCGGCGAACAGATCGAGCTCGCCTTCTGGGGGTACGCGCTGGGTGACGCCCGGGTGGCGGAGGAGCGCCGGCGCTCCTACGAGGAGACCCATGAGGTCCTCGAGGCCCTGGTCCGGGATGCGCAGGCGGAGCAGGGGACGCGAGTCGCGGATCCGGCGGTGGTCGTCGACGCGCTGATCGCCCTCATCGACGGCCTGGGCGCGCAGGTGGCCCTCTACCCCGACCGCATGACCGCGCAGCGGATGCGGGCCGTCCTCGATGCGACGCTGACCTCATTCGGCTTCGGGGGGCCCGGGGGCGGCTGACCGCGCCCGGTCACTGGACGGGGGGTGACGGGCGTGGGCGCGCCTTTCATATTGGCCATCTGGCCAACGGAAAAGCCCTGCGCCCGACCGAGCCGGCCGCGACGCGCTGGTCCGCTGCGACGCCGCCGACACCCGGGCGGTGAGCCGGCGGCCCGGGCGATCGCCCGAGTGCCCGCTCGGGATGTCGAGGGCATCGGCCCGTCCGGCAGGTCGGCGGGCGGTTCCACGTGGCCGGAGCGGAAGGGCACCTCTTGGTCTCCGCCGCCGGGCAGTGCAGGCACGTCCGGCGCAGCAGCCCGGCGGCCGGGGGTCCGTGATGCGCTCTCCGGCGTCCGCGGGAGTGCTCCCGCAAGCGTCCTGGTCCCGTTGTCCACAGGAAGCGGGCTCAAGGCGCCCCATCCGTCCACAGCTGGCCGCGCCGGGCGGACCGGAGGGGGGAACACGGAGAACGACCCCCGGACATGATGAAGCCCAGGCGAGTAACCTTCTCTCGCCTGGGCTCTTGCGTCGGGCTGGCGGGATTTGAACCCACGACCCCTTGACCCCCAGTCAAGTGCGCTACCAAACTGCGCCACAGCCCGTCGTCGCCGCTCCCGCGGCGACTGGAACATGCTAGCCCACGACACGGTCCGGGGGCCAATCGCCCGGGGCGACGTGGACCACACCGACCCGTCGGCGCGGACCGGGACCGGACCCGGGCAACCGGGTGGTCCGACCGGACCGCGCCGGGGCCGTCAGGAGAGGTGTTCGCGCAGGTCCGCCAGCGCCTGGACCACCAGCGTGTGGTCCGCCTCGGAGACGAGGCCCGAGCAGGTCGCCACCCCGACGAGGCCCACCCCGGAGACCCGCACCGGCACCGCGCCCCCGTGGATGGCGTACTGGGCGGGATCCACCGCCTTGTTCGCGAGGAACGCGACTTCGTCACCTGCCCACACACGGTTGGCCCGCAGGGAGGACATGTCGAGGAGCTCCACCACGTTCGACTTGCGACGCACCCAGCCCTCGTTGTCCAGGACCGTGGCGGAGCCTGCCCGGAGGAACACCGACCGGTGCCCGTGGCGGACCGCGACTGTGATGTCAGACTCCTTCTGACCTGCGAGGGAGACGATGCGCTCCCCCAGCCAGTGTGCATCGTCGACGGTGAAGCGCGGCAGCTCGGTCTCGGTCTCCTGTGCGAGAATCGCGTCCGCGGTGAGGTCGGACCAGTCCCCGCGGTCCAGGTTGATTGCAGTGCTCATGTGACTCCTCCTCGGGTCGGCTCCTGACACTTTGTCAGGCCTGCTTGCGTCTTTGTCCTATCATATGGTCCCACTGTTCCCGCATCCTGACCGCGGACGGTTCGGGACCACGCGCCCCACGGGGCCGCGTTCGAGGGAGAAACCGTGACGTCGTCGTCGCCAGGAATCCAGGTCAGCGCTGCCCCGCCGGCGGGGGGGCACCAAACGCCAGGTCGCACGCATCGCCAATGTCGCCAGCATCGGAGGGCTCCTCTTCGGCTACGACACGGGCGTCATCTCGGGCGCCCTCGTCTTCATGCACCGCTCGATGCACCTGAGCTCGTTCCAGGTCGGGCTCATCGTCTCATCACTGCTCGTGGGCGCGGCCTTCGGCTCGTCGATCGGCGGGAAGCTCGCCGACCGTGTGGGTCGCCGCACCGCGATCTCGCACGCCGCCATCGTGTTCGCCGTCGGTGCCGCGATCGCCGCACTCGCCTGGTCACCGTGGATCCTCGTGCTCTCCCGGGTCGTCCTGGGGCTCGCGGTCGGTGTCGCCTCCGCGATCGTGCCCATGTACATCTCCGAGGTCGCCCCCACGGAGGACCGCGGACGCCTCGTCACCCAGTCCTCGCTCCTGCGGGCCTGGGGCCAGGGCGGCGTCTTCCTCACCAACGCACTGATCGCGTGGATCTACCCCGATGACAACGCCTGGCGCGTGGTGTTCGCCCTCGGGATCGTCCCCGCCATGCTCCTGTGGTGGGGCATGCGCTCGGTCCCGGAGTCCCAGCGCTGGCTGCTCCAGCAGGGACGCGAGGACGAGGCACGCGCCGTGCTGCTCCAGATCCGTGAACCGGGGGAGGTCGAGGACGAGCTCGCCGAGACCCGCCGCAACATCGAGGACGAGGCCCGGCAGTCGCAGGCCGACTCGGGGGGCTGGTCGGACTTCCGCACCCCGTGGATGCGACGCGCGATCCTCGTCGCGGTCGGTGTGGCGATCTGCAACCAGGCCTCCGGCATCAACACGGTCATGTACTACGCCCCCACGGTCCTCAAGGACTACGTCGGACTGGGGGAGCTCGCCTCCCTCGTCAACTCCGTGGCCGTGGGTGGCATCGCGATCCTGGCGGTGTACCTGGGTCGTGCGATCGTCGACCGCATCCCGCGACGGACCCTGCTGCTGGCCGGTCAGGTCGGCACCACCTCGGTGCTCCTCCTCCTGGGCACCTTCTTCCTGCTCCTCGGCGACCACCGGGAGGGTCAGCCGGTCAACACCGTGCTCGCCACGGGCATCGTCATCGTGATGACCGTCTTCGTGCTCATCAACGAGTCCTCGGTCTCGGTGGCCACCTGGCTGCTGCTGTCCGAGATCCTCCCCCAGCGGATCCGCGGATTCGCGACCGGTCTGGCGGTGACCGTCATGTGGATCTTCAACTGCACGATCTCCCCGGTGTTCCCCATCCTCACCGACAGCATCGGCGCGCAGGCGACCTTCTACCTCTTCGCCGCGATCGGATTCCTCGCCATCACGTTCACGGCGCTGTGCGTCCCGGAGACCCGGGGCCGCAGCCTCGAGGACATCGAGGCGCACTTCCGCGCCGGACGTTCGGCCCGGCATGCCCACTGACACCACACGAAGAAGGAGTACTCCGATGGCATTCACCCTCGCCGCCTGCGCCGAGATGATCTTCACCGACCGACCGCTCCTCGAGCGCATCGCGCGCATCAGCGATCGCGGCCTCAAGGTCGAGATCTGGGGCTGGCAGGACAAGGACCTCGAGGCGATCGCCGCCAGCGGCGCCGAGGTCGTCTCCATGACGGGCTACCTCGAGGGCGACCTCACGACGGACCGGGGAGGCGAACGCCTCCTCGAGACCGCGCGGGAGTCCCTGGAGGCTGCCGCCGTCCTCGACTGCCCGCGGCTCAACCTCCACGGCACGGGGCTCGGCGAGGGCGGCATCCCCGTCGTCGCCAATGCACATCCCTCCCACGCCGACTGGCTGCACGCCCGCGACACCCTCGCCCGGCTCGCAGCCCTCGGTGAGGAGGCGGGGCGGACCTTCACCCTGGAGAGCCTCAACACCGCGGTCGACCACCCGGGATGTCCCTTCGACACGGCGGCGGACACACGCACCCTGGTCTCCTCCGTGGACTCCCCCGCCCTCCGGATGAACCTCGACCTGTACCACGCCCAGATCGGGGAGGGGAACCTCATCGAGCTGTGCCGGGAGTCCCTGCCCTGGATCGGCGAGATCCAGGTGGCGGACGTGCCGGGACGCGCCCAGCCGGGCACGGGCGAGGTCAACTACCCCGCCGTCGCCCGCGCACTCGGTGCCATGGGGTACCGGGGCACGGTCGCGATGGAGGCCTTCGCCTCCGGTGACTCCGACGCCGCCCTCGACGACTTCGTCTCCGCCTTCACCCTCTGAGCGACCGCCCGTCCGGGAGCCTCCCCGACCGGGCAAGCCCCACCGGGGGCATCCTCGCCCCTCCTCCCCCCGTGGCAGTCCACGGGGGGAGGTCCTCATCCGGGAGGGGAGGTGCTCACCGTGGACTGCGCGTCCGGCGCGCACGCGCCCCGCCCCGGCGATAGCCTCACACCATGACGATCAAGCACAGGTACCTCGGGGACGTCCGGACTCAAGATCAGCGAACTCACCCTCGGCAACTGGGTGACGGCGGGCGGGCAGGTCGGGCGCGACCGGGCGGTCGAGGTCGTCCAGGCGGCCCTCGACGCCGGCATCACGACCTTCGACACCGCGGACACCTACATGAACGGTGCGGCCGAGTCGATCCTCGGCGAGGCGTTGGAGGGTCACCGTCGCGCCTCGCTGGAGATCTTCACCAAGGTCTACTTCCCGACCGGCCCGATGGGCCCCAATGACACCGGGCTCTCGCGCAAGCACATCATGGAGTCCATCGACGCCTCCCTGACGCGACTGCGCACCGACTACGTCGACCTCTACCAGGCGCACCGATTCGACTACGAGACGCCGCTGGAGGAGACGATGCAGGCCTTCGCCGACGTGGTGCGCGCCGGCAAGGCCCTCTACATCGGGGTGTCGGAGTGGACCGCCGAACAGCTGCGCGCAGGTCATGCGCTCGCCCGCGACCTCGGTTTCCAGCTGATCTCCAACCAGCCCCAGTACTCTGCCCTGTGGCGGGTCATCGAGGGCGAGGTCATCCCCACCAGCCGCGAGCTCGGCATCTCCCAGATCGTGTGGTCGCCCCTGGCCCAGGGAGTCCTCACGGGCAAGTACCGCCCCGGTGCGGCCGTTCCGGAGGGATCGCGCGCCACCGACCACAAGGGCGGGGGCAGCAGCTTCATCGAGCACTTCCTCACCGAGGACATCCTGCGCGCCGTCCAGCGGCTGGAGCCCATCGCCGCCGAGGAGGGGCTCACGATGGCGCAGCTCGGCCTGGCCTGGGTGCTGCACAACGACGCCGTGGCGGCCGCCCTGATCGGTGCCTCCCGCCCCGAGCAGGTCTCGGAGAACGTCCACGCCTCCGGTGTGCTGCTCGATGACGACACCGTGTCCGCCATCGACGAGGTCCTGGCTCCCGAGGCCATCACGGATCCCTCCGAGACGGAGAAGGTCTCCCCGCGCCACCGACTGGTGTGAGGGCGCCCGGGTCCCGCCCTCGTCCGTGCCACTGGCGCACGCCCCGGCGCAGGACCGGGACGGACCTCGAGGTCGGAACAGGACGGACCTCAGCCCTCGAACAGAGCGGACCTCAGCGTCAGAACAGAGCGGACCTCAGCGTCGGAACTGAGCGGACCTCGCGGTCAGGGGTGGGTGCGCTCCGTCAGGTCCCGGTCGACGAGGGCGAGGACGGCGGCGACGACCTCGTCGATCCCCAGTGCCGAGGAGTCGACCACGCTGACGCCGGGGGCGGGCTCCAGGAACTCCGTGACCGTGGAGTCCGCGGCGTCGCGGTCCTCGACCTGGCGACGCGTGGCCTCCAGGTGCTCCGGCGACTGGTCCCCGTAGAGCTCCTGGGTGCGGCGGCGCAGACGTGCCTGCGGGTCCGCCAGCAGGAGGACGCGCACGTCGGCGTCCGGGCACACGACGGTGGTGATGTCACGGCCCTCGGCGATCATCCCGGAACCGGCCTCACGCGCCTCCAGCATGCGGCGTCGCTGTTCACGCGCCATCCAGTGGCGCACCTGCAGGTTCGTGGACACCGCGGTCACGGCCTCGGAGATGCGGGGTGTGCGGATCTCGTCGGTCACCTCCACCCCGCCGACGAGCACGTGGGGGTCCAGGGGGTGTGAGTCGAGCTCCAGCGGCATGGCGTCCGCCGCGGCGGCCACCGCGTCCTGGTCGGACAGGTCGATGCCCCGGTCCAGTGCGTACCACGTGAGCGCGCGGTACATGGCCCCGGTGTCGAGGTACCCGATGCCAAGGTCGAGTGCCACCCGCTTCGACACGGTCGACTTGCCCGACCCTGCGGGACCGTCCACCCCGATCGTGATGCCGACCCGCGTGATGAGTTCCCTGCGTCGTGTCCGGTCCACTGCGTGACCCCTCCCTCGTGCGTCGCGGCCGTCGCGGCCGCCGTGTCCCTGCCTGCCCCCGGGGCGGGACGTCGGCGGGCCGAGCCCGCACCGGTCCGCACCCTGCCCCGCGTGCGCGCTCAGCTGCC
Organism: Actinomyces polynesiensis; assembly: GCF_000820725.1. GTDB lineage: Bacteria > Actinomycetota > Actinomycetes > Actinomycetales > Actinomycetaceae > Pauljensenia > Pauljensenia polynesiensis. The sequence continues at coordinate 465 of NZ_CCXH01000127.1, read as the reverse complement.
CTCGGAGGTGGCGTGGGCGATGATGCGCCACCCCCGCCGCTCCAGTTCCACCTCCGCGTCGCGGGCGCGGGCGGGGTCCACCATGAGGCGTGCCACGCCCACCCGCTGGCCCGCCGAGTGGTCCAGGGTGAGGTCCTCGATGTTGACCTCGATCTCGCCGAGCTCCGAGAAGAGCCGTCCGAGCTCCCCCGGTCGGTCGGGCACGAGCACCTCGACCTCGGCGAAGCGCTGGGGGGCGCCCCCGTGCTTGCCGGGGATGCGCGCCACTCCCCTGTTGCCCGCCTCCATCACGCGGTTCACGGCCCCGACGGAGCCGCCCTCGAGGGGCCCCTCCGCGGCCGCGGCCCGCAGGTGGACGAGCAGGTCGTCCAGGTCCGTGCGCACGGCGGCCAGGATCTGCGAGACGGGTCCGGCGTTGCCGGCGAGGATCGAGGTCCACAGCCGGGGGTCCGAGGCGGCGATGCG
>NZ_CCXH01000126.1 GCF_000820725.1 Actinomyces polynesiensis | reverse complement strand
CGGCGCGGAGCCCTCGTGGGGCACCACCACCCAGGGGCGGCCGATGAACAGGTCCGCGTCCGCGGCCCCCGCCCCCGAGCGTTCCCGACCCGCCATGGGGTGGGATCCCACGTAGCGTGCGGCGATGCCCGGGTCCCCGCGCAGCGCGGCCTCGTGGAGGACGTCGTCGACGACAGCGCTCTTCACCGAGGCCACGTCCGTCACCACGGCCCCGGGGTGTCGCACGAGGGCGTCGACGACACAGGCCCCGGCCACGTCGGGTGGGGTCGCCACGACCACCAGGCGTGGCGCGAGGGAGTCACCGGGGGTGCACGCGCGGCCGGCGCCGACGTCCACGGCCAGCCTCTGGGAGGTGGGCGAGGTGTCCGAGAGCAGCACCTCGACGCCGGCGGCGCTCAGGGCCAGGCCGACGGAGGTGCCGAGGAGCCCGGTGCCCACCACGAGCACCGGACCGGTCGTGGCGACCGGGCGCAGGGGGGAACGGGTCACCATCGGTTCCTCACAGGCCGACGCAGCCGTAGAGGGCGACGAGGGCGTTGCCCTTCACGCGCCGTGTGGTGCCCGGCTGCAGGTGGTCGAGGCGGATGGGTCCGAACTGGGTGCGCACCAGTTCGCGCACCGGGTAGCCGACCTGCTCCATGAGCCGGCGCACCAGCCTGTTGCGGCCCTCGTGGACGGTGATCTCCACGGTGGTGATGTCCCCGAAGGTCTCCATCACCCGGAAGTGGTCGACGTTGATGGGGCCGTCCTCCAGCTCGACCCCCGCGAGGAGGGTGCGGCGCACCCCCGGCTTCACCTCACCGTGGACGCGGGCGACGTAGGTCTTGGGGACCTCGTAGGAGGGGTGGGTGAGGCGGTTGGCGAGCTCCCCGTCGTTCGTGAGGAGCAGCAGTCCGGAGGTGTCGACGTCGAGGCGGCCCACGTGGTAGAGCCGTTCGGGGTAGTCCCCGACGATGTCGGTGAGGTCGGGACGTCCCTCGGGGTCGTCCATCGTCGAGACCATGCCGACCGGCTTGTTGAGGGCGAGGACGACGTGCTTGGTCTCGTCGAGGATCACGCGGTCACCGTCGACGTGGATGACCTGCCGGGTGGGGTCCACCCGGGTGCCGAGGGTGCGCACCACCTTGCCGTCCACCTGGACACGGCCGTCCGAGATCATCTCCTCCGCGGCTCGGCGCGAGGCGATGCCCGCCTGGGACAGCACCTTCTGCAGCCGGATGCCGTCGCTGACGTGCGGGTCATTCCTCACAGTGTCTCCTCAAGGTCGTGTGCGAGCCCCTCGAGTTCCTCACTCGCGGGCAGGTAGGGGGCCAGGGGCGCCAGGTCGTCCAGGGAGTTGAACCCCATGCGTTCCAGGAAGTACCCGGTGGTGGCGTACAGGCGCGCGCCCGAGTCGGTCTCCCCGACCTCCTCGACCAGTCCCCTGGCCACAAGGGTACGCACCACGGCGTCGACGTTCACGCCGCGCACGTGCGAGATGCGCGACCTCGTGGTCGGTTGGCGGTAGGCGATGACGGCGAGCGTCTCCAGCGCGGCCTGGCTGAGGCGGGAGGTGTCGGTGCCGACGACGAAGCGACCCACCACCTCCGCCCACGCGGGCGCCGAGTAGACCCGCCATCCGCCCGCGGACGCCCGCAGCTCGAAGCCGTGGGCCCGTCCGGGTGTGCCCCGGTACTCCGCCGCCAGCTCCCGCAGGGCCTGCCCGACGAGGGCGGGGCCGACGCCCAGCGCCTCGGCGAGCTCGGTGACGGACACCGGGTGGTCGACGACCATCAGCACGGCCTCCAGTGGCGCGAACAGGCTGGCCGGGGAGGCGTCGGTGTCCCCGGGCGCCACGGTCGCGGGGGCCTCACGTGGGGCGTCCTCCCCCGCGTGACCGGCGGTGGCGGACCCCTCCCCCGCCTGGTCGTGCCCGCTCTCAGGACGCTGCGACATGGTGCCCCCTCTCCGGCGAACCGGCGTCGCCCTCGTACTCGTCGATGTCGAGGTCCACGTCGCCCTGCCCGCCCGTCCACGTCACGTCCAGGGCCCCGAGTGCCTCCTCCTGGGAGAAGGCGACGACGCGGCGCCGGTAGAGCTCGAGCAGCGCGAGGAAGCGGGAGACGACCACGGCGGTGGAGCCCGCGTCCTCGACCAGCCGGTGGAAGCTGAGGTGCCCCTCGCGGCGCAGGCGTGCGGAGATGAGCAGTGCCTGCTCGCGCACGGGCACCGCCGGGTCGTGCAGGTGGGCGACCTCCACGGTGGGCGGGGTGTGCGTGAGGGCCTCCGCTGCCGCGCGGGCGAGGTCCGCGGGACCGGTGACCCACACGAGTTCGGGCAGCAGGGCCGCGAAGTGCGGCTCCAGCGGGACGGAGCGTGGATGGGACCCGGCGTGCTCCTGGAGGGACGCCGAGATCGCCGCGGCGGCGAGCTTGAAGGCGCGGTACTGCAGGAGTCGGGAGAAGAGCAGGTCCCGGGCCTCGAGGTCGGCGAGGTCGACGTCCTCCTCGTCCTCCTCGCGGGGCAGGAGGTGGGCGGCCTTCATGTCGAGGAGCGTGGCGGCCACGACGAGGAACTCGGTGGTGCGGGAGAGGTCCGGGAAGGTGCGCATGTAGGAGATGAACTCGTCGGTGACCTGTGACAGGGCGACCTCGGTGATGTCGAGGCGGTGTCGCGAGATCAGCTGGAGGAGGAGGTCGAAGGGCCCCTGGAAGACCTCCAGGCTCACCTGGAACTGGTCGATGGTCCCCTGTGCGGGGTCGGCGCCCACGGCTCCCTCACGCGACGTCACCACGGGCGACCACCTCACGTGCCAGACGCCGGTACGCCTCCGCGCCGGGGTGCGAGGGGGCGTAGGTGGTGATCGGTTCCGTGGCGACGGAGGCGTCGGGGAACTTCACCGTGCGCCGGATCTGGGTGGTGTACACGAGGTCCCCGAAGGCCTCGCCCAGGCGCTGGAGGACCTCCCGGGAGTGGAGGGTGCGGGTGTCGACCATGGTGGCGACGATCCCGTCGATCTTCAGGCGCGGGTTGATGCGGTCGCGGACCGTCTCGATGGTCTCCACCAGGAGCGCCACCCCGCGCAGCGCGAAGAACTCCGCCTCCACCGGCACGATGACCCCGTGCGCCGCGGTCAGGGCGTTGACGGTGAGCAGGCCGAGTGAGGGCTGGCAGTCGATGAGGATGACGTCGTAGTCGTCCACGACGTGGCGCAGCACGCGCGCCAGGGCGGACTCCCGGGCCACCTCGTTGACCAACTGCACCTCAGCGGCCGAGAGGTCGATGTTGGCGGGCAGGACGTCGAGGCCCTCCACGGCGCTCGCCACGATGGCACTGCGCACGTCGGAGCGGGAGTCCATGAGCACCGTGTAGACCGTCTGGTCCATGTCGAGTGTGTTGATCCCGAGGCCGACCGAGGCCGCGCCCTGCGGGTCGAAGTCGACGACCAGCACGCGGCGCCCGTACTCCGCCAGTGCCGCACCGAGGTTGATGGTGGTCGTCGTCTTGCCGACCCCGCCCTTCTGGTTGCACATGTCGATGATGCGGGCTGGTCCGTGACCCGCCAGCGGTGCCGGGACGGGGTAGTCGCCCTCGGCGACGATGGGGTGCCGTCGAGGGTGGGTTGCGCATCGTTCGTCACGCGCCCAGCCTAGTTCATCGTCCCTGCCCGGCAGGGGTGCCGGGGCCGAGTGCCCTGGGATGTGAGGTGCGGTAGACCTCCCTCAGTGTGGTGGGCGACAGGAGCGTGTAGATCTGGGTGGTCTGGACGCTGGAGTGGCCGAGCAGTTCCTGGACGTCGCGCACGCTCGCCCCGCCCTCGAGGAGGTGGGTGGCGAAGGAGTGGCGGAGGGTGTGCGGGGAGACGTGGGAGGTGAGACCCGCCTCCGCCGCGACCCGCTGGAGCGCCTCCCACGCCGACTGGCGTGACAGGGGACGACCGCGGGTGTTGAGGAACAGGGAGGAGGTCCCCCGTCCCCGTCGGGAGAGCTCGGGTCGGGCGCGCACGAGGTAGGCGGCCACCGCGTCGCGGGCGTAGTGGCCCACCGGCACGATCCGTTCCTTGCGCCCCTTGCCGAACAGGCGCACCACGGGGACGTCCTCGTCGAGG
>NZ_CCXH01000125.1 GCF_000820725.1 Actinomyces polynesiensis | reverse complement strand
CCTCGTCGAGGTCGAGGTCGTCCACCGCGAGGGCGACCGCCTCGGAGATGCGCGCCCCGGTGGCGTAGAGGAGCTCCAGGAGGGCGGCGTCGCGCAGGTGCACCGGGGAGTCACCGACGTGGGCGGCGTCCAGGAGGCGCGTGACCTCGGGGACGGACAGCGCCTTCGGCAGGCGTCCCGGGGCCCGCGGGGGCTCGAGGTCCGCCGCGGGGTCCTGTGTGACGAGCCCCTCCCGGAGGGCGAAACGGTGCAGGCCACGGATGGCGGCACATGCCCGGGCCACCGAGGTGGCGGCCAAGGGGCGCCCGGTCACCTCGCCGGAGCGGAGCCCCTCGACGTGGCGTCCGACGTCGGCGGCGGTGACGGCGTCCAGGGAGGTGATGCCGTGGGCCCGCAGGTCTGCCAGGTAGCGCCCCACGTCGCGCCGGTACCCGGAGACCGTGTTCGAGGACGCGCCGCGCTCCACGCGCAGGTGGTCGAGCCAGTCGCGCGCCACCTCCTCCATCGTGGTCATGCTGGAATGCTAGGCCGGGATCCGGCGCACCGGGAGGAAGCGGCGGGCACGGGATAGAGTTTGGGGCGGAACCCGTGTGATCCACGCCCTCAGGGCATGAACGGCTGGAGGCCGAAGTGACATTCAAGTGGGACCCCATGGACCAGCGAGCCGTGACGACGGCGAAGGTGTTGGCCGCCGACGCGGTCGAGAAGACGGGCAATGGTCATCCCGGCACGGCGATCTCGCTGGCGCCGGCCGCCTACCTCCTCTTCCAACAGCACCTCAGGTTCGACCCGTCGGACGACCGCTGGTTGGGCCGTGACCGGTTCATCCTCTCCGCAGGGCACACCTCGCTCACCCAGTACATCCAGCTCTACCTGGCCGGGGCCGGCCTGGAACTGCACGACCTGGAGAACCTCAGGGTCTTCGGTTCGCGCACCCCGGGACATCCCGAGTTCGGCCACACCCCCGGCATCGAGCTCACCACCGGGCCGCTGGGCACCGGCCTCGCCGCGGGTGTGGGATTCGCGATGTCGGCGAGGCGGGCCCACGGGCTCTTCGACCCCGAGACCCCGATGGGCCGGTCGGTGTTCGACCACGACGTCTACGTGGTCGCCGGCGACGGGTGCATGCAGGAGGGTGTCGCCTCCGAGGCCGCCTCCCTGGCGGGCACGCAGGAGCTGGGCAACCTCACGGTGATCTGCGACGACAACCACATCTCCATCGAGGACGACACGAACATCGCCTTCACCGAGGACGTCCTCGCCCGCTACGAGGCCTACGGCTGGCAGGTGCAGCGGGTCGACTGGTTGGGCGCCGACGGCAGCTACGACGAGGACGTCCGCGCCCTCGACGAGGCGCTGCGGGCCGCGAAGGCGGACACCGCGCGCCCCTCGATCATCGCCCTGCGCACGATCATCGGTTGGCCCACCCCGGGCAAGGAGAACACGGGTGCCATCCACGGCTCCAAGCTCGGCTCCGACTCGCTGCGGGGCCTCAAGGAACGACTCGGGGTCGACCCCGACGCGATGTTCGCCGTGGACCAGGAGGCGGTGGACCACGCCCGTGCCAACGCGGCGTTGCGCGCCCGCGAGGCACATGCCGAGTGGGACCCCCGTTTCGAGGCCTGGCAGGCGGCCCACCCCGACCGCGCCGAGCTCCTGGACCGCGTCCTCTCGGGCCGCATGCCCGAGGGGTGGGAGTCCTCGCTCCCGACCTTCGAGGCGGGGAAGTCGCTGGCCACCCGGGCCGCCTCGGGGCAGGTCCTCAACGCCATCGCCGAGGCCGTGCCGGAGCTGTGGGGGGGTTCCGCGGACCTGGCGGGATCGAACAACACCCTGATGAAGGGGTGGCCCTCGTTCCTGCCGGAGGACCGGACCTCCGCCATGTTCCCCGGCAACCCCTTCGGGAGGAACCTGCACTTCGGGGTCCGCGAGTTCGCGATGGCGGCCATCATGAACGGCATCGCCGCGGACGGTCTGAGCAGGGTCTACGGCGGCACCTTCTTCGTGTTCTCGGACTTCATGCGTGGGGCGGTGCGACTGGCGGCCCTCATGGACCTGCCGGTCATCCACGTGTGGACCCACGACTCGGTGGGTGTCGGCGAGGACGGCCCCACCCACCAGCCGATCGAGCACTTGGCGGCCTGCCGGGCGATCCCCGGACTGGCCGTGGTGCGCCCCGCGGACGCCGAGGAGACGGCCCAGGCGTGGCGTGCGGTCCTCGAGCAGCGCCACCCGGCCGCCCTCGTGCTGTCCCGTCAGGGCCTGCCCAATCCCGCCCGCGGCGAGGGCACCGGCCTGGCCCCGGCCACCGGTGTGGCCCGCGGCGCCTACGTGCTCTCCGACTGCGAGGGCACGCCCGACGTGATCCTCATGGGGTCCGGCTCCGAGGTCCAGCACGCGCTGGCGGCGCAGGTGCTCCTCGCCGACCAGGGGGTGGCGGCACGCGTCGTCTCCGTGCCGTGCATGGAGTGGTTCGGGCAGCAGGACGAGGAGTACCGCGAGTCGGTCCTCCCGGCGGCCGTCCGCGCCCGGGTCTCCGTCGAGGCGGGCATCGCCATGCCCTGGCGCTCCTGGGTGGGTGACGCCGGGCGGTCGGTGTCCATCGAGCACTTCGGGGCCTCCGGGGACGGACAGGCCCTCTTCGACGCCTACGGGATCGACGCCCCCCACGTCGTCTCCGCGGCGCACGAGTCCCTGGACGCCGTGCGCGCCTGAACCGAGCAACGGGCCGGGCGGGCCGCGTGCCCGCCCGGCCCCCGGAAGGAACACCGTGGGTTCACGTCTCTTCGAGCTGCACGATCCCGACGACCGTCGCCTGCCGCGGGTGGCCCCGCCGTGCGGCCTCGTCATCTTCGGCATCACCGGCGACCTGGCGCGCAAGAAGCTCCTGCCCGCCGTCTACGACCTCGCCAACCGTGGACTCCTCAACCCGGCCTTCGCCCTGACGGGCTTCGCCAGGCGCGACTGGTCGACCGGGGACTTCGAGGACTTCGTGCGCACCGCCATCGAGAGGTACTCCCGCACCGGGTTCGAGGAGCGCACCTGGAAGCAGTTCGCCGCCGGGTTGCGCTTCGTGCCCGGCAGCTTCGACGACGCCGAGGGCTACCGCAAGCTCGCCGACACCGTCGCCGAACTGGACCGCTCCCGCGGCACGGGGGGCAACCACGCCTTCTACCTGTCGATCCCCCCGTCGTGGTTCCCGGTCGTGTGCCGACACCTGGCCGACACCGGGCTCAACGTGCGCAACGGCGGTGACGAGTGGCGCCGCGTCATCATCGAGAAACCCTTCGGGCACGACCTGGAGTCCGCCCGCGAGCTCTCCCACGTGGTCTCCCAGGTCTTCGACGAGCGCGACGTCTTCCGCATCGACCACTACCTCGGCAAGGAGACGGTCCAGAACATCCTCGCCATGCGCTTCGCGAACACCATGTTCGAGCCTCTGTGGAACTCCAACTACGTCGACCACGTCCAGATCACGATGTCGGAGGAGATCGGCATCGGCACCCGCGCCGGCTACTACGACGGCATCGGCGCGGCGCGCGACGTCATCCAGAACCACCTCCTGCAGCTCCTGGCCCTCACGGCCATGGAGGAGCCGGTCCGGTTCACCCCCCGCGCCCTGCGTGCGGAGAAGGAGAAGGTGCTCTCCGCGGTGCGCCTGCCCGAGGACCTCGACATCGGCACCGCGCGCGGGCAGTACGCGGAGGGCTGGCAGGGTGGCGCCCACGTCAAGGGCTTCCTCGAGGAGGACAACATCCCCGTCGACTCCCACACGGAGACCTTCGCCGCGCTCAAGCTCTTCGTGGACACGCGACGCTGGGCGGGCGTCCCCTTCTACCTGCGCACGGGCAAACGCCTGGGCAAGCGGGTCACCGAGATCGCGGTCGTCTTCAGGAGGGCCGCGCACGTGCCCTTCGAGAACTCCGAGATGGGTGAGACCGGCCAGAACGTCCTCGTGGTGCGCGTCCAGCCGGACGAGGGGATGACGCTGCGCTTCGGCGCGAAGGTCCCGGGCACCGAGATGCAGGTGCGCGACGTGACCATGGACTTCGGCTACGGGCACGCCTTCACGGAGGACTCCCCCGAGGCGTACGAGCGCCTGGTGCTGGACGCCCTGGTCGGTTCCGCGCCGCTGTTCCCGCACCAGCGCGAGGTCGAGCTCTCCTGGAAGATCCTGGACCCCGTGCTGGAGCACTGGGAGGCGGCCGGCGCCCCGGAGCAGTACCGTCCCGGTTCCTGGGGACCCTCCACGGCACACGAGATGCTGGCAGTCGACGGACGTTCCTGGAGGATCCCGTGATCATCACGCTCAAGGACACGACGGCCTCCGAGGTCGCCTCCCGCATCATCGAGATGCGGGACGAACGCGGGTCGGCGGCGCTGGGCCGCGTGCTCACCCTCATCGTGGTGGTCGACGACGTCATCGACGTCGACCGGGCCATCGAGATCTCCGACGCCGCCTCCAGGGAGCACCCCTGCCGCGTGATCGTCGTGGTGGACCCCGGGGAGAAGGACGGCGAGGCGCGCCTCAACGCCCAGATCCGGGTGGGCGGCGAGGCGGGCCCGTCGGACGTGGTCGTCCTCGAACCCCGTGGCGACGCCGCCAACGGACTGGACACGCTCGTGATGCCCCTGCTGCTCTCGGACACCCCGGTGGTGACCTACTGGCCCAACGTCCCACCGGACAACCCCGGGGAGCACCCGCTCGGCGTCCTCGCGGTGCGTCGGATCACCGACTCGCGGTCCACGCAGTGCCCGATGAGGACGCTCATGGACCTCGCGCGCACCTACTCCCCCGGTGACACCGACCTCGCGTGGTCCGGTGTGACGCTGTGGCGTGCGCTCCTCGCCACGGTCGTGGAGGGCTTCGACCGGGCGCCGGAGCTCATCACCGTGACCGGGCACGCCACCCATCCCTCCGCGTTCCTGGTGGCTGCCTGGCTCCAGCGGCGAACGGGGGTGCGGACCGTGCACGAGGCCGACCCGAGCGCCAGGACCATCACCGGGGTCCACTTCTCCTTCGCCGACGGCGCCGAGGTCTCCCTGACCCGCAGGGCCGTCTCACAGGTGGCACACCTGAGCCGCAGTGGGCTCGACACCACCTATGTCAACCTGCCCAGGCGTTCGGTCCAGGACTGCCTGATGGAGGAGCTGCGCCGACTGGACCCGGACGTGTTCTACAGCGAGGTCCTCACGGAGGACCTCCCACGCCTCCCCGAGGTCGTCGCCCTCCTGGAGGAGGGACCGGAGGATGCCTGAACTGCGTGTGTTCCCGACCCCCGAGGAGATGGGGGACGCGGCCGCGGAGGCGCTGGTGGAGCACCTGGCCCGGCTCACCGCCACCGTCACGGACCGGCGTGTCGACCTGGCCGTGGCCGGGGGCTCGGTGGCCACCGTGGTGCTCGGGCGCGTGCCTGCCCCCGCGGCCGGGGTGGACTGGTCGAGGGTGAGGGTGTGGTGGGTGGACGAGCGGTTCGTCCCCTGCGACGACCCGCAGCGCAACGACCTGGTCGCCCGGGAGGTCCTCCTCGACCGCCTGCCGGGAGTCGAGGTGCGGCCGATGCCCGCTGCGGACGGCACCACCTCCCTGGAGGGGGCGACGACCCGGTTCCGTTCCGAGCGGTCAGGGGTGATGGGGACCCGGAGCCCGGACCTCGCCCTCGTCGGGGCCGGTCCCGACGGGCACTTCGCCAGCCTCTTCCCCGGTCATCCCCAGCTCGACTCCGACGACGTGGTCGTCGCCGAGCGCCACTCCCCCAAGCCCCCGCCCGAGCGGATCTCCCTGACCCGCGGGGTCGTCGCGGGATCTGGGACGGTGTGGGTGGTCGCGGCGGGTGCCGCGAAACGTGGGGTCCTCGCAGCGGCCCTGGCCGGCGCGGACTTCCACGAGGTGCCGGTGGCGGCACTCACCGGTGGGCGGGTGGTGTGGTGGCTCGACGCGGCCGCCGATCCCCGACCGCATGCGGGACCGCAGCGGGCCTGACGCCGCGTGTGCGCCCGGCGGTGGGCGCGAGCGGGACGGTGCACCCGGCCGGACGGTGGGCTCGCCCGGGGTCGGCCGGACTCAGAGACCGAACTTGTTGAGGACCCCGAAGGCGACGATGCACACGGCCCACACGACGAGCACACCCAGCGTGATGCGGTTCAGGTTGCGCTCGGCCACGCCTGAGGACCCGACCGAGGAGGAGATCCCACCGCCGAACATGTCGGAGAGCCCGCCGCCGCGCCCCTTGTGCATGAGAACGGTGAGGGTGAGCAGGACGCTCGTCAGCACGATGAGCACCAGCAGGACGATCTTCAGTACAGCCACGTGTGGTTCCGTTCGGGTCCGGGTGGCGCACCCGCGGGGACCGCGGGGCGCACGACTGTGATGATTCTAGTGCTGGCACGACGATGGGGGCCAACCGGCGTGCCGGTGGGCCCCCATCCCCCGGCAGTGCCGGGTGCCGTGTGTCTCAGAGGGTCTGGAAGCGCGCGATCTTCGCGAACTCCTCGGCCTTCAACGAGGCGCCGCCGACGAGTCCGCCGTCGACGTCGGGCTCGGCCATGATGTCCTTGACGTTCGAGGACTTCACGGACCCGCCGTAGAGGATGCGCACGGTCTCGGCGACCTCGGCGGAGTAGAGCTCCGCGAGACGCAGCCGGATCGCTCCGCAGACCTCCTGGGCGTCGGCGGGGGTCGCGACCTCGCCGGTGCCGATGGCCCAGATGGGCTCGTAGGCGATGACGACCTTGGCGGCCGCCTCCGCGTCCATGCCCTCCAGGGCGCCGTCGATCTGTGCGAGGACGTGCTCCACCTGGCGTCCGGCCTTGCGGACGTCGAGTCCCTCACCGCAGCAGATGATCGGGGTCATCCCGGCATCGAGGACGACGCGGGCCTTCTCCCCCACCAGGGCATCGGACTCGTGGTGGTACTCGCGACGCTCGGAGTGGCCGACGACCACGTAGGAGACGCCGAGCTTGACGAGCATCTCCGCGGAGATCTCCCCGGTGTACGCCCCGGCCTGGTGGGTCGAGACGTCCTGGGCGCCGTAGCGGATCTTGAGGCCGTCGCCCTCGACGACGGTCTGGACCGAACGGATGTCGGTGAACGGGGGGATGACGACGACCTCGGTCGAGGAGTAGTCGAAGTTGGCGTCGTCGAGCGCCAGGGCGAGACCCTGGACCAGGTGGATCGCCTCGAGGTGGTCGAGGTTCATCTTCCAGTTGCCCGCCATCAGGGGGGTGCGTGCCATGTTCAGTCCTCCAGAACTGCGATGCCCGGCAGGACCTTGCCCTCGAGGAGTTCGAGGGAGGCGCCACCACCGGTGGAAATGTGGGAGAAGGTCGACTCGTCGAAGCCGAGGAGGCGCACGGCCGCAGCCGAGTCACCGCCACCGACGACCGAGAACATCGAGCCCTTGGACAGGGCCTCCGCGACGGCGCGCGTGCCGCCGGAGAAGGCGGGGAACTCGAAGACGCCCATCGGACCGTTCCAGGCGACGGTCTTCGTGGTGGCGAGCTTCTCGGCGAAGAGCTTCTGGGACTCCGGGCCGATGTCGAGGCCCATCTGGTCCGCGGGGATGGCGTCCGCCGGGACGACCGTGGCGGGCGCATCCGCGCTGAACTCGGGGGCCACGATGATGTCGACCGGCAGCACGAGTTCGACACCGCGCTGGGCGGCCTCGTCGATGTAGCCCCTGACGACGTCGATCTGGTCCTCCTCGAGCAGCGACTTGCCCACGTTGAGGCCCTTGGCGGCCAGGAAGGTGAACACCATGCCGCCGCCGATGAGCAGCATGTCGGCCTTGGTCAGGAGGTTGGCGATGACGCCGAGCTTGTCGGAGACCTTCGACCCACCCAGGACCACGGCGTAGGGCCGCTCCGGGTTGTCGGTGGCGCGACGCAGGGACTCGATCTCCTTGACCACCAGGAGGCCGGCGGCGGAGGGCAGGATCTTCGCGATGTCGTAGACCGAGGCCTGCTTGCGGTGGACCACGCCGAAACCGTCGGAGACGAAGACGTCCCCGAGCTCGGCGTACTCCTTGGCGAGGGCCTCGCGCTCGGCGTCGACCTTGGAGGTCTCGCGGGCGTCGAAGCGGACGTTCTCCAGGAGGGCGATCTCGCCGTCCTTCAGGGCGGCGACGACCTCGTGGGCGGAGGGCCCGGTGACGTCCTTGGCGAGGGTGACGGGCGCGTCGACGAGCTCGCCGAGGCGTGCGGCGACGGGTGCCAGCGAGAACTCGGGCTTGACCTCGCCCTTGGGGCGGCCGAGGTGGGCCATGACGACGACCCTGGCGCCGGCGTGGACCAGCTTCTCCAGGGTCGGCAGCGCGGCGCGGATGCGACCGTCGTCGGTGATGACACCGTCCTTGAGCGGGACGTTGAAGTCGGAGCGGACGAGCACGCGCTTGCCGCGCAGGTCGCCCAGCGATTCGATTGTCCTCATTGAACCTTCCTTCGGTGGATGTGGGAATGGGTGGGCCCCGACGAAAGGCGCCCGCACACGCTGTCGCGTGCGCGGGCGCCCTGCGTCATGAGACCTGGTGGCTCAGAGCTTGGAGCCGACCAGCGCGGTCAGCTCGACGAGGCGGTTGGAGTAGCCCCACTCGTTGTCGTACCAGGAGACGACCTTGACCATGTTGTCGATGACCTTGGTCAGCTGCGAGTCGAAGATCGAGGAGTGCGGGTCGCCGACGATGTCGGTGGAGACCAGGTCGTCCTCGGAGTACTTGAACACGTGGGCGAAGTCGCCGGTGGAGGCGGCCTTGGCGGCGGCGTTGACGTCCTCGGCGGTGACGCCGGCCTTCTTGGGCTCGAAGGTCAGGTCGACGACGGACCCGGTGGGGACCGGGACGCGCATGGCGTAGCCGTCGAGCTTGCCCTTGAGCTGGGGCAGGACCAGGGCCACGGCGCGGGCGGCGCCGGTGGAGGTCGGGACGATGTTCAGGGCGGCGGCGCGGGCGCGACGCAGGTCCTTGTGGGGGGCGTCGTGCAGACGCTGGTCGCCGGTGTAGGCGTGGACCGTCACCATGAGGCCACGCTCGATGCCAAAGGCATCGTCGAGAACCTTCGCCAGCGGGGCGAGGTAGTTCGTGGTGCAGGACGCGTTCGAGACGATGTTCTGCGTGGCGGGGTCGTACTGGTCGTCGTTCACACCGATGACGAAGGTGCCGTCGACGTTCTTCGCGGGGGCGGAGATGACGACCTTCTTGGCGCCACCGTCGATGTGTGCCTTGGCCTTCTCACCATCGGTGAAGAAACCCGTGGACTCGACGACGACATCAACGCCGAGCTCGCCCCAGGGCAGCTTGGCCGGATCGCGCTCCTCGAGGGCCACGATGCGGTGGCCGTCGACGGAGATGGACTCCTCGTCGTAGGTGACCTCGGCGTCAAGGCGACCCGTGATCGAGTCGAACTTGAGGAGGTGGGCGAGGGTCTTGTTGTCGGTGAGGTCGTTGACGGCGACAACCTCGATGTCCGCGCCCTGCTCCAGGGCGGCGCGGAAGAAGTTGCGGCCGATGCGGCCGAAGCCGTTGATGCCAACGCGGGTGGTCACTGTTGTCCTCCTGCTTGTGCCCCCCGTAGGGGCACCTCTTTCGATGCGACCGGGTCCACGGGATGTGGTCCCGGCCCGCAGTGTCCTGCGGTTCCAGCACTGACAAATCTACACCCCTGAGGCACCTCGGCGCAGGGCCGTACGGCCCACCGACGTGGGCCGGGGTGCCCGGCCTCAGTCCTCCTCGAGCATGTCGAGGGTGAGCACGGACTCGGTGTCGGGGATGCCCTCCTCGTGCGCCTTCTTGTCGGCCATGGCGAGGAGGCGGCGGATCCGTCCCGCCACGGCGTCCTTCGTCAGGGGTGGGTCGGTGCGCCGCCCCAACTCCTCGAGGGAGGCCTGCTTGAACTCCAGGC
>NZ_CCXH01000124.1 GCF_000820725.1 Actinomyces polynesiensis | reverse complement strand
GTGCGGGTCGCGCCCATCGCCAGGATCAGGGTGCCGATCGCATCGGAGTCGCGCACGCTCACGCGGTCGGCGCCCCGGACCTCCTTGGAGCGCGCCGCGGCGCCGAGACGCCTCGCGCACCCCACCATCGCGAGGGCCGCCTCCGCACCGGGGGCGGTGATCTCCAGGGAGGAGGAGCGTCCGGGCTCCATGAGTGAGCCGCGGGCCAGGAACGCACCCCGCCACGCGGCGGCGGCCTCGTCGCGTCCCGCGGAGACGATCTGGGCGGGCAGTCCGCGCACCGGGCGGCCCAGGTGGTCCACGAGTCCCGTCATCGGGCGAGGTCGTCGGCGCCCTTCACGACGCGCACCACGTAGCGGTTGCCCCGTCTGAGGGCGCCCCCGCTGACCACGACGACGCTGGACTCGGTGCCGTAGAGGTGGGCCATGAAGGTGCGCAGCCGCTGGGCGGCCACGGGCGAGTCGAGCTCGGCCTCGATGATGATGCGGCCGGAGACCAGGTGCAGTCCCCCCGCGAAGCGCAGGATGGCGGCGACCTCGGCCGCGACGGAGCTCACGGACCCGGCCCTGAGGCGGGCGAGCTCGTCCTTCATGTCTGTCGTCAGGGACATCACAGTCTTCCTTTCCTCGCCGTGTGTTCAGGCGAGCCAGGGTTCGGGTCGGCCGACCTCGCCGAGGAACCCGTCGAAGGCGTCCCGCAGGGCGGCCGCCAGGCGGAGGGGGTCGTGGTGGGGCATGCCGTCCCCGGTGCGGACCTGCCGCAGCATGAGACGTGCGCCCGCCTCCTGGGCGGCCTCCACCAGGTCGTCGATGTCGTCGATCGCGGTGGGGTCGGCGAGGACCACGTCGAGCTTGAGGTCGGGTGCGTGCTCCAGGAGCACCCGGACGTGGTCCGCCGAGGTCATCGTGTCGGTCTCCCCGCGCTGGCGCGCGAGGTTGAGGATGAGGGCCCGGTGGGCGTCCGTGGTCACCAGCGCGCGGTGCAGGTCGGTGACGAGGAGGTGGGGGATGACGGAGGTGTACCAGGAACCCGGACCCAGGACCACCCAGTCCGCCGCGTCGATCGCGTCCAGGACCGCCCCGGGCACCGGTGGGTCCTCGGGGATGAGACGCACGTGGCGCACCGTGCCGGGGGCCACGGCCACCCGGGACTGCCCGCGCACGGTGTAGGAGGTGCCCTCGTTGTCGAGGTCCGCCTCGATCTCCAGGGGCACGGAGGCCATCGGCAGGACGCGGCCCTGGGCGTTGAGGAGCCGCGCGACCCAGTCGAGTCCCTCCACCGGGTCACCGAGCATCTGCCACAGCCCGGAGATCAGGAGGTTCCCCAGCGCGTGTCCGTCCAGGGGGCCGGTGGTGTGCAGGCGCGTCTGGAGGACGTCACGCCAGGTGAGGCCCCACTCCGTCTCCTCGCAGAGACTGGCCAGGGCCATCCTGAGGTCGCCCGGGGGCAGTACGTCCATCTCACGGCGCAGGCGACCGGAGGACCCCCCGTCGTCGGCGACGGTGACCACGGCCGTCACGGCGTGGGTGATGTGGCGCAGCGCGCGCAGGGTGGCGGAGAGGCCGTGGCCCCCGCCGAGTGCCACGACCGACTCCCCGATCTCGCCGCGCTGGGCCCAGCCGTCACGGTCCAGGTAGGCCATCACTCACGCCCCAGGTCTCGGTGGAGGACACGCACCGAGAAGCCGCTGTCGCGGAAGCGCTGCGCGACGAGCTCCGCCATGGCGACGGAGCGGTGCTTGCCCCCGGTGCACCCCACCGCGATGGTGACGAAGGGCTTGAGCTCGGTGAGGTAGCCCTTGAGCATGGGCGCGAGGAGGTCCGCGTAACCCTCGGCGAAGGCCCGCGCCCCGGGTTGGTCGAGGACATAGTCCACCACCGGCTTGTCGCGACCGGTGAGGTGGCGCAGTTCCCCCACCCAGTACGGGTTCTTCAGGAAGCGCACGTCGAGGACGTCGTCGGCGTCCATGGGCAGGCCGTACTTGAAGCCGAAGGACTCGATGGTCAGCTGGAGGGGGCGCTCCGCCTCCCCCGCCACCACGTCACGGATGTGGCGCGAGAGGTCGTGGACCGTCATGTGCGTCGTGTCGATGACCTCGTCGGCGCGGGCGCGCAACGGGGCGAGCAGACGCTCCTCGGCGCGGATCCCGTCGATGATCGTGCCCTCCCCCTGGAGGGGGTGGGGGCGCCGGTTCGACTCGTAACGGCGCACCAGGGTGGCCTCGTCGGCCTCCAGGTAGATGATCCGGTAGAGCACCCCCGAGTCGCGCAGCTTGTCGAGCGTCGCCGAGAGGTCGGAGAAGAAGGCCCGGGAGCGCACGTCGACGACCACTGCCAGACGGTGGACCCCGGCCTCCCCTCCCGGCGACATCATGCCCACCAGGGCGGGCAGCATGGAGGCCGGGAGGTTGTCGACGACGTACCAGTCGAGGTCCTCCAGGGCGCGTGCGGCCTGGGTGCGTCCCGCCCCGGAGCGACCGGTGAGGATGAGCACCTCGTTCAGCGCCGGGGCGGGAGCACCCGGCAACTCGTCGAGAATCGGGATCCCCGTCGGCACGGTGGGCGGGTTGGGGTCCTGTCCGGGGTCCTCGTTCGTCATGCCCCCAAGGATGCCACCTCCGGGGCGCTCGCCGTCGCTCACCGGTGGTCCCCCTCGACGACGCGGACCGCCTGCGCCATCGCCGTGGCGCTGCGGCGCGCGGCGTCCACGTCGGCTCCCCTGGCCAGGGCCACCCCGAGTCTGCGGCCCGCCCTCGTCGCCTCCTTGCCGAAGATGCGCAGCTCGTCACCCAGGGACAGGGCCGCGGCGGCGCCCTCGTAGGTCGCGGTGCGCAGGGCGGAGGGGGCACGGACGACGGCGGAGGCGCCGGGTCCGCCCAGGGAGGTGTCCACGGGCAGTCCGAGGACCGCCCGGGCGTGGAGGTCGAACTCGGACTGGTGCTGGGTGACCATCGTCACCATTCCGGTGTCGTGGGGGCGCGGGGACAGCTCGGAGAACCACACGTGGTCACCGCGCACGAAGAACTCGACCCCGAAGAGCCCCAGGGCCGGGGAGGCTCCGTGCCCGGCGAGGGCGCCGGTGACGGCCAGTGCCGCCTCCTGCGCCCGCGAGAGGGCGAGGTCGGACACCTGCGCCGGCTGCCAGGACTCGACGTAGTCCCCGTCCTCCTGGCGGTGCCCGACCGGCGCGCAGAACGAGGTGCGCACCTCCCCGGTGGTCGCGTCCCACCAGCGCACCGTCAGCAGGGTGATCTCGGAGTCGAAGTCGACGGCCTCCTCGACGATGACCCGGCCGGTGCCCGCCCGGGCCCCCTCCTCGGCCGCCCGCCAGGCCTCCTCCGCCTCCTCCGGGGAGGAGATGCGCGTCTGTCCGTGGCCGGAGGAGGACATCGTCGGCTTGACGAACGCCGGCACCCCGGTGACCTCCAGGGCGTCGCGGATCTCCTGGGCGGAGGCGGCGAAGCGGAACCGCGAGGTCTCCACCCCCGGCAGGGAGGCGGCCAGTGCGCGGATGCGCTGGCGGTCCATGGTGGTGACGACGGAGAAGGCGTTGGGGACGATGCGCGGCCCACCCGCGGCCTCGACCTCGGCGAGGACGTCCGTGGCGATGGCCTCCACCTCGGGGACGACGAGGTCGACGTCGAGGGAGTCGACGAGGGCGCGCAGGTCCGCGGCCGAGGTCATGTCGAGCACGCGGCTGTCATCGGCGACCTGCATGGCCGGCGCGTGCGGGTAGGAGTCCGCGGCGGTGACGTGGGCTCCCAGACGTTTGAGGGAGATCGTCAGTTCCCGGCCCAACTCCCCCGAGCCGAGCAGGAGCACGCGGGCGGGCATCGGGGTGGGCTGGGTGTCGGCCACGGTCGTCACGGGGTGTGCGCTGGTCGGGTCAGTCGTGGTCGGGTCGGTCATGGTCGGTTCCCTCCGGTGTGCGGGTGGGCGGGGTGGGGTCGTCGGGTACTGGGTCGGGACCGGGATCCGGTGCAGGCGCGGGTGCGGGGTCGTCCGCGGTGGACGGACCTGCGGGGGGCTCGGGGTCGCCCTCGTGCGGTGGGGGGACGGCGGCGGTGCCGGCGGCGGGGTCCACGGCGGGGTCCCCGGGCCCGGTCGCCTCCACCGTGCCCGCGCCCGTCCCGAGGGCCTCCAGGACGGTGGCGGCCAGGACCGGGCCGATGCCGGGCACCTCCGCGACCTCCCCGACCGTGGCGGCGCGCAGCCTCTTGACCGATCCGAAGCGGCGCAGGAGCGCGCCCTGCCTGGCCGGTCCCAGGCCGGGCACGTCGTCGAGGACGGAGCGCGTCTGGCCCTTGGCCCGGCGGCGGCGGTGCTTGGTGATGGCGAAGCGGTGGGACTCGTCACGCAGGTGCTGGAGCAGGTAGAGGGCGGCGGAACTGCGCGGCAGGATCAAGGGGAACTCCTCCCCCGGCACCCACACCTCCTCCAGGCGCTTCGCGAGGCCCACCACCGGCAGGTCCACGCCCATGGTGTCGAGGGCAGCGCGGGCGGCGTTGACCTGTGGCAGACCGCCGTCGACGACGACGAGGTCGGGCCGGTAGGAGAAGCGCCGTGGACGCCCCGAGGTGGCGTCCACGGGACCGGAGGCCAGGGGGACGCCGTCCTCGTCCTCCCCCTCCACCCCGGCCTCCTCGGCGAGGAGGCGCGAGAAGCGGCGGTGGAGGACCTCGTCCATGGCGGCGGTGTCGTCGGGGACCCCGGTGCCGTCCTCGCCGCGGATGTTGAAGGTGCGGTAGGCGTCCTTGCGGGGCATGCCGTCCTCGAAGACCACCATCGAGGCGACCTGGTCCTGTCCCTGGGTGTGGGAGATGTCGTAGCACTCGATGCGCAGGGGGGCGGCGGGGAGGTCGAGGTCCGCGGCGAGTTCCTCGAGGGCGCGGGAACGCTGGGTGAGGTCGCCCGCGCGGCGCGTGCGGTGGAGTTGGAGCGCCTGGGTGGCGTTGTCGCGGACGGTGTCCATGAGGCGCGCCTTGGCGCCGCGGTGGGGGACGTGCAGGCGCACCCTGGCGCCGCGCAGGTCGGAGAGCCAGACCTCCAGGGTCGCGGCGTCCTCGGGCAGGTCGGAGACGAGCACCTCACGGGGGATCGCCCGGGTCGGGGTGTGGGCGACGTCGTCGACGGAGGTGGCCTCGGCGCGCCCGGTCGGGCGTCCGCGCAGGGGCCTCCCGGCCGGCTCGACGTCCCCGTAGACCTGCTCCAGGAGGCGCTCCATCAGGCCCGCGGGCGGGGTGTCGTCGACCCGGTCCACCACCCAGCCCCGGGTGCCTCGGATGCGGCCGCCGCGGACGTGGAACACGTGGACCGCCGTGTCGAGCTCGTCGGTGACCAGGGCGAACACGTCGGCATCGGTGCCGTCGTCGAGCACCACGGCATTGCGTTCCAGCACCTTGCGCAGGGCCTGGAGGTCGTCACGCAGGCGTGCCGCACGCTCGAAGTCCAGGGCACCCGCGGCCTCCCGCATGCGCGACTCGATGTCACGGATGAAGGGGCCGGTGCGGCCCTCCATGAACTCGCAGAGGTCCTCGGCGAGCTCCCGGTGGTCCTCCTCGCTGATGCGTCCCACGCACGGGGCGGAACACTTGTCGATGTAGCCCAGCAGGCAGGGGCGGCCCTGGGCGTGGGCCCGCCGGTAGACACCCGCCGAGCAGGAGCGCACGGGGAAGACCCGAAGGAGCAGGTCGATGGTTTCGCGGATGGCCCAGACCTGGGTGTAGGGGCCGAAGTAGCGGGCACCGGGGCGGCGCGCCTCACGGGTGATCTGGACGCGCGGGACCCTCTCCCCCATCGTGACGGCCAGGTAGGGGTAGGACTTGTCGTCGCGGTACATGACGTTGAACCGCGGGTCGAACTCCTTGATCCACGTGAACTCCAGGGTGAGGGCCTCGACCTCGGTCGAGACGACCGTCCACTGGACGCTGGCAGCGGTGGTGACCATCTGCTGGGTGCGCGGGTGGAGGTGGGCGGGGTCCTGGAAGTAGTTCGTCAGGCGCTGGCGGAGGTTCTTCGCCTTGCCGACGTAGATGACCCGACCCTCCGCGTCCCGGAACCGGTACACGCCCGGGCTGGTGGGGATGTCCCCGGTCCGGGGACGGTAGGTCGAGGGGTCTGCCACGCGCACCACCCTAATCTGCCGAGGTCCGCTCTGTTCTCCCTGTGAGGTCCGCTCACTTGCGGCATCGAGGTCCGCTCAGTTCTGGGGCCGAGGTCCGCCCTGTTGCAGGCTCGAGGTCCGCTCCCCAGGGGTCAAGGGGTCCGTCCGGTCCTCCGGTGCAGATCCGAGCCCTGCCGAGGTCGAGGGGCACCACCTCCACGCCCGGGGTCCCGGTGTGTGGGAGCCCACTGACGGGTCGTCGTGCGCCGGTTCCAGGACGACCACCGGTGGGCCCGTCCCGAGGACCCTGCGCTCCGCCGGGAGTGTGTCACTGCACGTGTGCCCGGACCGACCACCCTCCGTCCGGGCGGTCCGCTGTGTGGCCGCCCTCGTCCTCCCGGGGGGCGCCGAATCCCACGCACGCGCCGCGGGGACCGGTCCCCGGGACCGCGGGCGGACGAGGGCGCACCGTGAGCGGTCCACGGGGGCGGACCTCAGGCCCCGAACAGAGCGGACCTCAGTGGGAGAACAGAGCGGACTTCGCGGTCAGGGGCGGTACTGGACGTCCGTCGGGGCGATGGGGGCCGGCAGCTCGGTGCGCCCGCGCAGGTACTCGTCCACGGCGGCCGCGGCCGAGCGGCCCTCCGCGATGGCCCACACGATCAACGACTGCCCGCGCCCGGCGTCCCCGGCCACGAACACACCCGGATGGGTCGTCGCCCAGTGCTCGTCGCGCACGACGCGACCACGGGCGTCGACCTCGAGGCCCAGCTGGTCGACGAGGCCCTCACGCTCCACCCCGGTGAAGCCCATGGCGAGCAGCACCAGCTGGGCGGGGATGATCCGCTCCGTGCCCTCCACGGGTTCGAAGCGCCCACCGGAGAACTTGACCTCGCTGAGCCGCAGCTGGGAGACATTGCCCTCCTCGTCCCCGAGGAACTCCGCGGTGGAGACCGCGTAGAGACGCTCCCCGCCCTCCTCGTGGGCCGACGCCACCCGGAAGATTCGCGGGTAGCTCGGCCAGGGGTCGGCGGCCGTGCGCTCGGCGGGCGGCTGGGGCATGATCTCCAGGCTCGTCACGGAGCGCGCCCCCTGACGGATGGCGGTGCCCAGGCAGTCGGCTCCGGTGTCGCCGCCGCCGATGATGACGACGTCCTTGCCCTCGGCGCTGATCCAGTCGACCTCGGTGTCCCCGTGGACGTGCTTGGTCGAGCGGGTCAGGTAGTCGACGGCCTGGTGGATGCCGCCCAGCTGCCGTCCCGGCGCGGGCAGGTCGCGTCCCACCGTGGACCCCGTGGTGAGCACGACGGCGTCGAAACGCTCCAGGAGGTCGTCCCCCGTCACGCCGTGACCGACGTCGACCCCGACGTGGAAGCGGGTGCCCTCGGCGCGCATCTGGTCGAGGCGACGGTCCAGGACCGCCTTCTCCATCTTGAACTCGGGGATCCCGTAGCGCATGAGGCCACCGATCGCGTCGGCACGCTCGAAGACGGCCACGGTGTGCCCGGCGCGGGTGAGCTGCTGGGCAGTGGCGAGCCCGGCCGGGCCCGACCCGACCACCGCCACCGTGAACCCGGTGAGCTTCTGGGGGATCTGGGGGGTCACCCAGCCCTCGTCGAAGGCGTGGTCGACGGCCGTGTGCTCGACGTTCTTGATCGTCACGGCGGGCTGGTTGATGGACAGCACGCAGGCCGCCTCGCACGGGGCCGGGCAGAGGCGCCCGGTGAAGTCCGGGAAGTTGTTGGTGGCGTGGAGGCGCTCGATGGCGCTCCTCCAGTCACCCTTCCACCCCAGGGTGTTCCACTCCGGGATCAGGTTGCCCAGGGGGCAGCCGTAGTGGCAGAAGGGCGTGCCGCAGTCCATGCAACGCCCTGCCTGGCGTTCGACGACGCCGATCTCCTGCTCCTCGTAGACCTCGTCGAAGTCGCGGATGCGCACGGGGACGGGACGGCGCTCCGGCAGCTCGCGCTCCCGGATCTTCAGGAACCCCTTCGGGTCAGCCATGGGACACCTCCAGAATCTTCTGCCACACCTCGGGGTCCTCCCGGTCCACACCCGAGGCGTCCGCCTCGGAGAGGATCTCGGTGACCTGGGCGAACTGGGTGGGCTGGATGCGGGTGAAGCGGGCTAGGGACGCCGGCAGGTCGTCCAGCAGCCGCTGGGCGACGACGGAGCCGGTCAGCTCCACGTGGCGGCGCAGCAGCAGGGCCACGCGCTCCCCGTCGGCGTCCGAGAGCCCCGACACGTCCAGTTGGGCAGTGACCTGCGGGTTGAGCAGACCACGGTCGAAGTCGAGCAGGTACCCCGATCCACCCGACATGCCGGCGGCGACATTGCGCCCGGTGCGGCCCAGCACGAGGACCTCACCTCCGGTCATGTACTCCAGGGCGTGGTCGCCGGTGCCCTCGCACACCAGCGTCGCACCGGAGTTGCGCACGCCGAAGCGCTCGCCGACGCGGCCCGAGACGTACAGCTCCCCCGAGGTCGCGCCGTAGCCGATGACGTTGCCGGCCACGGTGTTCCCGCTCGCCTCGAACTTCGCGCTGCGCGAGGGGCGCACCGCCACCGTCCCGCCGCACAGGGACTTGCCGACGTAGTCGTTCGCGTCGCCCTCCACCGTGATCGAGACCCCCTGGGGGAGGAATGCCCCCAGGGACTGACCGGCGGAACCGGTGAGGCGGACCGTGACCGTGTCGGCGGGCAGGCCGTGGTCGCCGTAGCGGCGGGCGATCTCGTGCCCGAGCATCGCACCCGTGGTGCGGTCCGTGTTGTGGATCTCCGCCTCGATGCTCACGGGCTCCTTGCGCTCGAGGGCAGGGGCCGAGAGGGTGATGAGACGACGGTCGAGGACGTCCTCGAGGTGGTGCTCCTGACCCTGCACCTGGTGCAGGGAGGAGCCCGGTCGGGGCTCGATGCGCTGGAAGACCGGACCGAGGTCGAGCCCGGAGGCCTTCCAGTGGTCCACCGCCTCCGAGACGTCGAGCAGGTCGGAGCGGCCGACCGCCTCCTCGATGGAGCGCAGCCCCAGGGAGGCGAGCATCTCACGCACCTGCTCGGCGATGAAGGTGAAGAAGTTGATGACGTACTCGGGCTTGCCCGTGAAGCGCGCCCTCAGCTCCGGGTTCTGCGTGGCCACACCCACCGGGCAGGTGTCCTTCTGGCAGACGCGCATCATGATGCAACCCGAGACGACCAGTGGGGCGGTGGCGAAGCCGAACTCCTCGGCGCCCAGGAGGGCGGCGATGATGACGTCGCGACCGGTCTTGAGCTGCCCGTCGGCCTGGACCACGATGCGGTCGCGGAGGTCGTTGAGGACCAGGGTCTGCTGGGTCTCGGCCAGGCCGATCTCCCAGGGGGCCCCGGCGTGCTTGAGGGAGGTCAGGGGCGCTGCACCCGTGCCGCCGTCCGCACCGGAGATCAGCACGACGTCGGCGCGGGCCTTGGACACCCCGGCCGCCACGGTGCCCACCCCGACCTCGGACACCAGCTTGACGTGGATCCGGGCCTCGGGATTGGCGTTCTTGAGGTCGGAGATCAGCTGCTTGAGGTCCTCGATGGAGTAGATGTCGTGGTGGGGAGGCGGGGAGATCAACCCGACGCCGGGGGTCGAGTGCCGCTCCCGGGCGACCCAGGGGTAGACCTTCTGGGCGGGCAGCTGGCCGCCCTCACCCGGCTTGGCCCCCTGGGCCATCTTGATCTGGATGTCGCGGGCGTGCGTGAGGTAGTCCGCCGTGACCCCGAAACGCCCCGAGGCCACCTGCTTGATCGCGGAGTTGCGCTGCGGGTCGCGCAGGCGTTCGGGGGACTCGCCTCCCTCGCCCGTGTTGGAGCGTGCCCCGAGGGCGTTCATGGCCAGGGCCATGGTCTCGTGCGCCTCCTGGGAGATGGAGCCGAAGGACATGGCCCCCGTCGCGAAGCGCTTGACGATCTCGGAGACCGGCTCGACCTCCTCCAGCGGCACGGGCTCGACCTCGTCGGTGCGCAGCCGCATCATCCCGCGCAGGGTCATGAGCTGGCGCGACTGGTCGTCCACCCCGTCGGTGTAGGAGCGGAAGACCTGGCGGGACTCGGTGCGCGTGGCGGTCTGGAGGCGCGCGATGGTCTCCGGGTTGAACAGGTGGGCCTCGCCCTCACGGCGCCACTTGTACTCCCCGCCCACGTTGAGCGTGCGGTGGGCCGGGGAGATGCCCGAGGGCGGGTAGGCGACCTCGTGGCGCGAGGCGACCTCGGCCGCGATGACGTCCAGGCCGACACCGCCCAGCGGACTGGCCGTACCCGCGAAGTAGCGGTCCACGAACTCCTGGGAGAGCCCGATGGCCTGGAAGACCTGGGCGCCGCAGTAGGAGGAGACGGTGGAGATGCCCATCTTCGACATCACCTTGAGGACACCCTTGCCGAGCGCCTTGATGAGGTGGGCGACGGCGTCGGCCGGCGTCGTGTCGCCCAGGTGACCGGCGCGGGCCATGGACTCGACGGACTCCATGGCGAGGTAGGGGTTGACGGCTGCCGCTCCGTAGCCGATGAGCAGTGCGGCGTGGTGCACCTCACGCACGTCTCCCGCCTCGACGACCAACCCGACCTGCGTGCGGGTCTGGCGCCGCAGGAGGTGGTGGTGGAGCGCGGAGGTGGCCAGCAGTGACGGGATGGGCGCCATCTCGGCATTGGACTCGCGGTCGGAGAGCACCAGGAAGGACACGCCCTCCTCGATCGCCTCGTCGGCCTGCCGGAAGATGTCGTCGAGGGCGGCCTGGAGCGACTCCCCCCCGCCGGAGACGCGGTACAGGCAGCGGATCACCCGGGAGGTGAAGCCCTTCCCCGCGCGGGCACTGCCGATGTGCGAGATCTGCGCGAGTTGGTCGGAGTCGATGACGGGGAAGTCGATCTCGAGCTTGCGGGCGTGGTCCGGGCTGTCCTCCAGGAGGTTCGGCTGCGGACCGACCGTGGTGCCCAGCGCCGTGACGAGCTCCTCGCGGATCGCGTCGAGCGGCGGGTTGGTCACCTGCGCGAAGAGCTCCTGGAAGTAGTCGAAGAGGAGCCGGGGGCGGGAGGAGAGCACCGCGATGGGGGTGTCGGACCCCATGGATCCCAGGGCCTCGGCCCCGGAGGTCGCCATGGGGGTGAGGATGATGTCGAGGTCCTCCTGGGTGAAGCCGAACTCCTGCTGGCGACGGAGCACCGAGGAGTGCGAGTGGTCGATGTGCTCGCGCTCGGGCAGGTCGGAGAGGTGGACGAGCTGCTCGTCGAGCCACTCCCCCCAGGGCTCCTGGTGGGCGAGGCCGTCCTTGATCTCCTGGTTGGGGACGATGCGACCGGCGTCGAGGTCGACGAGGAACATCGAGCCGGGCTCGAGACGTCCCTTGGCCCGGATCTGCGAGTCCGGGATGTCGAGCACGCCCGTCTCCGAGGCGAGGACGACGAGGCCGTCCTCGGTGACCTGCCAGCGTCCCGGGCGCAGGCCGTTGCGGTCCATGACGGCCCCGATGAGGTGCCCGTCGGTGAAGGTGACGGCGGCGGGGCCGTCCCAGGGCTCCATGAGGGTGGAGGCGTACTTGTAGAAGGCCCGCAGGTCGGGGTCCATCTGCTCGTTGTTCTCCCAGGCCTCCGGGACCATCATTGCGACGGCCTGGGGCAGGGACCGTCCCGCGAGCACCAGCAGTTCGAGGACCTCGTCGAGTGAGGCGGAGTCGGAGACCGCGTCGGTGGTGACGGGCAGGAGCGGGGCGATGTCACCCAGGACACGGCTGGCGAGCTGGCCCTCCCGTGCGCTCATCCAGTTGCGGTTGCCGCGCACCGTGTTGATCTCGCCGTTGTGGGCGACCATGCGGAAGGGCTGGGCGAGCCTCCACGAGGGGAAGGTGTTCGTGGAGAAGCGGGAGTGGACCAACGCCAGGCGCGAGGTGAGGGTCGGGTGGGAGAGGTCGGTGAAGAACTCGGGCAGCTGCATCGTGGTGAGCATGCCCTTGTAGACGAAGGTCTGGGTGGACAGGCCGGTCATGTAGACCCCGGCCTCGTGCTCGCAGCGGCGCCGGACCCGGTAGGCGGCGACCTCGAGGGCGCGTCCGGAGCGGCGGTTGTGCTGGTCGGCGACCAGCAGCTGGCGGAAGGTCGGCATGGAGCCGCGGGCGGTGGGGCCCACACCCGTGTCGTCCACCGGCACGTCGCGCCAGGCGAGGACGCGCAGGCCCTCCTCCCGCGTGATCCTCTCCACGGCGGCGACGGCGCGCGAGAGCTCCACCCTCCCGTCGTGGGCGCCGGGGAGGAAGACGAGGCCCGCGGCGTAGGAACCCACACAGGGCAGGTCGGGGCGCACCGTCTCTCGGAAGAATTCGTCGGGGAGCTGGATGAGGATCCCCGCCCCGTCGCCGGAGTTCTCCTCCGCGCCCACGGCGCCGCGGTGGTCGAGCTTCTCCAGTGCCAGGAGGCCCTGCTCGACGATGGTGTGCGTGGGAGGACCCGTGAGCGTGGCGACGAAGGCGATGCCACAGGCATCGTGCTCGTTGGCCGGATCGTAGAGGCCGATGGCCTGGGGCCGGCCGGCTTCCTGCTGGTTCATGGGGACCCCCTGTAGTGTTCCGTTCCCGGTGGGGGGCCGCCTGCGACCCCCGAACCAAGACTGGGTCAAGATGTTCTCGCCGGGGTTCAAGGATGCCGCCGACACGATGGGCCCGCCGGACGTGGACCAACATGCGGACGAGTCGCCGGAGGTCCCCACAGGCTCACGCTAGACTCCATTTTGTCATCGGTTTGCGGGATCTTGACCGGGGGGCACCGCGTCGCCCGACCAGCCTGCACAGTCATCCGGGAAGGACACCCCATGTTCAGCAACTCCGACGAGGTCGTGGAATTCATCGACCGCGAAGGCGTCCAGTATGTCGACGTGCGCTTCTGCGACCTGCCTGGCGTCCAGCAGCACTTCACCATTCCCGCCGCCGAATTCAAGGGTGCCGCCCTGGAGGACGGCGTGATGTTCGACGGTTCGTCAGTGCGTGGCTTCACCGCCATCCACGAGTCGGACATGAAGCTCATCGCGGACCCGACCTCGGCCTTCCTCGACCCCTTCCGTGAGGCGAAGACGCTGATCGTCAACTTCTCGATCGTCGACCCCTTCACCGACGAGCCCTTCTCGCGTGACCCCCGTCAGGTCGCCTCCAAGGCCGAGGCCTACCTGAAGTCGACGGGCATCGCCGACACCTGCTTCATCGGCGCCGAGGCCGAGTTCTACCTGTTCGACGACGTGCGCTACCAGGTGAAGCCCGAGTACACCTTCTACGCGGTGGACTCCGCCGAGGCGTTCTGGAACACGGGCCGCACCGAGGAGGGCGGCAACCTCGGCTACAAGATGGGCGTCAAGGGCGGCTACTTCCCGGTCTCCCCCAACGACCACTTCGTCGACATCCGCGACCAGATGGTCACCAACCTCATCGGCGTGGGCCTGGACATCGAGCGCGCCCACCACGAGGTCGGCTCCGCGGGCCAGCACGAGATCAACTACCGCTTCGCCTCCCTGACGACGGCCGCCGACGACATGATGAAGTTCAAGTACGTCGTCAAGAACACGGCACTCCAGTTCGGCAAGTCCGCGACCTTCATGCCCAAGCCCGTCTTCGGTGACAACGGCTCCGGCATGCACACCCACCAGTCGCTGTGGAAGGACGGCGCCCCGCTGTTCTACGACGAGCGCGGCTACGGCTCCCTGTCCGACACGGCCCGCTGGTACATCGGCGGCCTGCTCAAGCACGCCCCCGCCCTGCTGGCGTTCACGAACCCGTCGGTCAACTCCTTCCGTCGTCTGGTGCCCGGATTCGAGGCCCCCGTCAACCTCGTCTACTCCGCCCGCAACCGCTCGGCCTGCATCCGCATCCCGGTCACCGGCACCTCCCCGAAGGCCAAGCGCATCGAGTACCGCGTCCCGGATCCCTCGGCGAACCCCTACCTGTCCTTCTCCGCCTGCCTGATGGCGGGCCTGGACGGCATCCGCAACCGCATCGAGCCCGCGGCCCCCATCGACAAGGACCTCTACGAGCTGCCGCCGGCCGAGTACGAGGACATCGCGAAGCTGCCGACCTCCCTGGAGGCGACGCTCGAGCACCTGCGCGCCGACCACGAGTTCCTCACCGAGGGCGACGTGTTCACCCAGGACCTCGTCGACACCTGGCTGGACTACAAGGAGACCAACGAGGTCGCCCCCATGAGGACCTACCCCCACCCGCTGGAGTACCAGCTCTACTACAACATCTGAGTCCGGGACGGCAGCCCCGGCTGCACATCCCGCTCCGGCGACGGCTCCGGCACCCCAGTGGTGCCGGAGCCGTCGCACGTCCGGGCGCCTGCCCCCCGCCGGG
>NZ_CCXH01000123.1 GCF_000820725.1 Actinomyces polynesiensis | reverse complement strand
CCAGTGCTGCGATGGTCAGCGCTACGTTCCGAGGGCGCCAGGACTCCCGCGACCACCAGCATGCCGGGGAGCCAGTCCGGGAGCTCGAGCGGCGAGGTCCACGGGTCGACATGGGGCGCCGCCCAGGTCTGGTGGGTCGCCCACTGCGCGAGTGCGAGGGCGAGGAGGGCGAGGTTCACCGCGAGCACGAGCACCGCCAGTACCCCCACGGCCCGGCTCGCGCGGGGAAATCGCTCCCCCATGCGGGCACGCCAGGCCTCGGAGGTTCCCGGAAGGGGCTCCAGCGTTTCCTCGCGCCCGTCCTCGTGGACGATGTGGGCCCGCGTGAGGCCCCACGTCCCGGAGGAGACCTCGATGTGGGCGCCGGGCACGGGGAACGCTGCGGGCATGACGGACACCGCCGCGCACCTCCCGTCCCGGTGGAGGAGGGCCCGTCCCTCCCAGTCGAAGTGGTCGACGTCCACCGTCCAGCGGTGGCCGGCGTGCGAGGTGGCGAGGGCAGACCTCCACAGGGCGTGCCAGGGGTGCCACGCCCGCATGGGACTGCCGTCGCCCGCCTCGGCGCGCTGCCGGCGCCACCTGCGTGTCCACCGCCCCATGTCCCTGCCGCCCCCTCCCGGCCATGCTATCGGCGGCCATGGCCACCGGCGCGTCGGGCCGCACGCGGCCCCGTGCGACGTCGGCGCGGCCGGGCGGAGGTCCTCACCACCGCGTGACGCCACCACGCATCCGGTGCGCCGACGGGAGAGCTCCGTGCACCGCCGCTAGAGTTCCAAGCAGCAACGGTGCGCGGGGCGCACCCTGAGGAGAGGACGAACCCATCTTGAGGAAGAACCGTGACGGGTCCTTCACGGAGAAGGCGAAGTTCACCATCGACCCCTCGGACACGGTCCAGGGGATGTTGCGGGCGCGCGCACAGGCACGCCCCGACGAGGTCGCCGTCGAGGAGCGCACGGAGGTCGGCGCGTGGCGCCGGGTCACCGCCGCGGAGCTCGCCGCCCGTGTGGAGGACGTCGCGCGCGGCCTGATCGGTCTGGGCATCGGCCCCGGGGAGTCGGTGGCCGTCCTGTCGGCGACGAGCTTCGAGTGGATGCTCCTCGACCTGGGGATCCTCAGCGTCGGTGCGGTGACCGTCCCCGTCTACGAGTCCGACTCCGCGGCCCAGATCGGCCACATCCTGGCCGACGCCCAGGTCGTCCACGTCTTCACCGCGACCTCCCAGCAGGCGGAGCTCGTGGAGTCGGTCCGCACCCCCACCGTCCGCTCGATCGACTCCCTCGACCGCGGGGCGCTGCGCATCATCAGCTCGGCGGCGCGCTCGGTCGCCCCTGCCGAGGTCGATGCGCGGTCCCTTGCGGTGCGGGCGCAGGACGTGGCCACGGTGATCTACACCTCCGGCACGACGGGGGTCCCCAAGGGCGTCGTCCTCACCCACTCCAACTTCGTGGGCACGACGAGGGCGGTCTACCAGGTCCTGCCGGAGGTCATCGACTCACCCGACACCCGTCTCCTGCTCTTCTTCCCCCTGGCCCACGTGCTGGCCCGCTTCGTCATGCACGCGGTGCTGGGGGGCCACGGCACCATCGCCTTCTCCCCCGACGTGAAGCGCCTCCTCCCCGACATCCAGGCCTTCCGGCCCTCCGCGCTCCTGGCGGTGCCGCGCGTCCTGGAGAAGGTCTACAACGCCGCCGCCTCCAAGGCCGGCCACGGTGCCCGCAGGCGTGTGTTCGCCTGGTCCGCGAAGCAGGCGCGCGCCCACTCTGCGGCCCTCGCCACGACGCTCGGTCCCTCCCCCGCCCTGCGGGTGCGTCACCGCCTCGCCGAGGTGCTGGTGCTGGGCAAGGTCCGCGCCGCCCTCGGGCCGAACATCGCCTACGTGGTCTCCGGCGGCGCCCCCCTGGCCACCGACCTCGCGGAGTTCTTCGCCGGGACCGGCATCACCCTGCTCCAGGGGTACGGCCTGTCCGAGACCACCGGGCCCGTCACCGTCCAACGCCCCGGTGCGAACCCCACCGGAGGCGTGGGCCAGGTGCTGCCCGGGGACTCCGTGCGCATCGCGGAGGACGGGGAGGTCCTCGTCCGGGGGATCTCCGTCATGAGCGGCTACCACAACCTCCCCGAGGAGACGGCAAAGGCCCTGAGCGGGGGATGGTTCCACACGGGCGACCTGGGTTCCCTCGACCGCAGGGGCCAGCTGCGGATCACGGGCCGCAAGAAGGAGCTCATCGTGACCGCCGGTGGGAAGAACGTGTCCCCGGAGGTCCTCGAGGACGCCCTGC
>NZ_CCXH01000122.1 GCF_000820725.1 Actinomyces polynesiensis | reverse complement strand
CAGACGCACCCGCTCATCAGCCACGTGGTCGTCGTGGGCGACGGGCGTCCCTACATCGGTGCGCTCATCACCCTGGACCCCGAGATGCTCCCCGACTGGCTGCGGTCCCACGGGTTGGAGGTCGTCGACCCGGCGACCGCCGCCGACCTCCCCGAGGTCCGCGCCTCCCTGCAACGGGCCATCGACCGCGCCAACCGGCAGGTCTCCCGCGCGGAGTCCATCCGACGCTTCCGGATCGTGGACGCGGCCTTCACCGTGGAGAACGGCTACCTCACCCCCTCCCTCAAGCTGCGGCGCTCGAAGGTCCTCCACGACTTCGCCGACGAGGTCGACGCCCTCTACTCCGAGGGCGAGGCCGAGAAGGTCGCGGCGGAGAACCGGGAGGCCTCCGGCCGCCGGCGTCGGCGCCACCGGGACTGACACGGTGGGTCCGGGAGGGAGCGCCTCCCGCCCCGGGTAGAGTGGCGGGCAGTGACCACGCCGCCCCAGCGGCAGGAAGGCGGAGACCCATGCCCATGCGCAGGCTGGAGGACGGTTCGTGGGAGAACACGGCCCCCGTCGAGGTGGACCCCACGATGAACCTGCCCAAGATGCTCGCCAGGCGTGCCCGTGAGCACCCGGGCCAGGTGGCCATCGAGAGACGCACGGATGTCGGCTCCTGGCGGCCCGTGACCATCGAGGAGTTCCTCCGCACCGTCGAGGACACCGCGCGTGGGCTCATCGGGATGGGCCTCCGGTCCGGTGAGCACCTCGCGATCCTCGCGCCCACGTCCTACGAGTGGGCGGTGCTCGACGCCGCGGCCCTGTCCTGCGGCGCCGTGACGGTCCCGATCTACGAGACCGATTCCGCGGCCCAGATCCACCACATCCTCGACGACGCGGGAATCGTCCTCGTCTTCACGGCCACCTCCCAGCAGGCCGACCTGGTGGAGTCCGTGAGGACCCCGGACCTCCGCCGGATCCTCTCCCTGGACCGGGGTGCCGAGGCCGAGGTCTCCCGGGCCTCCCGCTCGGTCGCGCCCGTGGACGTCGAGGAGCGCACCGAGGCCGTGGGCCTCCACGACGTGGCCACCATCATCTACACCTCGGGAACCACGGGGGTGCCGAAGGGGGTCGAGCTCACCCACGCGAACTTCATCGAGAGCTTCGTCCAGGCCTACGACTTCCTGCCGGCCCTCATCAACGACCCCCGTTCGCGGTCCCTCCTCTTCCTGCCAGTCGCCCACGTCCTCGCGCGCTTCGTCATGTACGCACTCCTGACCGGTCAGGGACGCGTCGCCTTCGCACCGGACACGAAGAACCTCGTCTCCGACATCGCGACCTTCCGCCCGACCATGCTCCTCGCTGTCCCCCGGGTCCTGGAGAAGGTCTACAACCTGGCATCCGCCAAGGCCGGGAGCGGCTTCGCACGCACGGTGTTCTCCTGGTCGGCGAAGCAGGCGCGCGAGTACTCCCGGGCCACCGCCTACGCCGGGTCGGGCGGGGTCACCCCTCCCGGACAGGACGTGCCCGTGGCGGACACCTCCCGCGTGCCGGACTTCACCTCCGAACCCTCACCGGGGCCGGCGTTCTCCCTGCGCGCCCGCCACCGGCTCGCCGACGTGCTCGCCCTGTCCAAGGTGCGCGCGGTGCTCGGGACGAACCTGGAGACGGTGATCTGCGGGGGCGCGCCCCTCGCCCTCGACCTCGCGAACTTCTACCGCGGCATCGGCATCACACTCCTGCAGGGCTACGGACTGTCGGAGACCACGGGGCCCATCACCGTGGAGATCCCCGGTGACAACCCCCCGGACTCCGTCGGGTTCGTGTGGCCGGGCAACCGGATCAAGGTGGCGGACGACGGTGAGCTGCTCCTGCAGGGCGTCTCGGTGACCTCCGGCTACCACAACCTCCCCGAGGAGACGGCCCGCTCGTTCCGCGACGGGTGGTTCGTCACGGGTGACCTCGCGAGCATCGACGACACCGGGCACCTGCGGATCACGGGCCGCAAGAAGGAGCTCATCGTGACCGCCGGTGGGAAGAACGTGTCCCCGGAGGTCCTCGAGGACGCCCTCC
>NZ_CCXH01000121.1 GCF_000820725.1 Actinomyces polynesiensis | reverse complement strand
GGGAACAGGCCGCCGCACTGCCCGACGCGGAACCCTTCGTGGCGGACCTCGCGGACCCCGGGGCCGTCGGCCGGGCGGTCGACTCGGCGTTCGGAGGCGGCGCGCGCCTCGACGTCCTCGTCCACTGTGCGGGGATCGCCGGGCGCGGCACGGTCGCCACGACCTCACGCGAGGAGTGGCGTCGCATGCTCGAGGTCGACGTGGTGGCCGTCGCCGACCTCACCCGGAGACTCCTGCCCCGACTGCGCGCCTCGCGCGGCCTGGTGGTGCTGGTCAACTCAGGCGCGGGACTGGTCCCCTCGCCGGGCAATGCCGCCTACTCGGCCGCCAAGCACGCGTTGAAGGGCCTCGGGGACGCTCTGCGGGAGGAGGAACGCGGGCTCGTCCGGGTGACCTCCGTCCACCCCGGACGCATCGACACCGGGATGCAGCGGGCGCTGCAGGCGCAGGACGGGCGGGCCTACGACCCCTCCGAGCACATGGACCCCACTGACGTCGCCCGGACGGTCCGGCTGGCCGTGGACATGCCGGCCGACGCCTGCGTGGAGGACCTGAGAGTCCGTCCCTGGAACCCGCGCGCCTGAGGTCGACCTCCGCTCAGGCGCTGCGTCGCGCGGCACCCCGGGAGAGGACTCCCCTGAGGTACTGGCCCGTGAAGGACTCCGACACCTCCGCCACCTGCTCCGGTGTGCCCTCGGCGATGACCCGACCGCCCCCGGAACCGCCCTCGGGACCCATGTCGATGACCCAGTCGGCGGACTTGATGACGTCGAGGTTGTGCTCGATGACCACCACGGTGTTGCCGCGGTCGACCAGGGACTGCAGGACCAGGAGCAGCTTGCGGATGTCCTCGGTGTGCAGACCCGTGGTGGGCTCGTCGAGGACGTAGACGGTGCGCCCCGTCGAGCGTCGCTGGAGCTCGGAGGCGAGCTTGACGCGCTGGGCTTCCCCACCCGAGAGGGTGGTGGCCGACTGGCCGAGGCGCACGTAGCCGAGGCCGACCTCGACGAGGGTGTTGAGGTGGCGGGCGATGCGGGGGATGGAGGCGAAGAACTCCGCGGCCTCCGAGATCGGCATGTCCAGCACGTCGGACACCGTCTTCCCCTTGTAGTGGATCTCCAGTGTCTCGCGGTTGTAGCGGGCCCCGTGGCAGGTCTCGCAGGGCACGTACACGTCGGGCAGGAAGTTCATCTCGATGCGGATCGTGCCGTCGCCCTTGCAGGCCTCGCAACGCCCGCCCTTGACGTTGAAGGAGAACCTGCCCGGACCGTAGCCACGGACCTTCGCCTCGGTCGTCTCCGCGAAGAGCTTGCGGATCAGGTCCCACACGCCGGTGTAGGTGGCGGGGTTGGACCGGGGGGTGCGTCCGATCGGCGACTGGTCGACGTGGACGACCTTGTCGAGGTCCTGGGTGCCCGTCACTGCACGGTGGCGACCGGGCACCGTGCGGGCGCCGTTGAGCCGGGAGGCGAGGGAGCGGTAGAGGATCTGGTTGACCAGCGTGGACTTGCCCGATCCCGACACCCCCGTGACCGCCACGAAGCACCCCAGCGGGAAGGCGACGGTGACGTCGTCGAGGTTGTGCTCACGGGCTCCCTTGACGACGATCTGCCGCTTGGGGTCCACGGGCCGCCGCGACTCCGGCAGGGGGATCGAGCGCCGCCCCGCCAGGTAGTCCCCCGTGATGGAACGCGGGTTGCGCCGCAGGTCCTCCACGGTCCCGGAGTGCACCACCCATCCACCGTTCTCCCCGGCGCCCGGGCCGATGTCGACCACCCAGTCCGCCGCCTCGATCGTCTCCTCGTCGTGCTCGACGACGATGAGGGTGTTGCCGAGGTCCCGGAGCCGCTCCAGTGTGGAGATCAGCCGACGGTTGTCACGCTGGTGGAGGCCGATGGAGGGTTCGTCGAGCACGTAGAGCACCCCCACCAGTCCTGACCCGATCTGGGTGGCCAGGCGGATGCGCTGGGCCTCGCCCCCCGAGAGGGTCCCGGCACCGCGTGAGAGCGTCAGGTAGGTGAGGCCGACGTCGACGAGGAAGTCCAGCCGGGCGCGGATCTCGTGGAGCACCGGTCCCGCGATCGCGGTGGCGCGGGCGTCGAGCTCGAGGTCGTCGAGGTAGGCGCGGGCATCCGAGATGGACAGGTCGGAGAGCTCGGCGATGTTGAGGTCCCCCAGGCGCACGGCGAGGACCTCGGGGCGCAGGCGCGCCCCGTGGCACGCCGGGCAGGGCACCTCGCGCATGTAGGCGTCCATGCGGTCCAGGGTCCACTGGGACTCGGTCTCCTCGCGCTTGCGCTCGACGAAGTTGACCGCGCCCTCGAACCCGGTGGTGTAGGAGCGCTCCCGGCCCCAGCGGTTGCGGAACTTGACCTTGACCTCGTAGTCCTGTCCGAAGAGGACTGCCTGGCGGACCTCCTCGGGCAGGTCCTTCCACGGCGTCTTCACGGAGAAGCCCATCTCGCGGCCCAGCGAGGTGAGGAGCTGGACGTGGTACTTCTGGTTCGAACTCCAGGGGGCCACCGCGCCCTCGGCGAGGGAGAGCTCCTCGTCGGGGACGACGAGGTCGGGGTCGACCTCCAGCTTCGAGCCCAGTCCCGAGCACTCCGGGCAGGCGCCGTAGGGAGCGTTGAAGGAGAAGGTGCGCGGCTCGATCTCCTCCAGGGCCAGGGGGTGGTCATTGGGGCACGCCCGCTTCTCGGAGAAGCGGCGGGAACGCTCCGGGTCGTCCTCGGGGAGGTCGACCCGGTCGATGACGACCAGGCCGTCGGAGAGGCCGAGCGCGGTCTCCACGGAGTCGGTGAGCCGCTGGCGGATCCCCTCGCGCACGACGAGGCGGTCGACCACGACGGAGATGTCGTGCTTGAGCTTCTTCTCCAGGACCGGAGGCTGCTCGAGGCGGACCTGCTCCCCGTCGATGATCGCGCGCGCGTAGCCCGAGGTGCGCAGTTCCTCCAGGAGGTCCTGGTACTCACCCTTGCGGCCGCGCACCACGGGGGCCAGGACCTGGAAGCGGGTCCCCTCGGGCAGGGCGCGGACACGGTCGACGATCTGCTGGGGGGTCTGGGACTGGATGCGTGCACCGCAGACCGGGCAGTGGGCGACACCGGCACGGGCGTAGAGGAGGCGCAGGTAGTCGTGGATCTCGGTGATGGTGCCGACGGTGGAACGCGGGTTGCGCGAGGTCGACTTCTGGTCGATGGACACCGCGGGCGAGAGCCCCTCGATGAAGTCCACGTCCGGCTTGTCCATCTGCCCGAGGAACTGGCGGGCGTAGGAGGACAGGGACTCGACGTAGCGACGCTGGCCC
This sequence comes from Actinomyces polynesiensis, assembly GCF_000820725.1. Classification (GTDB taxonomy): domain Bacteria; phylum Actinomycetota; class Actinomycetes; order Actinomycetales; family Actinomycetaceae; genus Pauljensenia; species Pauljensenia polynesiensis. Next base: position 6,720 of record NZ_CCXH01000121.1, on the reverse strand, counting down.
TCGGCGAAGATGGTGTCGAAGGCGAGGGAGGACTTCCCCGAGCCGGACAGGCCCGTGAACACGATCATCGAGTCGCGTGGGAGTTCGAGGTCGATGCCCTTGAGGTTGTGCTGGCGGGCACCGCGGATGATGAGCTGGTCAGTCACCTGTCGATCCTACGTTCCCGGGCTCCGGTTCGTACAGGTGTTCCATCGCACGCCCGGTCGGAGGGGTGTGCTCCCCCACCCTCGTCCCCGTCGCACGTGCGGCGCCGGGGGCAGGCATAATGTCCCCATGGGCCTCTATGTGATCGAGTACACCTACGACCATTCGCTCGACTCCCTCATCCACGACTTCCGTCCCTCGCACCGCACGTTCCTGCGGGAACTGCACGACCGGGACATCCTCGTGGCGTCGGGTTTCCTGCGTGATGCGATGGACGAGGGCGCGCTCATCATCCTCCGTGCCGACTCCGCGATGGACGCGCTGCGCATCCTGGAGGATGACCCCTTCTTCTCCGCCGGGTTCATCGTGCGCCGCCACGCCCGTCAGTGGGTGCCGACCATCGGCGACCAGGCGGACGACTTCGACACGGAGTTCCCCTTCTCCTGACCCGCGCCCCTCCCGGCGCGCCCGCGGGACGGCTGTGCCGTCGCCAGCCGGGACCGTCCCCGCACGGGGTCGTGCCAGAGCCAGCCGCGTCCGCGGGCGAGGTCGACTGCCTGGGCCCGTGACGTGGCTCCCGTCTTCCCGATGGCGGACGAGAGGTGGTTGCGGATGGTGCCCCTGCTCAGGAGGAGCCGGGCGGCGATGTCGTTGACCGACCGGCCGTCGGCGCTGACGCGCAGGACCTCCCGTTCCCTGGGCGTGAGGGGGTTGCGTCCCCAGGTACGGGCCTCCTCGAGGAGGCCCGGGTCGTACACGCGCTCCCCTGCGGCCACCCGCCGGATGGTGTCGACCAGTTCACCGGGTTCCGTGTCCTTCGTGACGAAGTCCGCGCACCCGATGTCCAGCGCGCGCGTGACGTAGCCGGGACGGTCGAAGGTGGTGCACATGACCAGTCGGGTCTCCGGGTACAGCCGTGCGGCCCGGTCGGCGGCGGAGAGCCCGTCGCCGGGCATCCGGACATCGAGCAGGGCGACCTCCGGACGGGTGTCCCGGATGAGGCGGAGTGCGCCCTCCGCGTCGGAGGCCTCACCCGCGATCCTGAGGTCCGTGGTGAGTTCCAGGTAGGTGGACAGTGCCCTGCGGAAGAGGACCTGGTCGTCGGCGAGGACCACCCGGATCATGGCAGCCTCGCGGTGACGGTGGTCCCGCTGCGGTGCCCGCCCGCGACGACGAGTGTGCCACCGCATGCGGCGAGTCGGTTCCGCATCCCCCGGATACCGGCTCCCTCCCTGATCGGTGCCCCGCACCCGTCGGCGACCATCACGCCCCGGGCGTCGACGGTGACGGACACGAGCGTTGCGTCTGCGTGGCGGACGGCATTGGTGACGGCCTCGCGGACGACCATCGCCAGGACCGGCTCGTACCGGGTGTCGGGCACGTCGGTGCGACGGACGTCGAGACGGATGCCTGCGGCACCGGTCGTGGCACCCGCGGCCGAGAGTTCGGCGTCGAGTGTCGCCCGTCGGAGGTCGCGGACCGCGTCGCGGACGTCGCGGGAGATGGTGGAGGCGAGCTGCTCGATGTCCGCCAGCTCGGCGCGGACGCGCTCCGTGCGGGCGCGCTGCGCGAGCTCCGCGGCGAGCCGGGCCTTGAGGGCAATGGTGGTCGCGGAACTGCCGAGGACGTCGTGCAGGTCGCGTGAGAGGCGTTCGCGTTCCCACAGCACGGCCGGGTCGGCGATCGCCTCCCTCGCGTCGACGAGCTCCTCGTGGACCTCGACGAGGTGGAGCACGAGGACGGTCGCGACCGCGACGGACAGGAGTGTCAGGAGGTCCGGGAGCACCTCGTCGGGAGGGCCCTGTACGAGGCCGAGGACGCCCAGGGCGAGGAGGCTGGCGGAGGCGGCGGCGATCCCGGCCCGGCGCGGGAGCAGGACGAGCATCAGGCAGATGGCCCCCGCGAACACGGGAGAGCTCCCGACCCCGAGCAGTGCGACGAGGACCGCTCCGAGCACGGTGACGGTCCCGACCGCTGCCACCCGGAGCGCCGGTGTTCCTCCGGTGCCGGTGAGCAGCGCCGCTGCGACGGTCGCGACTGCGTAGGTGAGCGCGAGCACGGTCGCGGACACCCTGTGGGGGGCGTGTTCGGGCGCACCCAGCAGCGTCACCCACGCCGGGACCGTGAGCACGGTGAAGCAGACCGCGATGAGCGTGCCGATCCACGGGTTCCTCATCGTGCCATCCAATCCCATTCACACGCGTTCCGTGACACGGTCGTACCGCCACAGCGAGAGGGACACGAGCGCCCCGAGCCAGGCGGCGAGGACGACGCCCGCGGTGAGGGCCCTCATCGGGGTGTCACCGGCCGCTCCGAGCTCGGCGAGCCAGTAGCTCGGCATCGTCCGCGCGACTGACGTCCACCACTCGGGCAGGGCACCCAGGGGGAGGAACAGCCCGCCGAGGGTCGCCAGGGCGAGCATCAGCACGATGACGATGGTCTGCACGTTGTCCTTCGTCGCGAAGAGTCCGACGGCGACGCCGAGGACGGCGAAGGTGACGGACCCGATCCAGATGCCGAGGGAGGAGAGGACCCATCCGAGAACCGTCTGGGAGACGCCGTCCACCAGGACGGACACGAGGGGCACGGCCACGACCGCCGGCAGGGCGATGAACACACCCACGACGACCTTCGCGGTCAGGTAGCCGCGAGCCGGGAGCGGGGTGAGGCGGATGACGCGCTGCCACCCGGAGGCACGTTCATCGACGATCCTGGTGCCCACGAGCAGCCCGGCCGTCATCGCACCCCAGACGGTCATCCCGACCATGATCTGTCGGGGCTCGACGACCGACTCGGAGCCGGCGAAGAGCAGTGTCTCCAGGACGTAGAACACTGCGGGGAAGACGAGGGTGAAGAGCAGGGTCCCCGAGGAGCGCAGTGTCCGGCGGAACTCCAGGAACAGGTGGCCGATCATCATGACACCTTCCTCTCCTGTGCGGTCAGGGTGAGGAACGCGCGCTCGAGCGACACTCCTTGGACCTCGATCGTGGTGGCGCGTGGGACGGTCGTGACGAGCGCGCGCAGGGTCTCGTCGGAGCGTGTGGTGAGCAGTGTGACACGGTCGTGCCTCCACGCCACCTCGACCACCCCGGGGGAGGCGGGCGAGATCTTCGCGGTGCTCCACCGGGACACTGGCGGAGACCTCCCTCCCTGCGGCCAGGTCCTGCACGTCGGTCACCGTGCCGTCGGCGATGATCCGCCCGTCCTGCATGAAGACCACCCGGTCGGCGAACTCCTCGGCCTCGGCGAGGTGGTGGGTGGCGAACAGCACCGTCCTCCCGTTCGCGCTCACCTCCCGTAGCGACGCCCAGAAGGCGTGCCGCGAGGCGACGTCCATCGCGGCCGTCGGTTCGTCGAGCACGAGGACGTCGGGGTCCCCGGCGATCGCGAGGCCGTAGGCGACGCGCTGGCGTTGGCCCCCTGACAGCCTCGTGGAACGACGGCTCGCGAGGTCGGCGATCCCGGCCCGCTGCAGTGTCTCCGGGACCCCCAGGGGGTGCCGGTGCAGACTGTTCACCATCCCGACCAGCTCGGAGACCGTCGCATCGTCGAGCAGGGCGGTGGACCGCAGCATCGCACCGATGGTCCCGGTGCGGACGGCATCGGCGGGTGACATCCCGGAGATCCGGACCTCGCCGGCGTCCGGGGAGGTCGGGCCCAGGATCAGGTCGATCAACGTCGACTTGCCCGCCCCGTTGGGCCCCAGGAGGGAGACCACCTGTCCCTGCGGGACCTGCGTGCTCACCCCCCTCGACCGCTCTGACCGCGCCGTACTCCTTGCACACCGCACGGGTCTCGATGGTGTGGTCGCTCATGACTGTGGCTCCTCCCTCGTCTGCGGCGGAGCAGGGCCTCCTGCCCTGTCCGAGGGGCGAGGCCCGTCCCGGCGCACGGCACTCCCGCACGTCCGGGGCCTGTGGCCCGGGCCATCGGTCCCGGCGGCCGGTGGGCGTCACCCCCAGTGCTCCCAGCGTCGCCTCATCGCGAAGGGCTCACATAGGGCAGATGTCATGGGTTCGCCCGGTGGGGCACGCGGGCACGCCCCGCAGGCTCATCCCCGGGCGGCGGCCCCGGTGCGTGCGAGCAGCGCCCGGGCCACCGTCGCCGGTTCCTCCACGGCCGACATGTGCCGCACACCGGGAATGCGCAGGACCTCCACGTCGGGGCAGGTGCCCCCGCGGATCACCCCGGCCAGGTCGTCCGCAGCAGCCCAGGGCAGCGCCGCGTCGTCCTCGCCGGAGACGAGCAGGACAGGGCTGGTCAGAGCGTCCAGTCCGGGTCTGAGGTCGGTGGTCGAGAGGACTTCGCAGCACTGGGCGTAGCCCTCGGGTGAGCACGCGAGGAACTCCGCGCGGATCCGCCCGACCCACGTCCGTCCGCGGCCAGCGCGGAAGTCCGGTGAGAACCAGCGCTCCATCGTCGCGTCGACGAGGGGCCCGGTGCCGCCCCGTCGCACGGCCGCAGCCTTGTCCACCCAGGCCTGCGCGGGTGGGTTGACGGGGCCGGAGCTCATGACGGAGGCGGTGGACACCCGTCCCCCGGCGTACTCCGCCGTCGCGAGGGCGACCATGCCCCCCAGGGAGAGCCCGCCGACGTGGAAGGTCCCCACTCCGATCCCGTCCAGGGACCGCAGGAGGGCCGCCACGAGCTGCCCCATGGTCAGCGGAGTGCCGACGGGGGCCGGCTGCGTCCCACCGTGTCCGGGCAGGTCGTAGCGCACCACTCGCAGGTGGGGGACGAGGTCTCGGACCACGTCGTCCCACATCACGTGGCTCGAGCCCAGCGAGTGCCCGAGCACCAGGACGGGCGCGTCCTCGGGCCCGTCCACGTGCAGTCCCAGTTGCCATTCCTCCGACATCCGTGTCCCCTTCCGATCGAGGTCCTGCCACCAGTGTGCCGCCGACACCCGGGGCACGCGAACGCACCGTCGGCGGTACGGTGGGGTCATGGCTCTCTTCGCTGTCGATTACGTCTACGACCCGACCCGCACCGCCGAGATGGACCCCGTCCGTCCCCTCCACCGGGCCCATCTCGGTGAGCTCCACGACCGCGGCGTCAACGTCGCCTCCGGCCCGTGGGTGGGTGAGAGGCCCGGTGCTCTGATCCTCCTCCACGCCGACTCCGCGGAGGGAGCGCTCGCCGCCCTCGCCGAGGACCCCTTCTTCGTCGGGGGCTTCGTGATCTCACGCACCGCGCGTCAGTGGAACCCGGTCATCGGCGAGATCGCCTGAGGTCCCCGCGCCGTCCCGCACCCCGGCGGGGGTCGCGCCCCGTCCCCGGGGCCCCGGCCGGTCCGGGTGAGGAGTCCCTACCGCTCCGACGCCCCGCGCGCCTCCGCCTCGGCGTGCGCGCGGCGGGCGAAGAGGCGGTGGGCCACCTCGATGAGGAGGCACGCCCCCAGACCGAAGCAGGCCACGACCGGCCACTGCTGGGAGGTGGGCCACTCCAGGGCGAAGAAGTGTCGCGTCAGCGGCACGAGCACCCCTGCGACGGCTCCCACGGCCATCGCCGCGAGCAGTCCGACACGCCAGCCCACGAGAGGCCTCGCGGTGATCGACAGCAGCCACAGCGCACCCGCCATCAGTGCCAGGGTGGCGGCGGTCTGACCGGCGACCGAACCGGTGCCCACGACGCCGTAGGCCCCCAGGGCCGCGCCGGACAGGACCAGGCCGCTGGGCACCGCCAGCCGCAGGGTCCGCCCGAGGAAACCGGGCACGTAGCGGCGGGTGTTGGGTCCCAGTGCGATGAAGAACGCGGGGATCCCGATGGTGAAGGCGTCGATGTAGGTGAAGTGGCGCGGCAGGAAGGGATAGGTCCAGGCGAGGAGCGCCGTGAGGACCGCGATGACGGTGGCGTAGGTCGTCTTGGCGAGGAAGAGGGCGGAGACCCGCTCCATGTTGGCGATGATGCGCCTGCCCTCGGCGACGACGCCGGGCAGCACCGAGAACCTGTCGTCGACGAGGACGAGCTGGGCCACCGCCTTCGTGGCACGCGAGCCGTTGCCCATCGCGATGCCCAGGTCCGCGTCCTTGAGCGCGAGGGCGTCGTTCACACCGTCCCCCGTCATCGCCACCGAGTGGCCACGCCGTTGGAGGGCGTGGACCATCGCCCGCTTCTGTTCGGGCGTGACCCGTCCGAACACCTCGTGGTCCTCCACCGCGTCGGCGAACTCCTCCGAGCCGAGGTCCGGTGGCAGCGTCCGGGCATCGCAGGACCGGGCGGGTGAGCCGTCGGGTGCCTGCAGGCCGACCGTGGCGGCCAGGGAGGACACCGTGACCGGGTTGTCCCCGGAGATGACCCGCACGTGCACCCCCTGGTCGCGGAAGTAGCCCAGGGTCTCCGCTGCGTCCTCGCGGAGGTCCTCCTCCAGCACCACCAGGGCGACGGCGTGCAGGTCCGCGGGGAGGTCCTCCCCTCCGTCCGCACGGGTGGTGTGGGCCAGGCACACGACACGCAGGCCCTCACCGGCGAGCCGGGCGGCGCGTGCGTGCACCGCGGGGTCCGCGCAGACGATCTCGGGGGCGCCGAGCACCCACCCCTCGGTGCCCCGGCCCCAGCCCGACCACTTGCGCGCCG
>NZ_CCXH01000120.1 GCF_000820725.1 Actinomyces polynesiensis | reverse complement strand
CCCCGTCCCGGGGTGTCCGTCCGGTCGTCTCCGGGGGTTCCGGGTCGTGGTCCCCGTCCCGGGCCTGCACGTCGAGGCTGTCGGCGATGGCGCGGGCGGTGGCGTTGGTCCGGTCCCCACTGAGGTGGGCGAGGGCGCGCCGGCACTCCTCGGGACCGGGGTCACCCGGCCCGGTGAGGTCCTCCACCGAGCGCACGCGGATGCCACCCGTGGTCAGGGTGCCCGTCTTGTCGACGCACAGCGCGTCGACGCGGGCGAGGACCTCCACCGCGGGGAGCTCCTGGACCAGGACCCCACGACGGGCGAGGGTGGCGGAGCCGAGGGCGAAGTTCATGGAGGTCAGGAGCACCAGGCCCTGCGGGATCATGCCGACCACCGCGGCGACCGCCAGGACGAGGGCGTGGCGCCAGGCCTCGGGACCCTCCGCGGAGAGGACCCGCGTCTGGGACCACACCATGAGGACGACCACGGGCACGATGACGGCGGAGATGACACGCAGCACCTCGTTGATGCCCTGCTGTATCTCGGAGGTCGCCAACGAGAAGCGTCTGGCCTCCCGGGTGAGACCCTGCGCGTAGACGTCCTCCCCGACCGCGGTCGCACGCAGGGTCCCGGCGCCTGCGACGACGGCGGTGCCCGCGAGGACCGGTTCACCGACCCCCTTGCGCACGGGCACCGACTCACCGGTCAGCATGGACTCGTCGACCTCGAGTCCGCGTGCCTCCACCATCTCGCCGTCGACGGGCACCTGGTCCCCCATGGACACCTCGACGACGTCGTCGAGCACCAGGTCCCCGACCGGCACCTCCAGCCGGCCCCCGTCGCGCAGGACCGTGGCCCTGGGGGCGTCCACGATCGCCAGGGCGTCGAGGGTCCGCTTGGCGCGGTACTCCGAGGCGATGCCGATGGCGGCATTGAACACCATGACGAAACCGAACACCGCGTCGCGCCAATTGCCCACCAGGAGCACCACCACCACTGCCACGGTGAGGATCGCGTTGAAGAGCGTGAGCAGGTTTGCCCGGGCGATGGACCCCAGTGAGCGGGAGGTCGCCGACTCGACGTGGTTGGTCAACCCGCGCGCGCGTCGCTCCTCGACCTGTGCCGTCGTGAGTCCGGTGCCGGTGCCGGTGCCGGTGGTCGCTGCGTCCATGCTCCTGCGCCCGCTCAGAGGTCGCCCTCGTGGGCGGTTCCGGACACGGGGCCGTCACCTCTGCCCGCCACGTGCCGTGACCGCAGGACGGAGGCCACCACCGTGATCGCCAACGTGGCGCCGATGAACCCGAGGGAGAGCGGGATCCCGATGTCGGGGACGCCCTCCAGACCCCGGCCGCCGTTGATGAAGGGGAGCGAGTTGTCGTGCAGGGCGTGCAGGATCAGCTTCACCCCGATGAACCCGAGGATCGCGGCGAGGCCGTAGTGCAGGTAGACGAGCTTCTCCAGGAGGCCGTCGATGACGAAGTAGAGCTGGCGCAGGCCCAGCAGGGAGAAGGCGTTGGCCGCGAACACCAGGTAGGGCTCACTGGTGAGCCCGAAGATCGCGGGGATCGAGTCGAAGGCGAACATCAGGTCCGCGGACCCCAGGGCGACGACCACGAGCAGGAGGGGTGTCAGGTAGGTCTTCCCCCCGTGGCGGTGGAGGAAGCGGTCGGAGACGAAGCCGTCGGTCACGGGGAAGATGCGCCGCACGATGCGCACGAAGCGGGTCTCCCGGTACTCCTCGGCCTCCGAGAGGGGCTCCTGGAGGCCCTGGCGTGCCTGCGACCACGCGGTCCACAGGAGCCAGGCGCCGAAGAGGAAGAAGATCCACGAGAAGCGTTCGATGAGTGCGGCGCCGACGAGGATGAAGACGAGGCGCAGCACGAGGGCGATGATGATGCCCGACAGGAGCGCCTTCTGCTGGTACTGGCGCGGGACCCGGAACGTCTCCATGATGATGATGAAGACGAAGAGGTTGTCCAGGGACAGGGACTTCTCCGTGATGTAGCCGGCGTAGTACTCCCCGGCGTAGGTCGCGCCGTACACGGCCCAGATGACCAGGCCGAAGACGAGGGCGAGGACGATGTAGCCCACCGTCCACCACACGGACTCCTTCATGGAGGGGATGTGCGGTGAACGCACGTGCCCCACGATGTCGATGGTGATGAGAACCAGGACAATGGCCGCGAGGCCGATCCAGCCCAACGCGTGAACGTCCAAGGGAAACCTCTCAGGTGCCAGGGGAAGACGGGACGAGGTCTCTTCCCACCCGCGTCGCCGGCACAGCGGCCACGGGCGGCGGCACCGAGCAGTCGCCCCACCGGCGGTGCCGGTGTGCGTCCGCCGTGATGACGGTGCCACGCTTGTCGGGATTACTCCCCTCGTCGCGAGAGTCTACCGGACGGTCGGGCGGCGGCCACGGCGGGCGCCGCGCGTCCGGGAGGACGGCCCGGCTGCACAGACCGGTGCCGGCACGGCGGTGGTCCCCTCAGTTCGCGGCGCGCATCTGGCGCAGTTCCTTCTTGAGGTCGGAGACCTCGTCCCGCAGGCGTGCCGCGACCTCGAACTGGAGGTCCTCCGCGGCCTGGCGCATCTGGGCGGAGAGCTCCTCGATGAGGTCGACCAGCTCCTGCTCGGCGGCCTTCCCCAGTCGCTCCCGTGCGCCCCTGGCCTGCTGGAGGACCTCCTCGGAGGCCCGGGCGTGCCCGATGGGACGCCCCGAGCGCTCCCGGCGGTAGCCGCCCTCGAGCAGGGACTCCGTGTCCACCTCCTCGCGGGCCAACATGTCGGTGACGTCGGAGATCTTCTTGCGCAGCGGCTGGGGGTCGATGCCGTGCTCCGTGTTGTAGGCGATCTGGCGTTCGCGGCGCCTCTCGGTCTCCGAGATCGCCTCGCGCATGGAGTCGGTGACGGTGTCGGCGTACATGTGCACCTCACCGGAGACGTTGCGCGCCGCGCGCCCGATCGTCTGGATGAGGGAGCGGGTGGAGCGCAGGAAACCCTCCTTGTCGGCGTCGAGGATTGAGACCAGGGACACCTCGGGCAGGTCGAGTCCCTCACGCAGCAGGTTGATCCCGACGAGCACGTCGAACTTCCCCTGTCGCAGTTCACGCAGCAGTTCGACGCGGCGCAGGGTGTCGACGTCGGAGTGGAGGTACTCCACACGGATGCCGCGCTCGGCGAGGTAGGTGGTGAGGTCCTCCGCCATCTTCTTCGTCAGGGTGGTGACGAGCACGCGCTCCTGGCGGGCCACGCGCACGCGGATCTCCTCCAGGAGGTCGTCGATCTGACCGGCGGTGGGCTTGACGACGACCTTCGGTCGACCAGGCCGGTGGGCCGGATGATCTGCTCCACGACCCCGTCGGAGCGTTCCATCTCGTAGGGCCCCGGGGTGGCGGAGAGGTAGACCGTCTGACCGATGCGCTCCTGGAACTCCTCCCACTTGAGGGGGCGGTTGTCCATGGCGGAGGGCAGCCTGAAGCCGTGGTCGACGAGGGTGCGCTTGCGCGACATGTCGCCCTCGAACATGCCCCCGATCTGGGGGACGGTCACGTGCGACTCGTCGATGATGAGGAGGAAGTCGTCGGGGAAGTAGTCCAGGAGGGTGTGGGGCGGGGTGCCGGGCCCGCGTCCGTCGATGTGGCGGGAGTAGTTCTCGATGCCCGAGCAGGTCCCGATCTCCCTCATCATCTCGAGGTCGTAGGTGGTGCGCATGCGCAGGCGTTGGGCCTCCAGGAGCTTCCCCTGGGACTCGAACCAGGCAAGCCGGTCCTCGAGCTCCTCCTCGATGGTCCGGATCGCACGGGCCATGCGCTCCTCACCGGCCACGTAGTGGGAGGCGGGGAAGAGGTGGATCTGGTCGACCTCGCGGATCACGTCACCCGTCAGCGGGTGGAGCACGGCGAGCTGGTCGACCTCGTCGCCGAACATCTCGATGCGGATGGCGAGTTCCTCGTAGACGGGGATGATCTCGATGGTGTCCCCACGCACGCGGAACGTGCCGCGCGTGAAGGCCATGTCGTTGCGGACGTACTGCATGCCCACGAACCGGCGCAGCAGTTCGTCGCGGTCGATGTGCATGCCGCGGGTGAGCTCCACCATGCGGGCCACGTACTCCTCGGGGGTGCCCAGGCCGTAGATGCAGGACACGGAGGACACGACCACGGTGTCGCGCCTGGTCAGCAGCGAGTTCGTGGCCGAGTGGCGCAAGCGCTCCACCTCGTCGTTGATCGAGGAGTCCTTCTCGATGTAGGTGTCGGTCTGGGGCACGTAGGCCTCGGGCTGGTAGTAGTCGTAGTAGCTGACGAAGTACTCCACCGCGTTGTGGGGCAGCAGGCCCCGGAACTCCGCCGCCAGCTGGGCGGCGAGCGTCTTGTTGGGCTCCATGATCAGCGCGGGACGCTGGACCTTCTCGATGAGCCAGGCGGTGGTCGCCGACTTGCCGGTGCCCGTGGCACCCATGAGGACGATGTCCTGCTCCCCCGCCTCCAGGCGTTCGGCGAGTTCGTGGATGGCCGTGGGCTGGTCGCCGGAGGGGGTGTAGTCGGAGACGACCTCGAAGGGGTGTTCCTGGCGCAGGAGCGGTTGCTGGGTGGTCATGTCCCCACCGTAGGCGACACCATGGGCATCGACGAGGCGGGGACTGCGACCCTGGCCACCCCACCCCCTTCCGCCGAGGTCCGCTCAGTTCCGGCATCGAGGTCCGCTCAGTTCCGGCATCGAGGTCCGCCCTCGTCCCCGGGGTACGAGGGCGCCCCCGCGCCACGCACGCGACGGACGCGCCCGGTCGGCTTTGCCCTCCCCCACTGCCACGGGGGCACCCCCTCAGCGGGTCAGCCAGGCGCTGACGAGGGCGTCGGCGACGCCGCGCAGGTCCTCCCGCGTCCCGGCGTTGTCCACCCAGATCGTGGACACCGCGCGCCGTTCGACCACCCCCGCCTGGGACGCGATCCGGGCCCGCGCGTCGGTCCGGTCGAGACCGCGTGCCTCCAGGCGTTCCAGTCGCGTCCCCTCCGGCGCGTCGACCATGAGCACGACGTCGAACAGGTCCTCCATGCCCGTCTCGACGAGCAGTGGCACGTCGTAGACGGCGAGGGAGTTCGCCGGGGCGGAACGCATGACGTCCCGGGCCGCCCGCGCGATGAGGGGATGGGTGATCGCCTCGAGGCGTCCACGGGCCTGCTCGTCGGAGAAGACCAGGCGGGCGAGCGCCGCCCGGTCCAGGCTGCCGTCGTCGGCCAGGACCTGCGTGCCGAAGGCGTCGACCACTGACGCCAGACCCTCCGTGCCGGGGGCGACGACCCGGCGGGCCAGGTCATCGGCGTCCGCGACCACCGCCCCACGGTCCGCCAGGACCTGCGTGACCGTGGACTTGCCCGTCCCGATGCCCCCGGAGACCCCGATGCGCGGCGCACGCCGGAGGGGGAGGACGACCGGGCGCAGCAGGGCCGCGCGCGCCCCACCGTGGCGCAGGGTGCCCGTCCGGTCGGAGGGGGCCCACAGCTCCGCCGCGCATTCCTCCAGGACGCCGAGCAGGGCGTCCACGGCCCGGTCGGTGGGCAGCACCCCCTCCGGGGGCAGGTGCACGAAGACCGCGGGCACCGGCACGGGGAGGGGACCCGGGCGGGTCTGGGCGAGGCTGCGCAGAGCCGAGAAGTAGGTGGCGTTGCAGACGAAGGTACCGGCGTCCCCGCTCGGGGAGACCGGGACCCCCCGCTCCGCGACGGCGGCCACGAGCCGCCCGACCGGCAGGCCCGTGTGGAGCACCTGCGGTGCACCCGCCTCCACGGGCAGGTCCTGGGGACACCATCCGTCCCCGTCCGGGGCGCGCGCCGCCATCGTGTTGCGTGCCGTCGTCTCCACGCCGACCGAGGTCCGGGTGGCTGCGAGTCCCGTGCAGACCACGGCATCGGGGCGCAGCGTGTCCACGAGCCCCGCGATCTCCTCGGGTGCCCGGGTGAAGGAGACGGGCAGGAGGCGTCTGACCAGTGTGACCGGGCCGCCGGACAGCGTGTCGGGGAGGCGGCGCACCGCCTCCCAGGAGGCATTGGTCCCGTCCCCTGCGAAGGGTTCGAACCCGGTGACGAGGATCAGCATGGTCCAAGGCTATCGCCGGGCACGCGAGAGGGGTGTGGGCACCACCCGAAGGTGGTGCCCACACCCCTCGATCCCACCGCCCCGGAGGGCGGACGGGATCAGTTGCTGGAGGTCAGCTTCTCGCGCAGGGCCGCCAGGGCCTCGTCGGACGCCAGCGTGCCGGCGTTGTCGACGGGGGCCGAGGAGTAGGAGGCCTGCTCCTCGACTGCGGTGGTGGCTTCCTGGTCCTGCTCCTGGGCGCGGGCGACCTGGGCCTTGTGGGCCTCCCACCGGGCCTGGGCCTCGGCGTACTGGGCCTCCCAGGCCTCGCGCTGGGCCTCGTAGCCCTCCATCCACTCCTGGGTCTCGGGATCGAAGCCCTCGGGGTACTTGTAGTTGCCGTTCTCGTCGTACTCGGCGGCCATCCCGTACAGGGAGGGGTCGAAGTCGTCGGAGTTGGGGTCGACGCCCTCGTTGGCCTGCTTGAGGGACAGCGAGATCCGGCGGCGCTCGAGGTCGATGTCGATGACCTTGACGAAGACCTCGTCACCGACCTTGACGACCTGCTCGGGCAGGTCGACGTGGCGCTGGGCGAGCTCGGAGATGTGGACCAGGCCCTCGATGCCGTCCTCGACGCGGACGAACGCGCCGAAGGGGACGAGCTTGGTGACCTTGCCCGGCACGACCTGGCCGATGGCGTGGGTACGTGCGAAGGCCTGCCACGGGTCCTCCTGTGTCGCCTTGAGCGACAGGGAGACACGCTCACGGTCCATGTCGACGTCCAGGACCTCGACCGTGACCTCCTGGCCCACCTCGACGACCTCGGAGGGATGGTCGATGTGCTTCCAGGAGAGTTCGGAGACGTGCACCAGGCCGTCGACACCACCGAGGTCGACGAAGGCACCGAAGTTGACGATCGAGGAGACCGT
>NZ_CCXH01000119.1 GCF_000820725.1 Actinomyces polynesiensis | reverse complement strand
CACCGAAGTTGACGATCGAGGAGACCGTGCCCTTGCGGACCTGACCCTTCTGCAGGGTGTGCAGGAAGTTCGTGCGGACCTCGGACTGGGTCTGCTCCAGCCAGGCGCGGCGCGAGAGGACGACGTTGTTGCGGTTCTTGTCCAGCTCGATGATCTTCGCCTCGAGCTCGCGGCCGATGTAGGGCTGCAGGTCGCGGACACGACGCATCTCCACCAGGGAGGCGGGGAGGAAGCCACGCAGACCGATGTCGAGGATCAGGCCGCCCTTCACGACCTCGATGACGGTGCCGGTGACGACGCCGTCCTCCTCCTTGACCTTCTCGATCTTGCCCCAGGCGCGCTCGTACTGGGCGCGCTTCTTCGACAGGAGCAGTCGGCCCTCCTTGTCCTCCTTCTGGAGGACGAGCGCCTCGATCTTGTCACCCACCTTGACGACGTCCTCGGGCGCGACGTCATGCTTGATGGAGAGCTCGCGGGAGAGGATGACGCCCTCGGTCTTGTAGCCGATGTCGAGGAGGACCTCATCGTGGTCGACCTTGACGACCGTCCCCTCGACGATGTCGCCATCATTGAAGTACTTGATCGTCTTGTCGATGGCGGCCAGCAGGTCCTCTTCGGACCCGATGTCGTTCACTGCAACCTGAGGAGTGCTGGTGCTCGGCTGCTCAGTGGTGGTGGTCATGTAGTTGTGTTCTCCGAAACGGACGAAGTAGTGGGTGGACAGAACCGGTGGGCACCCGACGTCCACGCCCGAGGGCATGGTGCGCCCATGCACACCGAGCACAGCTTACCGACACCGGCGCCCGGAGTCCAGCACCCGGTTCAGTGCGCCGCCTCCATCCAGGAATGGCCCCGTCCCACCGCGACGGTCAGCTCCACGTCCATCGCGACCGGGGACGCCATCTCGCGGCGGACCAGGGACTCCACCTCGTCGAACTCCCCCGGCCAGACCTCGATGATGAGCTCGTCGTGGATCTGCAGGAGGAGGCGGGAGCTCAGACCGGCCTCGCGCAGCGCCCGGTCCACACGGACCATGGCAATCTTGATGATGTCGGCGGCCGACCCCTGGATGGGCGCGTTGAGGGCGGCCCTCTCCGCCATCTCCCGGCGTTGGCGGTTGTCGGAGTTGAGGTCGGGCAGGTAGCGGCGCCGGTGGAACATCGTCTGCGTGTACCCGTCACGGCGGGCCTGGGACACGAGACGCTCCAGGTAGTCGCGCACGCCGCCGAAACGCTCGAAGTACCGTTCGCGCAGCTCCTGGGCCTCGGGCACGGGGATGCCGAGCTGCTGGGAGAGCCCGTAGGAGGACAGTCCGTAGGCCAGGCCGTAGGAGGTGGCCTTGATGCGGGTGCGCTGCTCGGGGGTGACCTCCTCGACCGGCGTCCCGAAGACCATCGACGCCATGGTGCGGTGCAGGTCCTCCCCCGTCCGGAAGGCCTCGATGAGCCCCGCGTCGCGCGAGAGGTGCGCCATGATGCGCATCTCGATCTGGGAGTAGTCGGCGCTCATGAGCTCCGCATACCCCGGTCCCGCGACGAAGGCGTGGCGGATGCGGACCCCGTCGGCCGTGCGGGCGGGGATGTTCTGCAGGTTCGGGTCGGAGGAGGCCAGGCGACCCGTCGCGGCCACCACCTGGGAGAAGGTCGTGTGGATGCGCTGGTCGACGCCCACCGTCGCGCGCAGGGTCTCCACCATCTGGAGGAGCTTGATGCGGTCCCGGTGCGTGAGCAGGTGCTCGAGGAAGGGATGGCCCGTGCGCGCCCAGAGCTCCTGGAGGGCCTCCGCATTGGTGGTCCACCCGGTCTTGGTCTTCTTCGTGCGTGGCATGTCCAGCTGGTCGAAGAGGACCTCCTGGAGCTGCTTGGGGCTGGAGAGGTTCACCTGGCGGCCGATCGCGGCGAAGGCCTCGGTCGCGGCTCGCTCCACCCCGGCGGCGAGTTCGTCGCGCAGCTGGTCCAGCACGGCCGTGTCCACGGCGATCCCGGTGTCCTCCATGCGTGCGAGCACCCCCTGCAGGGGCAGCTCCATGATGGAGAGGAGGTCCGTCTCGTCCTGCTCGGCCAGGAGGGGGACGAGGGCGGCGCGCAGTTCCAGCAGGGTGGCGGCCGCCTCCGCGCAGCGCTGCTGCGCGGGGCTGGGGGCGTCCGACCCCTCCTCCCCGCCGAGTTCGTCGAGGACGAAGAGGGCGTCGTCCTCCCCCACCGCGGACACGTCCCGACCCAGGTAGCGGGAGGTGAGGGCCGCGAGGTCGTAACCGCGCTGCTCGGGGCGCAGGAGGTACGCCGCCAGCTCCACGTCGAAGGCGGGCCGGTGCAGGTCCCAGCCGCGCCCGCGCAGGGCGTGCCAGGTGCCCTTCCCGTCGTGGACCACGAGGTCCTCGCTGTCGCGCAGCAGGACGGACAGCGCCTCGTCCTGGGCCGGGGTCACGGAGGCGGTCTCCACCACGAGGGCCCGGGTGCCCGAGGCGAGCGCCAGGCGGTCGGTGTCGCCGGCGGCCGGGCGCCGGGAGCCCTCCACCCACAGTCCCAGTGGCGCCGTGGTGGCCGCCGCCACCCACGCGGCGATGTCCGTCGTCGGGTCGGCGACCGTGACCTCGGGACCGGGTGCGCCGTCCTCGTCGGTACCGTCGGGGTCCTCCCGGTCGGGCGACGTCCCCGCACCGGCCGCCACGCCGACGTCCGCCACGGCCAGGACACGGGTGCGCAGGCCGGTGAACTCCAGGGTGTCGAAGAGGTCCTCCACGGCCCTGCGGTCGGTGGGGCCGCGCAGGAGGTCCTGCGGCGTCGCGCCCACGTCGAGGTCCGTGAGGAGGTGGTTGAGGCGTCGGTTGCGCCGGACGTCCTCGAGGTGCTCACGCAGCGCCTCCCCGCGCTTGCCTCCGACCTCGTCGGCGTGGGCGAGGAGGTTGTCCAGGCCGTCGAACTTCGTGATCCACTGGGCGGCCGTCTTCGGACCGACCCCGGGGACGCCGGGGAGGTTGTCCGAGGTCTCCCCCACCAGCGCCGCGAGCTCCGGGTAGCGCTGCGGGGGAAGCCCGTACTTCGCCTCGATGGCCTCGGGCGTCATCTCCCGCAGGTCGCCGGGACCCTGCCCCGGGTACAGCACGGTGACCCGGTCGGTGACGAGCTGGAAGGAGTCCCGGTCCCCCGATGCCACCAGCACCCTCCACCCCTGGGCGGCGGCCTCGGTGGAGAGGGTCGCGAGGATGTCGTCGGCCTCGTAGCCGTCCTTCGTGAGGGAACGGATGCCCATGGCGGACAGGACGTCCTGGATGATCTCCACCTGCCCGATGAACTCCGGGGGTGTCTCGGCACGGGTGCCCTTGTACTCGGGGTACTCCTCCGTGCGGAAGGAGTGGCGCGAGACGTCGAAGGCGACGCCCACGTGCGTGGGTCGTTCCGTCTCCAGGAGGCGCACCAGCATGGACACGAATCCGTAGACCGCGTTGGTGTACTGGCCCGTCGACGTGCGGAACGTGTCCGATGGCAGGGCGTAGAAGGCGCGGAAGGCCACCGAGTGGCCGTCGATGATGAGCAGCGTGTCCGTCACACATGACACCCTAGGGCCCATGGGAACACCCGACGACACGAACAGGCCCGCCCCGACCACCCTGGTCGGTGCGCACTGGCCCGGCACGCTGATGGAACGCATGGGCATGGAGGTGGTCGAGCACTCGGCGTCACGCACGGTGGTGACCGCCCCGGTGGGGGGGAACCGTCAGTCCGCGGGCGTCCTCCACGGTGGTGCCTCGGCCGCCCTCGCGGAGACGGCCGCCTCGCTGGCGGCGCAGGCGCGGGGCCGCGCAGGTGGGTGCGGAAACGGGCGGTGGGGACCGAGTTGTCCGTCTCCCACCTGCGGGTCGCACGGGAGGGCACCGTCACGGCCGTGGCCACGGCCGTCCACCTGGGCGGGACCTCCACCGTCCACCTCGTCGAGGTGCGCGACGAGGGCGGGAGGCTCGTGGCGAGCGCACGGGTCACCAACAGGCTCCTCGGCGGGACCGCCCCACACTGAGGGTCCGGGGACGCGGTCGGGCCCGGGGGCCGGGGACCCGCAGGGGGCCCCGTGGGTTCCCCGGGACGGGGACGGGCCCACCACGCACGGTGCGTGGTGGGCCCGTCCCACGGGGTCAGGACCCCACCGTCGGGGTGGGGTCGCCCGGGGTCAGTCCTCGACCTGGTCGATGACCGCGTCGGCCACCTCCCGCATGGACAGCCTGCGGTCCATCGAGGTCTTCTGGATCCAGCGGAACGCCTCCGGCTCGGACATGCCCATGTTCTTCATGAGCAGGCCCTTGGCCCGGTCGACGCGCTTGCGCGTCTCGAAACGGTCGGACAGGTCCGCGATCTCCTCCTCGAGGGACTCGATCTCCTGGTGCCGTGAGAGGGCGATCTCGACGGCGGGGATGAGGTCGGCGGGGCTGAAGGGCTTGACCACGTAGGCCATGGCCCCGGCGTCGCGCGCCCGCTCCACGAGCTCCGTCTGGCTGAACGCCGTGAGCATGACGACCGCGCAGGAGAGCTCCTTGAGGATCCTCTCCGCGGCGGTGATGCCGTCCATCTTCGGCATCTTCACGTCCATGACGCACAGGTCGGGCTCCAGTTCGAGCGCGAGCTTCACCGCTTCCTCGCCGTCGACTGCCTCCCCGACCACCTCGAATCCAGCACCGGTCAGCGTCTCGACGATGTCGAGGCGGATGAGTGTCTCGTCCTCAGCCACGAGGACGCGGCGGGGTGCGGTCTGATCTGCAGTCATGGTTGGATCCTCAGGTTGTTCACGGAGCGATCGCTATCCTATCCTTGACGGGCACCCAGGCGTGCAGCCCCGATAGCCCAATTGGCAGAGGCGGTCGGCTCAAACCCGGCTTGTTGTGGGTTCGAATCCCACTCGGGGTACCGTTCGCCCTGCCGCGCCCCGGGCGGCAGGGCGGTGGGGCATCGGTGTCAGGCAGCGGGGATGAGTTCAAGGCCGAGGTAGTCGGCCGCCTGCGTGCGGTGGCCGGGCTCCCGCAGGGCCTCGATGGCGGACTCGATGCCCGCGTCGGTCCAGTCGTCGAACCAGGGGCGCACGGCCTCCGGCAGCTGATCGGCGAACAGGTTGTTGGCCTGTCGTCCGCTGAACCTGTCATGGACGGACACCGTTGCCGCCCGGTCGATCATTCGGTTGTTCTTCTGCATGTGCATTCTTCTCTTCTTCTTCCTCTTCCTCAGATGCCGCCGGGGTATGTGCAGATGGAGCACAGGCAACCGTCGGTGGCCAACGTCGGGGTGTCCCGTGCGTTCCCGACTTCGGGAACACTCCAGGACCCTGCCAGTCACAACGCGACCGGCAATCCATTATTCCCACAGACCCAACTCGATGGCAAGCGGGTGTGGAGGGACTCACACCGTTCGGGGCCCGGCCGCGGGGGCCGGACCTGCGGGGACGTGCGTACGGGGCCCGGCCGCGAGACACGGCTGAGGGGACCTGCCCACGGGTCCGGGCTGCCGCGTCCGAACCGCAGGGTGTGGGCTGGCGTGACCGGAACGCGGGAGGGCGGCGCCCCTGGTGGGGTGCCGCCCTCCCGCATCCTGCCCGGTGTCCGGGATCAGCGGTGTGCGCCGCCGATCGAGTAGTCGACCTGGTCGCCGACCGTGTGCACACGGATCAGGTTCGAGGACCCTGAGGTCCCCGGCGGCATGCCGGCCACGAGCACCAGTTCGTCGCCGACCTCCGCGAGGCGGGCGGACTGGGCGACCTGGTCGACCTGCCAGACCATGTCGTCGGTGTGGGTGACCTCCGGGACACGGTAGGTCTGGATGCCCCAGGACAGCGCCAGCTGGCGCCTCGTCTCCTCCAGGGGCGTGAAGGCCAGCATCGGGATCGGGCTGCGCAGGCGGGACATGCGTCGAGCGGTGGAACCCGACTGCGTGAACGTGACGAGGAACTTGGTGTCCAGGCGCTCCCCCACTGCGGCGGCAGCCTGGCAGATCACGGCGGCGCGGTCCACCACGAAGGCTCCCAGGGGTGCGATCCGCTCCCCGCCGTTCTCCTCCGTGTTCTCGATGATGCGGGCCATGGTGCGCACGGCCTCGATGGGGTAGGCACCGACGGAGGTCTCACCGGAGAGCATCACCGCATCGGCACCGTCGAGGATCGCATTGGCGCAGTCGGACGCCTCCGCCCTCGTGGGCCGCGGGTTCTTGATCATCGACTCGAGCACCTGGGTGGCGACGATGACGGGCTTCGCCTGTCGACGGGCCAGCTCGATCGCCCTCTTCTGGACCAGCGGCACGACCTCGAGGGGCATCTCGACCCCGAGGTCGCCGCGGGCGACCATGATCCCGTCGAAGGCGTCGACGATCTCCTCGAGGGCATCGACGGCCTGGGGCTTCTCGATCTTGGCGATGACGGGACGGCGAATGCCCTCCTCGTCCATGATCTTGTGCACGTCCTCGATGTCGACGGCGCTGCGCACGAAGGACAGGGCGATGAAGTCGCACCCGATCCTCAGCCCCCAGCGCAGGTCCTCCCGGTCCTTCTCGGACAGGGCCGGCACGGACACCGCCACGCCGGGGAGGTTGAGGCCCTTGTGGTCGGAGACGTACCCGGGCACCTCGACGCGGGTGACGACGTCGGTGGAGGTCACCTCGGTGACGCGGACCGCGACGTTGCCGTCGTCGATGAGGAGGCGGTCCCCGGGGCGGCAGTCCCCGGGCAGGCCCTTGAAGGTCGTCCCGACCCTCTCCTTGGTGCCCTCGACGTCATCGGTGGTGATGGTGAAGGTGTCCCCCACCTCGAGGTACTGGGGGCCGTCCTTGAAGGTCTCGAGGCGGATCTTGGGGCCCTGGAGGTCGACGAGGATGGCGATCGCGCGGCCGGAGGTGGCCGCTGCTCGGCGGATCCGCTCGATGACGACCTCCTGCTCGGCGGCCGTCCCGTGGGAGCGGTTGATCCGCGCCACGTCCATCCCGGCGTCCACGAGTGCCTGGACCTGTTCGGGGGACTCCGTCGCAGGTCCCAGTGTGCATACGATTTTCGCTCGGCGCATGGGGCCAGTCTACCGGTCGCCCGTGCCCCGCGGGGATCCCGGGTCGTTGTGGGTGGGACCATCGGCCCGCCCCGGGGCCGGGTCCTCCGCGGGTGACGGCCGCTGAGGAACCGAGGTGTCCGGTTCGTCACTGGCCGCGGGGTGTCCCGGGAGGGACTCCGCGGAGGTGGTCGTGCCGGGCTCCGACCCTGTGGGGTCGGCGACCTCTGCGGCGCTGGGGGCGGCGTCCCCCGCTCCCGTCCCACCGGTACCCCCGGCGCTCCCGTCCGCCCCGGGCCGCTCGGAGGGCAGGACACGGGTCGGTGCCCCGATGCGCCCGGCGACCAGGTAGAGCACCACTCCCCCGATGGACACCAGGATCGAGGTCCACACGTTGAGCCGCAGTCCCAGGATGTGCTGGGCGTCGTCGATGCGCAGCATCTCGATCCATCCGCGCCCCAGCGTGTAGGACATGAGGTAGAGCGCGAACACCTGACCGGAACGGAAACGGTGACGGCGGTCCGCCAGCACGATGAGGCCGGCCATCGCCAGGTTCCACAGGAACTCGTAGAGGAAGGTGGGCTGGAAGAGCGTGCCCTCCGCGTACCCCGCCGGGAGGTGCTGCGCGTCGATCCTCAGGCCCCACGGGAGGGTCGTCGGTGCGCCGAAGAGCTCCTGGTTGAACCAGTTGCCCCAGCGCCCGATCGCCTGCGCGACCAGCAGTGCGGGCGCGACGGAGTCCGCCATCGGGCCCATGCGCTGCCCGGCCCGTCGCACCGCCATCCAGGCGCCGACGGCGCCCAGGGCCACCGCACCCCAGATGCCCAGGCCGCCCTTCCAGATCTCCAGCGCCTGCAGGGGGTTGCCCCCGGGTCCGAAGTACGCCTCGGGCGAGGTGATGACGTGGTAGATGCGGGCGCCGACGATCCCGAAGGGGATCGCCCACATGGCCATGGTGGTGACCAACTCCGGGTCCCCTCCGCGTGCCGCGTAGCGACGTGTGGTGATCCACACGGCCACGACCATCCCGCAGACGATGAGGATGCCGTAGGCGCGCAGCGGGAGGGGGCCCAGGTACCAGACGCCCTGTCCGGGCGAGGGGATCGCCGTGGGAAAGGTCACCGGCTCCTCCAGGAGGCTCCGCGCACACCGGAGACGAGGTCGCGTGCGAGGGCGTCGAGGTTCCGCAGCGCCCGGTCGGTGTCCTCCTCGAAGAGCGTGCGCACGAGGGCGGATCCCACGATCACCCCGTCGGCGAAGGAGGCGATGTCGCGTGCCTGCTCCCCGGAGGACACGCCGAGGCCGACGCACACGCGCTCGGCGCCGGCCCCACGGGTGCGCGCCACCAGGGTGCGGGCGTGGTCGTCCACGGTCGACCTCGCCCCGGTGACACCCATCGTGGAGGCCGCGTAGACCCATCCCTCGGAGTGCTCGGCGATGAGGCGCAGGCGGTGCTCCGGGGAGGAGGGGGCCACCAGGTAGATGCGCTCGAGGCCCTCCCGCGAGGCGGCGCGCTCCCACTCCCCGCCCTCCTCGGGCGGGAGGTCCGGGGTGACCAGCCCTGCGCCGCCGACGGCGGCGAAGTCATGGGCGAATCGCTCCACCCCGTACCACTCGACGGGGTTCCAGTAGGTCATGGAGACCGTCGACAGCCCGTGGGCGGTGAGCTCGTCGACGGCGTGGAAGAGGTCCTCCAGGTGCGTGCCGTGCTCGAGGGCGGACACGGTGGCGCGCTGGATGGTGGGTCCGTCCATGCCGGGGTCCGAGTAGGGGAAGCCGAGCTCGAGGACGTCGAACCCCGCATCGGCGAGCACCTTGCCCGCCCGGATGGAGGTCTCCACCGTCGGGAACCCGACGGGGAGGTATCCGATGAGCGCCGCGTCGCCACGTGCATGGGCGGCGTCGATCGCCGCCGCGCTGGAACCCGCCCGAGTCATGCCCGTCCATCCGTCGCATCCCCGTCCCTGCGGACGCCGTCGGCGCCCGCGCTGGGATCGATGACCTGAAGTGTCGCCTCACCGAGCCCGAACCACGTGGCTGCCGTGTCCACGTCCTTGTCGCCCCTTCCCGACACGCACACCAGCACGATCGGCTCGTGACCCGGCTCGAAGGGTCCCTCCTCCGCCTTCTCCAGGGCCCAGGCCCGCGCACCGGCCAGGGCTGGGCGGACTCGATGGCGGGATGATGCCCTGGTGCGCGAGAGCAGCAGGAAGGCGTCCATGGCCGCGGCGTCGTCCACGGGCACGTAGTGGGCCCGACCCGTCCGCGCGAGCCACGAGTGCTCGGGCCCGACCCCCGGGTAGTCCAGACCCGCGGAGATCGAGTGGGAGGGCTTCGTCTGGCCGTCGCGTTCCTGGAGGAGGAAGGAGCGTGCCCCGTGGAGCACCCCGACCTCGCCGCCCGTGATCGACGCCGCGTGACGGCCGGTGTCGAAGCCGTCCCCCCCTGCCTCGCAGCCGAGGAGGGCGACGTCCTCGTCGTCGAGGAACGCGGTGAACGTGCCGATCGCGTTGGACCCGCCGCCCACGCAGGCGCAGACGAGGTCGGGCAGTCGCCCGGTGAGGCCGAGGACCTGGGAGCGTGCCTCGTCCCCGATGACGCGCTGGAGGTCGCGCACGAGCGTGGGGAACGGGTGCGGGCCGGCGGCCGTGCCGAAGACGTAGTTGGTGGAGTCCACATTGGTGACCCAGTCGCGGAACGCCTCGTTGATGGCGTCCTTGAGGGTCTGCGAACCCTGGGTGACCGCCACGACCTCGGCGCCGAGCATCTGCATGCGTGCGACGTTGAGGTGCTGCCGCTCGGTGTCCTCGCGCCCCATGTAGATCGTGCAGTCCAGGCCGAGCAGTGCCGCGGCGGTGGCCGTGGCGACACCGTGCTGTCCCGCCCCGGTCTCCGCGATGATGCGGGTCTTGCCGAGCTCCTGGGTGAGCAGCGCCTGGCCGAGGACGTTGTTGATCTTGTGGGACCCCGTGTGGTTGAGGTCCTCGCGCTTGAGGAAGACCCGCACCCCGCCGAGGTCCTCGGCGAAGCGGTGCGCCTCGGTCAGCAGGGAGGGCCGGCCCGCGTAGTCCCGCAGCAGGGTGTCCAGGCGCGTGCGGAAGTCGGGGTCGTGCCAGAGTCGCTGCCAGGTGCGGTCGAGCTCCTCCAGCGTGCCCATCAGGGACTCGGCGACGAATCGTCCCCCGAACTCCCCGAAGTACGGCCCCGCGCTGTCCGCCAGTGCCACGTCAGTCCTCCTGCCTCGCGGCGCGCACGCGCGCCTTGCGGTCCGTGCGCAGGGCCGGGTGCTGCCCCGCGCTCACCATGTCCCTCAGTGCGGCGTCGGGGTCCCCCGACGTCACCAGTGCCTCCCCGACGAGTACCGCGTCGGCACCCCACCTCGCGTACTCGAAGACGTCGTGGGGGGTCCGCACGCCCGATTCGGCCACCGCGATGACCTCCTCGGGGACGACGTCGATGACCTGCTCGATGGTGGAGCGGTCCACCTGCAGGGTGGTCAGGTCGCGGGCGTTCACGCCCACCACCCTGGCCCCCGCGTCCAGGGCCCGCAGGGCCTCGAGGCGTGAATGGGTCTCGACCAGGGCCGTCATGCCGAGGGACTCCACCCGCTCGAGCAGGGACACGAGGGCGGTCTGCTCCAGGGCCGCCACGATGAGGAGCACCATGTCCGCCCCGTGGGCGCGGGCCTCGTGGACCTGGTAGGGCGTGACCACGAAGTCCTTGCGCAGGACGGGGATGTCCACCGCCGCGCGCACCGCGTCGAGGTCCGCCAGGGATCCGTGGAACCGTCGACGCTCCGTGAGCACCGAGATGACGCCCGCCCCGGCGTCCTCGTAGACGGAGGCGAGGGCGGCCGGGTCGTCGATGGTGGCCAGTGCCCCCTTCGACGGGGAGGAGCGCTTGACCTCGGAGATGATCGAGACCGCACCGTCCTGGGCTCGCATGGCGGCCACGACGTCACGGGCCTCGGGGGCGCGGCGCGCGCGCACCTTGAGGTCGTCCATGGAGACCAGGGACTCGCGGTCGTGCAGGTCCTCCAGCACTCCGGCGATGATGTCGTCGAGCACGCTCATGGCCATCACTCCCCTCATGCGTGGTTGTCCCGATGCTAGCCGCGAACCGTCCCCGCCCCGAATCGGGCCCATCATCCGGGCCCGAATCCGCTGGCCTCCCGGGGGTGGGGACCGTCGGCGCCCGGGCTCGGTGACCCGGGGGGACGCTCCCCGTCCCGGCCCTGTGTGGTTGCGATGGTGTCGAGTTGTGAGGCCCGCAGGACGGACCCGAGTGCCGCGGCCGCCTTGTTGCGGGTCTCCTGGTACTCCGTGGCGGGAACGGAATCCGCCACGAGTCCCGCCCCTGCCTGCACGGAGGCGGTCCCGTCCACCAGGCACGCGGTCCGGATGGCGATCGCGAGGTCGGCGTCCCCGGAGAGGTCGAAGTAGCCCACCACCCCGCCGTAGACACCGCGCGCCGCCGGCTCGAGTTCGTCGATGATGCGGATGGCACGCGGCTTGGGGGCGCCGGAGAGCGTGCCCGCCGGGAAGGTCGCGACCAGGCAGTCCAGGGCGTCCACCCCCTCGCGCAGCGTCCCCGTCACCGTGGAGGAGATGTGCTGGATGTGGGAGAAGCGCTTGACCTCCATGAGCGTGGACACCTCCACGCTGGCCGGGTCGCACACCTTCGAGAGGTCGTTGCGTGCCAGGTCGACGAGCATGACGTGCTCGGAGAGCTCCTTGGGGTCCGCCAGGAGGTCCTCGGCGAGGCGTCGGTCCTCGGCGGAGGTCGCGCCGCGGGGACGCGATCCGGCGATCGGGAAGGTCCACACCCTCCGCCCCTCGGTGCGCATGAGTGTCTCCGGTGAGGAACCGACGACCTCGTACTCGCCTCCGTGGCCGTCGGGCAGGCGCAGGTAGTACATGTAGGGCGAGGGATTGACGGTGCGCAGGACACGGTAGACGTCCAGCCCCGAGGCGTCGGTGTCGACGTCGAGGCGTTGGGAGACCACGACCTGGAACACCTCGCCGTCGCGGATCGCCTCCTTGGCGGCCACCACGCTCGACTCGAATCGCCCACGCGGGGTGCGGTGGCGGACCTCCGGGGGATCGGCGGGGCTCCCGCCGGAACCGGCGGGCCCCGCCAGTCCGCGCAGTCCGAGCACGGCGGGGCGGATCGGGTGCGACATGCGCCGGGTCATGTCGTCGAGGCGTCCGAG
Organism: Actinomyces polynesiensis; assembly: GCF_000820725.1. GTDB lineage: Bacteria > Actinomycetota > Actinomycetes > Actinomycetales > Actinomycetaceae > Pauljensenia > Pauljensenia polynesiensis. The sequence continues at coordinate 9,000 of NZ_CCXH01000119.1, read as the reverse complement.
GGCACCCTCGTAGGCGCGGTCCACGCCCTCGTCGGACCCGTCCATGTTCCAGGCGATGGCGATGAGCCACAGGGAGCCGTCGGAGTGGTCGATGGCGGCGACCTCGCTGGCCAAGCACAGTGAGGCGTCGGGGACGTCGACCTCCCGGGGCGCGGTCGGTGCCAGGGTGGGCTCCCACTCGGGGATGATGCCCCAGCCCAGGGAGCCCACCAGGGCCCCGGTGAGGGGCGGCAGGCCGGGGACCGGGTCCGTGCGCAGGGTGGCCAGGGCGGAGTGGAGGACCTCGAGGAGGGTCCCCTCGGCGAGGGAACCCCGCGGGCGGGACCCACTCCAGGAGGCCCGGCCGCCGCGGGCGGTGATCGCACCGGCAGATGCTGCCCCGATGAAGGACCACCGGCCCCAGCTGCCGTCGTGCTCGGCGGACTCCAGGATGTAGGTGCCGGTGCGGCCCCCGGCGAGTTGCCGGTAGACGCCGACGGCGCTCAGCTCGTCGGCGAGGACGCGTCGCGCCACCGGGATGACCCGGCGCGTGCGTGCCAGGTCACGGAAGGTCGCCCGGTCGGGCCAGGTGCCGCCCCACTCGATGCCGGAGGGGCCGACGGGGGTGTCGGTCGCGCTCATGCGGGCTCACCGACCACCGCGCCGAGGTCTCCCCCGGCCTCGAAGCAGCTGCGGGCCCCGGTGTGGCAGGCGGCGCCGACCTGGACGACCTCGACGAGGAGGGCGTCCCCGTCGCAGTCCAGGCTGACCGAGCGCACCCACTGGAGGTGCCCCGAGGTGTCGCCCTTGCGCCAGTACTCCCGGCGGGACCGGGACCAGAAGGTCACGCGTCCCGTGGTGAGTGTGCGGTGGAGGGCCTCGTCGTCCATCCAGCCGACCATCAGCACCTCACGGGTGTCGTACTGCTGGACGACCGCGGCGACGAGACCGGCGGGGTCCCGCTTGAGGCGGGAGGCGATGTCGGGGTCGAGGCTCACGCCCGACATCCTCCCACCTGCGGTGCCGGGGCCGCATCCGGCGTCCAGAGACAGCGGTCCCCCGCACCGACGAGGGCGCCGCCTCCCTCACAGGCGGACGGGGAAACCGGCCTCGTCGAGGGCCTGCTTGACCTGCCCGATGCCCAGGGTCCCGAAGTGGAAGACGGACGCGGCGAGCACGGCGTCCGCGCCGGTCCGGGCCGCCTCGACGAAGTCCCCGACCTTCCCCGCCCCACCCGAGGCGATGACCGGGATGCCCACGACCTCACGGGCCGCACGCAGCATCTCCACGTCGAAGCCGTGGCGGACACCGTCGGCGTCCATGGAGTTCAGGAGGATCTCCCCGGCGCCCAGTCCCTCCGCGCGGTGCGCCCACTCGAGGGCGTCGATGCCGGTCGAGCGCCGCCCCCCGTGGGTGGTGACCTCGAAACCGGAGGCCGTGGCGACCCCGGGCGGGCAGCGTCGGGCGTCCACGGAGAGCACGAGGACCTGGTCCCCGAAGCGGTCGGTGACCCGGGAGATCAGCGTGGGGTCGGCGATGGCGGCCGTGTTGACACCCACCTTGTCCGCCCCGTGGGCCAGCAGCGTGGCCACGTCCTCGACGCTGCGCACCCCGCCCCCCACCGTCAGGGGGACGAAGACCTGCTCGGCGGTCGCGGACACCACGTCGAGCATGGTCGCGCGTCCCTGCGAGGAGGCCGACACGTCGAGGAAGGTGATCTCGTCGGCGCCCTCCTCCGAGTAGCGTCGGGCGAGCTCGACGGGGTCGCCCGCGTCGCGCAGGTTCTCGAAGTTCACCCCCTTGACGACGCGGCCGGCGTCGACGTCGAGGCAGGGGATGATGCGGAGTGCGACTGGCATGGGGCGATCCTATCCGGACTGCCCGGTGCCACCGTCGGCCGGACCATCCTCCGTGCCGGTGCCGGTCCCCGGTGAGGTCCCGAGCACGTCGATGACCGCGATGAGTGTGTCGTCCCCGGTGGCGAGTTCGGGCGGGAGCGTCACGACCACGCGCGAGCCCACGCGCTGGTCGACCAGTGCCTCCGCCAGGCCGGGCATGGCAGTGGACAGGTCGATGACACGTGGCAGCCCCGTCTCCCAGGTCGAGTCCCGCACGACGCCGTCGCTCCACCCGGTGATGGAGAACTGCGCCACCACCCGGTCGCCCTGGCGCACCTGCGGACCCTCGCCGCGGACCAGCAACTGGGTGACGAGGCCGTCGGGGGCGTCCTTCCCGTGGGAGGGCATGGGGCCCCCGTCCCCCAGGGCCACGGTGACCGGGGCGTCGGAGGGGACGTCGACGGCCTGTCCGCTGGCGACGGAGGGCAGGATGTCCACGACGTCGACCTCCACACCGGACTCCCCCGTTGCGGCGTCCGCAGCGGCGATCGCACGCACGAAGACCAGCCGGCTGCCCTCGGTCCTGCCCGTCACCGCGCGGTCGAGCAGGTCGTCGATCTCGCCGGACCCGGCCAGCGCCGCAGTGGTCCGCGGCCGGGCACCCGTGGACAGGATGGTCCCGTCGGTCCCGTCGAAGGCCGTGATGGACAGCACCACGGGGGATCCCTCGGTGATGGTGCGCCCGGTGCCCGTCTCCACCTCGCGGTACTTCTCCCCGGTGACCTCCAGGGGGGCGGTGAGGGTGAGGACAGGGGTGGCCCCGACCCTCCCGGAGACGCTCACCTCGTCGAGGACGGACCCGGACTCCTGGGCGGACTGGGATCCGCCCCGGCCCAGTCCCGTGTGGAGCACCGCCGTGGTCCCCAGACCGAGCAGGAGGAGCACGAGGGCTGCGGCCAGGAGCAGGCGCCCCCACCGACGGCGCGGTCGCCCCGGGTCCCGCGATCGCCCGGCACGCCGCGTGCGTCCGGTCCCCTCCGTGGTCCCGGTACCTCCTGTGCTCCCCTCGCCGGTCGTCCCTCCGGTTCCGGCTGCGCGCGCGTGGGCGCCGCCGTGCCTGGCGCGCCTGCCCGGGACACCCGGTGGGAGCGGGGTGCTCATGCGGGCAGGGTCGGGGTCTGTCCGAGGATCCGCTCGGCCAGGGCGTCCACGCGCGGGTCCTCGTGGGAGAGGGGGTCCTGCAGGGAGAGCGGCTGGGTGGCCTGGTCGTCGAGGCGCAGGTGCACCCAGTCCGCCGTGAGGTCACGCCGCGCGTCCTCCGCCGCCCCGATGACCCGCCCGCGCAGCGCGGCGCGCGTGGTGGCCGGTGGTGTGGTGACGGCGGTGGTCACCTGGTCCTCCGTCGTGAGGCGACGCATGAGGCCGGTGGTCTCCATGCGGGGGCGCAGGCCCTCGGCGGTGATGTCGTGGTAGCCCAGTTCCAGGCGCGCGACCCGCGGGTCGGCCAGGGTGGTGCCGGCGCGGCGTGCGTAGGACTCCAGCAGACGGCGCTTGATGGCCACGTCCAGTTCGGTGTCCACACCGGACCAGTCACCGGAGTCGACGGCGTCGATGCCGCGTCCCCACAGGTCGACGACGTAGCGGTGGAGGTCGTCGAGGGCGCCGGTGTCGGTGTGGTCGAGGACCCGCGTGCGGATCTCGCGCTGCACCTGCGCGGCGGTCATCTCCCGCCCGTCGGCGAGTTCCACGCGCACGCGCCCGGTGAGGTCGGCGTTGACCTCGCGGATCGCGCGCATGGGTTCTGCCAGGGCGAGGTCCTGGATGCGCAGCCCGTCCTCGACCGCCGAGAGGAGGAGTTCGGTGGCGCCCGTCTTGAGCGCCGTGGTCGGCTCTGCGACGTTGGTGTCCCCGACGATGACGTGCATGCGCCGGTAGGAACCGGAGTCGGCCAACGGTTCGTCACGGGTGTTGATGATCGGGCGCGAGCGCGTCGTCGCGGAGGAGACCGCGTCCCACATCTGGTCGGCCCGCTGGGAGAAGCAGTACGTCGTCCGGCCCGAGACGGTGCGGACGTGACCTGACCCGGTGAGCACCTGGCGGGTGATGAAGAAGGCGACGAGGGCGTCCGCGACCTCCCGGAAGTCACGCCGACGGTGGAGGAGGTAGTTCTCGTGGCAGCCGAAGGAGTTGCCCTGGGCGTCCAGGTTGTTGCGGAAGAGGTGCAGGCGCGCGTGGATCCCGTCGGCGGCCATCGCGAGGTCACCCTGCGTCGCCAGGTCCGCGAGCATGACGGATCCGGCGCGGTCCTGGGCGAGGAGGTCCTCGAGCCGGTCGCACTCGGCGGTCGCGTACTCGGGGTGGGAACCGACGTCGAGGTAGAGGCGCCCGCCGTTGCGCAGGAACAGGTTCGAGGACCGTCCCCGGTGCAGCAGCGGGTCGAACAGGTACCTCGCCGCACGGTCCGCGTCCAGCGGGGACGGACCACCGTCGGTGGACGCGGCGTTCAGCCCGTACTCGGTCTCGATCCCGACGACCCGTCTCCTCACCTCACTGGCCGCCCTTCTGGACGAACCCCTGCACGAAGGACTCCGCGTTGTTCTCCAGCACGGAGTCGATCTGGTCGAGGAGGTCGTCGATGGAGGCGACCTCGGCCTGGACCTGGCCGCCCTCGTCCTCGGGCTCGTCGCCGCCACCGGACCCCGCGTGCACCTGTGTGTTGGACATGTCTGTCTCCCTTCCGTGGGCCGCGCCCACGCTCAGTCGTCGATGACCCGGCCCGACTCGACCAGGTCCGCCAGTGCCGCGTCCACGCCCCCCGCCTCCGGGATGGGGCGCCTGACCAATCGGTCGCGGCCGGGCTCGTCCGTCACCAGCGAGGTCCAGGACGCCTTCACGAGACCGGGCACGGTGGCCACCGCGCGGCCCCGTACCCAGGCCCGGGTGTCACCCGGGGGTGTGTCGGCCGCCGCCTCGACCTGCGCATCGGTGAAGAGGCGCCGCACACGACCGGCCCGGGACAGGCGCGTGACCAGTCCGTGGTCGGGACGCAGGTCGGACCACTGCAGGTCGATGGCCGCCAGGCGGGGGTCGGTCCAGTCGGTGCCGAGCCTCTCGCGCTGGCGGGAGGTCAGCTGGTACTTCGCCACCCACTCGACCTCGGTGGCCACACTCCACAGGTCGGAGCGCATGCGGTCGAGGACGGACTGCCAGGTGTCGAGCACCTCGCGCTCGGCCGCGTCGGGGGTGGTGCCGAGTCGGTCGTGGGTGGCGAGGACGAGGTCGAGGTAGACCTGCTGGAGCTCGGGGGCGGTGTAGGCCCTCCCACCGGCCACGGAGATGCGGTGGGTGAGGTCGGGGTCGTGGGAGACCTGCCAGGTCTCCTGGACGGGGTCGGACATGGACAGGGCGTCCCACTCCATGCCGATGCCCTGTTCGATGGCCCACAGCACCAGTGAGGTCGTCCCCAGGCGCAGGAAGGTGGAGACGTCGAACATGTTCCCGTCCCCGTTGATCACGTGGAGGCGGCGGAAGCGCGCGGGGTCCGCATGGGGCTCGTCGCGGGTGTTGATGATCGGCCGGTTGAAGGTCGTCTCGAGGCCGACCTCGTTCTCGACGAAGTCCGCACGCTGGGAGACCTGGAAGCCCGCGACCTCCGAGCGCTGTCCGATGCCGACCCTCCCGGAACCGCACAGGACCGGGCGGGTCACCATGAAGGGGGTGAGCCCCCGGACGAGGTCGTCGAGGTCCACGAGGCGCTGGACCTGGTAGTTCTCGTGGGTGCCGTAGGCGGCACCCTTGCCGTCGGTGTTGTTCTTGACGAGGACGAGGGGCGGGTCCCCCGCGCGCGCGACCTCCTCCATGATCCTGCGGGCGACGACCTCACCGGCGCGGTCCCACAGGACGGCGTCGCGGGGGTTCGTGGTCTCGGGCGCGGAGTACTCGGGGTGGGCGTGGTCGACGTAGAGCCTCGCCCCGTTGCGCAGGACGGCGTTGGTGGCCTGGGGGAGGGCGAGTTCCTCCGCGGTGGGACGCGAGAGCTCCTCGGTGCCCCCGGAGGGCGCCAGGTGGTAGGGGTCATCGGTCAACAGGGACGGGTCGACGGCCGCCCGGTCCATCCGGTGGCCCCGCAGGTCGTTGAGGGGGTCCTCCCCCGTGTAGTCCCAGCGCACCGGCTCGCCCTCGCGGGAGATCCGCGCGTAGGCGGCCACCGCCTCCGCGGACATCGCCACCGCGTTCGCCCAGGGGTCGCCGGGACGGTAGATCCCGTACTCCGTCTCGGTGCCGATGATGCGTCGCACGCTCATCGCTCCCCCTCCCTCAGCGGCGTGACCGCCGTGACGTCCTCACGCAACCCGATGGTGCGGGCCCAGTCCTGGGGCGAGGAGGTGCGGGCGAGCTCCATCGACTCACGCATCTCCTCGTCGACACCGGCGAGGACGTGCACGGCGGCGAGGCCCTGGATCCCCCCGCGCAGCGTGTCCTTGATGGCGTGCTTCTTGGCCCGCTCCACCGTCCCGGCGATGAGGGCGCCGGAGACGATGTCGCTGAGGTGGATCCGCCGCGTCGTCCCCGAGGCGAAGGTCGCGTCGAAGAGCGCGGTCGTGTCGTCCTGGGCGTAGAGGCGCTCCAGCGCCTGTTCGGTCATGGCGCGCAGGGCCGCCCCGACCGAGCCGTGGCGCTCGACCTCGGCCGGGGAGACCGGGAGGTCGTCGGTGAGGTACTTGGAGAAGATGTCACGGGCACCCGCCCGGTCGGGACGGTCGACCCGGATGCGCACGTCGAGGCGCCCGGGACGCAGGACGGCGGGGTCGATCATGTCCGCGCGGTTGGAGGCGCCGATGATCACCACGTTGTCGAGGGACTCCACCCCGTCCATCTCCGCGAGGAGCTGGGGGACGATCATGGTCTCCACGTCGGAGGAGATCCCGGAGCCCCGCGTGCGGAACAGGGCCTCCATCTCGTCGAAGAAGACGACCACGGGCACGTCGGTGGAGGCCAGGGCTCGGGCCCTCGCGAAGATCGCCCGGATCTGGCGTTCGGTCTCCCCGACGAACTTGTTGAGGAGTTCGGGGCCCTTGATCGACAGGAAGTACGTCCGGGCGCCGGAGTCCGCGTGGGACAGGGAGTTCGCGACGGCCTTGGCGATGAGGGTCTTGCCCGAGCCGGGCGGGCCGTACAGGAGGATGCCCTTGGGGGGGCGCAGGCCGTAGACCCGGTACAGCTCGGGGTGGCGGAAGGGCATCTCGATGGCGTCGCGCACCTGTTGGATCTGCGCGTCCAGGCCGCCGATGTCGTCGTAGGAGACGTCGGGGACCTCGGGGGTGAGGAGCTGCTCGACGTCGGAGCGCACGACGCGCTCCAGGGCGTAGCCCGTGCGCAGGTCCACCAGGACGGAGTCCCCGGGTCGCAGGTTCCCGTGGCGCAGCGGCCCGGCGAGCAGGACCAGGTGTTCCTGACCCCCCTCCAGGCCGACGAGGACCCGGTCGGCACCGACCACCTCCAGCACGGAGGCCAGGGTGCCGTTGCGGGCGAAGCCGTCGGGGTCGACGGCGACCATCTTGTCGTCGACGCGCACCAGCTGTCCCGCGGAGAGGGAGCTCAGGTCGAGGGAGGGCGCTGCGGCGAGGCGCATGTGACGCCCCTGGACGACGGCCTCCAGCTCACGCGTGTCCGCGTCCGCCGCCACGAAGGTGGCCAGCGTCAGGGGCGGGCGGTTGACCTGCTGGAGCTGGTCCTGCATCTGGAGGAGCTGGGTGCGCGCCGTGGTCAGGGCGCGCGTCAGGCGCTCGTTCTTCCCCTCCAGGGACACGACCGTGCGCTGCATCTCCTCGATGCGGCTTTCGCTGTACGACTCCCCCACGACTCCCCTTCCTCCGGACAGGTCCAACGGTAGATCCAGCGCGCCGGGGCGGCCCGGCGGGTCCATGTCCCGGCCCGGGCCCGGCGCAGTGGTGATGTTCACACGGGTGGTGCTCAGGCCACCGGATCGGTCGGGTCGCCCTCGTCGGGCGGTGTCCCCTCAACGGGTCCCCCGGTGACCTCCGCGTCCCCCACCCAGTGGGCGGCGCGCGCCTGCACGTCGCGGCGCACCCGACGGACCTTCTTGTCGGAGGGGGTGCGTGCGCCCACCGCCTCCTCGCTCCAGGACTCCTCCTCGTCCCACATGCCGCCCAGGCCGTCGGAGGCCTTGGCGGGGCGGCGGTCCACACCCTGTGGGCTGACCCCGGGGGCCAGCCTGCGGGCGGTGAGGAGGAAACCGGTGTGGGCGACCATCCGGTGCTCGAGCCTCACCGCCAGGCCCTCCAGGTGCCACTCACGCTGGAGGGTCTCCCAGGCGACGGGCTCGGTGAAGGAGCCGCTCGACCGGAGGTCCTCCACCAGTCGTGACAGCTGGGTGACGGTGGCGACGTAGCAGGTGAGCACCCCGCCGGGCACGAGGGCGCGCGCCACCGCCGCGACGTTCTCCCAGGGGGCGAGCATGTCGAGGACGACCCGGTCCACACTGCCGGGGCGCTGGTCATCCAGGACGTCGGCCACATCCCCCACCCGCAGTTCCCACGCGGGGTGGCGTCGGCCGAACCACAGGTCCACATTCGCGGCCGCGATGTCGGCGAAGTCGCCGCGTCGCTCCACCGAGAGCAGATGGCCTCCCTCCCCCACCGCGTCGAGCAACGAGAGGGAGAGCGCTCCGGAGCCGACCCCCGCCTCAACAACGGTGGCGCCGGGGAAGATGTCCCCCATCTGGACGATGGTGCCCGCGTCCTTGGGGTAGACGACGGCCGCCCCGCGTGGCATGGACATCACGTAGTCGGAGAGGAGCGGTCGCAGGACCTGGAACTCGCGGCCCCCCTCCGTGCGCACGACCTGACCGTCGGGCAGCCCGATGAGGTCGTCGTGGGCCAGGGGCCCCCGGTTGGTCTGGAAGCGACCCCCCGCGACCAGGACGATCGTGTGGAGGCGGCCCTTGGGGTCGCGCACCTGGACCCGGTCGCCCTCGCGGAGGGGACCGCGACGCGCGGCCTGGCCGAGGGGGCCCGGGGTGGGATCGGTGTCGTCGGGGCGTGGGTCCGCCGCGTGGCGGGGTGTGGGGTGCTGGGTGCTCATCGGTGGGAGTCTATCCGCCCCTCCCGGCTGCCGGGCGCGGTGCCGTCCACGGGCGCGGTGTGGCCCATGGGCCCGGTCC
>NZ_CCXH01000118.1 GCF_000820725.1 Actinomyces polynesiensis | reverse complement strand
CCCGGTCCCGTCCGCCCGACGGGCCGCTCCCGCCGCGAGGCCGTTGCCGCACCGCGGCCGGTGCCGCGCGGTGACCGCCGCCGGTCCACAGCGGGGCCGTCGCGGAGCGGAGGTGCGGGTGGGGGCGGCTACCGTGGTGGCATGTCCGAATCCCCAGCGCCCCAGGACCCCGTCGCACCCGGTGCCACCCTCCCCCACGACCGGGGTGCCACCGACGTGCCCGCCGGCAGGGGCGGCGGGACCTGGGAGCCCGCGCTCTCGGCGTCGCGTGCCAAGGAGTACCTGCGCTGTCCCCTCCAGTACCGGCTCCACGTCGTGGACCGGATCCGGGAGCCGGCCACCCGGGCCACCGCCACGGGCACGCTGGTCCACGCGGTCCTCGAGCACCTCTACGACGTCCCCTCCGCCGAGCGCACCCCCGAACTCGCCCGCGCCCTCGTCCTGCCCCGGTGGGAGGAGATGCGCGGGCATGACTCCTCCCTCGCCGACCTCTTCCCCGATCCCTCCTCCGTGGAGGACTGGTTGGCCGAGGTCCGCGGCGTCGTCGACCGCTACTTCCAGGTCGAGGACCCCCGTTGGTTGGAACCCCAGGCCCGCGAGCAGCGCATCGACGTGGTCTCCCCCGACGGCATCCGCCTGCGGGGGTTCGTGGACCGCATCGACCGTTCACCCCGCGGTGACCTCAGGGTCGTCGACTACAAGACGGGGAAGGCGCCCGCGCCACGGTACGTGGAGGAGGCGCTCTTCCAGATGCGCTTCTACGCGCTCCTCCTGCGGGAGTCCGACCGGCTGCCGGCGCGCACCCAGCTCCTGTACCTCAAGTCCGGGCAGGTGCTCACACTGGACCCCGACCCGGCCGACATCGACCGCTTCCAGGGGGAGGTCACCCGGATCTGGGAGGGCATCGAGGCCGATGCCCGGCGCGGGGTGTTCGCCCCGCGCCGCAACCCCCTGTGCGGGTGGTGCGCCCTGAAGGAGTTGTGCCCCGTCTTCGGGGGCGAGACCCCGTCGCTCCCCGAGCAGTCGGTGGAACGCCTGTTGGCGACACGGGCCGAACCCTCCTGAGGGCGGTCGGTGCGGGGCCGACGACTGCGGCGCGCCGGTGCCCCCGGACCCCCGACCGGGCCGCGCGGGAGGCGGCTGCCCCGTCGGGGGGACGGAGGACGGGGCGCACCTCCCGTGCTCCGAGCTGCTGCGGCCCGTCGTCCCTCAGCGGGAGCCGACGGTGTCGACGACCTCCCCGGCCATCATCCCGCGCATCGTCGCCAGGTCCAGTTCGTCCGGGGAGTTCACCCTGTTCAGACCCGGTCGGGGCTCCACCGGCAGGACGCAGGGGATCCCCACGACGGTGGCCCCCGCCGCGAGACCTGCGGTGATCCCACTCGGGGAGTCCTCGACCACCAGGCAGTCCGCGATGTCCACGCCGAGCCGTCGGGCGGCCACCAGGTACGGCTCGGGCGCGGGCTTGGGTTCCGATACGTCGTCACCGGCGACCACCGTGGCGAACCCGCCGTGCGGGGCCCGCGCCGCGACCACCTCGACCACCCTCCGGTAGGAGGAGGTCACCAGCGCGACCGGGATCCCGGCGTCGTGCAGGCGTCCCAGGAAGGCGGGGATCCCCGGCAGCCAGGGCACGCCCTGCTCCTGCAGGGAGCGCCTGACGTGCTCCAGCAGTTCCGCCACCACCTCCTCCGGCGTCATCGGGAGGTGTGCCTGCTCGATCATGATCGACGCCGACACGAGGAGCGGGTTGCCGACCATCTGCAGTCCGAGCTCGTGGCTCCAGGTCCCCCCGTGCTCCTCGACGATCGCGGTCTCCGCCGCCATCCACACCGGCTCGGTGTTGACGATCGTTCCGTCCTGGTCGAGGAGCACCGCCGCGGGGAGGGGTCCCCGACCGCCACCCGCGCTCACGGCGTCACCCCCGCCATCGGTTCGAGCACGTGCATGACCAGGAGGACCGCGACGAAGGCCGCGAGTCCGATGCGGTACCAGACGAACGGGGCGAAGGAGCGCGTGGAGACCAGGCGCAGGAACCACATGATGACGAGGTAGCCGACGAAGAAGGCGATGACCGTGGCGAGGAGTGTCGGTCCGACCTCCACGTGGTCCCCGCCGGTGAGCACGCGGGCGGTCTTGTACAGGCCCGAGGCGAACACCGCCGGCATGGCCAGGAGGAATGAGTACCGGGTGGCCGCCTCACGTGTGTAGCCCAGGGCGCGTCCCATCGTGATCGTGCCACCCGATCGGGACACCCCGGGGATCAGTGCCATCGCCTGCGCGATGCCGAAGAGGATGGCGTCACGCCAGCTCATGCGGTCCAGGGTCCGCACCCTGGCCCCCAACCGGTCGGCCAGGCCCAGGAGCACGCCGAAGACGGCGAGCATCGTCACGGTGATCCACAGGTTGCGGAAGGTCGTGTCGATCCAGTCCTGCAGGAGGAGGCCGAGGACCCCGATCGGAAGTGAGCCGACGATGATCATCCATCCCAGCCGCGCATCGGGGTCCGAGGCCTCCACCCGCTTCGCGGGACCGACGACGGGCAGGGAGAGCGCCCAGCGCGACACGATGCGGGTGATGTCCTTCCAGAAGAAGACGAGGACCGCGGTCTCGGTGCCGATCTGCGTGATGGCGGTGAAGGCGGCGCCCGGGTCACTCGCCCCCGTCAGCTCGCCCACGATGCGCAGGTGGGCGGAGGAGGAGATCGGCAGGAACTCCGTGAGTCCCTGGACGAGGCCGAGGATGATTGCTTCGAGCCAGCTCATGGCGACACTCTACGGTCTCCCACGCCGCCGGCGTCCCCTCCCGGGCGCCGACCCCGGGAGTGCGACCCGTGCCACTACGGTGGGGGCATGCGGATTCGTCGATGCGGGGACTCGGGCCTGGCCGTCTCGGAGCTGGGCCTGGGCACACTCACCTGGGGACGGGACACGGACGCCCCGGAGGCCGAGGCGATGCTCGACGCATTCCTGGGGGCCGGTGGGAACCTGCTCGGGGTGTCCCCCACGCACGGGGACGGGCAGGCCGTGGACGTGCTCGCATCACTCCTGCCCCGGGTCGGCAGGCACCGGGTGGTCCTGGTGTGGCGCGGGGCGGCCCGACTCGGGCACGACGGACGTTGGCACCCCTCGGCGGCACGCGGCGACATGCTCTCCTGCCTCGACGACGCCCTGGAGCGCCTCGGCACGGACCACGTGGACGTCTGGTTGGCCACCCCGGACCCGGCCGTCCCCCTGGAGGAGACGCTCTCCGCGCTCGACGTCGCCTGGCGCAGCGGGAGGACCCGCTACACGGGGACCAGTCACCTGGGCACCTGGGACACCGCGCTCGCCCATGCACGCGGCGCGTCCGACGGTCCCACCCCCGTCGTGCTGGAGGAGTCCTACTCGCTCCTCGACCGCCGTGTGGAGACCGGACTGCTCCCCTCGGCCGCCGGCGCCGGGATGGGTCTCCTCGCGCACTCACCACTGGCGGGAGGTGTCCTCACGGGCAAGTACCGCCGGTCCACGCCCCCGGACTCGCGTGCCGCCTCCCCCCACCTCCACCACCTCGTCGAGCCCTTCCTCGGTCCGCGTCACGCGGGCGTGGTGGAGGCCGTGGTGCGGGCTGCGGAGGGTCTGGGCAGGACTCCCCTCGACGTGGCGCTGTCCTGGGTGCGCGACGCCCCCGGTGTCAGCTCCGCGGTGGTCGGCCCCCGCAACGCGCGGCAGATGGGCCAGGCGCTCGAGGGTGGCGGGGAACTGCCCGTGCAGATCCGTCAGGTCCTCGACGAGGTCTCACGGGGATGAGGCCGTCCCCCGTCCGGGTGCGGCCGGGGTGGCCTCCGTCAGTGGGGGTCAGTCGGCCTCGATGTCGGCGATGTCGTCATCGTCGTCATCGTCATCGTCCTCGTCATCGGCGATGTCGTCCTCGTCGAAGTCCTCGTCCTCCAGGTCCTCGTCCTCGACGATGTCGAAGGGCAGCTCCACCCCGAGTGTGGTGAAGAGGACGTCGTCGTAGGTGAAGAACGCGTCACGCAGGCGGTCCTCGGCCGGGTCGAGCGCCGGGGAGTCCGCACCACCGGACCGGGCCGCGTCGAAGTGGTTCTCGAGTGCAGCGATGAGTCGGTTGAGGGCGTCGCGCGGATCAGTGGCCATGACCACAGACTACCCGTCCCACCCGCACCGCACACCATCCGCCCCACGGTCCCGGCAGGGGGACGCCCCCACGGACGCCGGCACGGACCACGCCGCACCACCCGCCCGGCGGACGTGCAGGTCAGGGAAGGTTGAGCTGGGATCGGATGACGGAGACCATCAGGTCGGTGCCCTTGATCTCAGCCGTCTGCTCCGGACCCAGGATCCGGGTCTCCCCCTGCTCGTCCACGAGCTGGGAGGCCCCCAGGTTCGGCCCGAGGGGCAGGATCACCCACTCCTTGGTCGGCTGGTACGTCGTGTCGGGGGTCTCCCCCTCCAGCTGGTGGGAGATGTTGGCGATCACCACGCGCGCCTGCTGGCGCGCCGCGTCGGCCCGCTTGGACTCGCGCACGTCGGTGATGTCGCCGATGGCGTAGATGTCCCGGTGGTCCTCCAGGAGGAGGTTGGGCTGGACGCGGACCGTCCCGTCGGGGTGGAGCAGTCGGGCGTACCCGGTCCCGTCCAGGTACCCGGTGTTGGCCCGCGACCCGTAGCACTGGAACCAGAGGTCGGCCTCGACGGGCTCCCCGGCCCGCGTCTGCACCGTGAAGTGCCCGAGCTCACCGACGTTGTGGGGCGGCAGGTAGGCCAGTTCGGACCCCGTCAGCACGCGCACGCCGAGCTCCTCGAGCTGGCGGCTCATCTCCTCACGCAGCCCGTCCGTGTAGCCGGGCGTGGAGAGGATGGAGTCGGCCTTCTCCACGATGGTGATCTCCAGGTCCGGGAAGGCATTCGCCAGTTCCCCGGTGAGCTCGATGCCGACGGTGCCGCCGCCCACCAGGAGGACCGAGCGCGCCGCTGCGAGGTTCTCGTGGAGCTGCTCGAGGCGCGCCTTGGCGACTCCCGCGCGCGAGGAGGAGTACTTGGCGGGGAACGGATAGCTCGACCCGGAGGCCAGGACCACGTAGTCGGCCTCGATGGGGTCCTGTCCGAAGACGTGGACGGTGGTGCCCTCGACACGGGAGACGGTCCCCTGGACCACGCGCCCGCGCTCGAGGAGGTTCGAGTAGGGCATGAAGACGGTGTGCTCCCAGACGTCGTCGACGGCCGCCCGCAGTGCTGCCGCGTGGTGGACGAACTGGTCCTTCTGCTCGACGAGGATGACGTCGGCGAGGGGGTCGAGTCCCTTGGCCACCGTCACTCCACCGTATCCTCCGCCGACGACGACGATTCGGGCCACTGTCTTGTCTCCTGTCAGGTCGATTCCGGTCATCATCTCACGCGTCCGCGGACAGTCCCCGACGAACGAGGACACTCTCGGGGTCGGCGTCGTGACCCACCACGGCACGGAAGGACTCCAGGGGGTCGCGTGAGTCCCCCCGGGCCAGGAGTTCGCGGCGCAGCGCCTCCCCGGCAGCGCGGTTGAGGCCGCCGTCCCCGTCCTGGGCGGCCGGCCCGCGGAACCACTGCTCGAGCTCGGCGACCAGGGTCTCGGCCCACATGTAGGAGTAGTAGCCGGCGTCGTACCCGCCCGCGAACGTGTGGGCGAAGTAGGTGGTCCTGTAGCGCGGGGGCACCAACGGGGAGACCACCCCGTAGCCCTCCAGGGCCGCGTCCTCGAAGTCGGGCACCCCGGCGGGATCCGTCGGCACCTCCGAGGGGGCGAGGCGGTGCCAGGCCTGGTCGATGAGTGCCGCCTCGACGAACTCGAGCGTCGCGAAACCCTGCCCGAAGGTCTTGGACCGGCTGATGGCCTCTGCCCACTCGGCCGGCAGGGGCTCGCCCGTGTCGTGGCGGCGGGCGAAGTGCGCGAGGACCTCGGGGTGGAAGGCCCACATCTCGTTGAGCTGGCTGGGCAGCTCGACGAAGTCGCGTGGCACGTTCGTCCCGGCGTCGCAGCGGTAGCGCGTGTGGGAGAAGAACCCGTGGAGGGCGTGGCCGAACTCATGGAAGCAGGTCTCGACCTCGTCCCAGGTCAGGAGGGCCGGTTCCCCCTCGGCCGGGCGCTGGAAGTTCGCGTTGTTGCCGATGACCGGCAGTCCCGTGCCCTCCCCTCCCGGGGCGACGACCTCGTGCATCCACGCGCCGCCCTTCTTGCCGGGTCGGGAGAACCAGTCCCCCACGAACAGGCCCAGGGCGGAGCCGTCCTCGTCGTGGACCTCCCACACCCGTGCGTCCGCGCTCCACCCACGCAGGTCGGGGCGCGGGTGCAGGGTGATCCCGTAGAGCCGGTTCGCCGCGAGGAAGACCCCGTCCTCGAGGACGCGGTCCAGGCTGAGGTAGGGCCGCAGGGCGTCGGCGTCGACCCCGAGCTCGCGGTGGCGCAGCCGGTCCTCGTAGTAGGGCCAGTCCGCCGCCGTCAGGCCCTCACCCTCAGGGTCCTGTCGCGCGAGGTCCCCCAGGACGAGCGCGTCCTCCCCGACGCGGGCGAGGGCCGAGGTCCCCACGCTGACCAGGAGGTCCCGCGCCGTGTCCGGGCCGGGGATCGTCTCCGCCTCCATGACGAGGCTCGCGTGGTCGGGGAACCCCAGCAGGCGGGCACGCTCGGCCCGCAGGCCCACGATCTCCAGGATCCTGGAGCGGGTGTCGGTGCCCGGGTCCTCCCCCGTCCCGCGGTTCAGGGA
>NZ_CCXH01000117.1 GCF_000820725.1 Actinomyces polynesiensis | reverse complement strand
ACCTCCAGGAGGGCACGCCGGACCCGGGGGTCGCGCAGCACCGCCTGGTCCAGCTGGGTGGAGAAGTTGCGGCAGGGGATGAACCACCGGTGCCCGCGGGTGCGACCTGCCTCCTCGTACAGCGCGGTCGTGGCGTCGTCCAGCCCCCCGAGCCCGGCGGGGTCGTCCCCCTCCAGACCCGTGCGCTCGAGCTGGCGGGAGATGCGGACCTCCACGTCGGCCTGTGCGGAGGCGAGACGCTGGTCGATGTCGCGCAGGCGCTGCTGGTCCTCCTCCGCCAGTGCGACACCGAGGCGCTCGAACTCGCGCAGACGGCGGTGGACGACCCACGCGGTCTCGGGGTCCAGGTCGGTGCGGGCGCCGAGGACACGGAAGCGCTCGTACAGGCGCGCGTCGAGTGTGAAGGCGCTCGCGTGGGCCGCGAGCAGCGGGGAGAAGGTCTCCAGGAGCGAGTCGTACTCCTCGCCCCCGATGCTGGAGGCGAGTGTCCACAGCACCCCGGTGGCCCGGTCCAGCAGCGCACCGGACCGGTCCAGGGCGACGAGCGTGTTGTCGACCGTCGGCCCGTCGGGGTCGGTGGCGACGGCCTCCCACTCCTGACGCTGTGCGGCCATGCCCTCCCGCACCGCGGCGTCGAGGTCGGCGGGGGTGATGGCCGCGTAGTCGGGCAGGCCGAAGGGCAGCGTGGAGGGGCGGGCGAGGGGGTTGGACGGGTCGAGCATGGTGTCCTCCGGATGGGTCACGGGCATGGGAACTGACGAGGGCGACGCCCCCGGTCGTCACCTCCCCGCCCGGGCGGCAGAAGGAGGGCACACGGGGGGCGGTCCGCCTCAGGACGCGCGGGCGCGTCCGTCGGTGTCCGCGGGCGCCGGACGCACCTCGCCGGTGGGGGCTCCGGGTGTCTCCTCCGGGAGACCGAGGGCACGACGCACGTTCGGACGGAAGAAGTCCGGACCCTTGAGCACCTTGCCGTCGGAGCGCAGCAGGACGGAGCCGTCCGGCATGAGCTTGGAGAGGTTGGAGGCCTGCACCTCGGCGAGGACCGCGTCCAGGTCGATGCCGGACTCGATCGCCATGCCGTAGATCACGTAGACGAGGTCCGCCAGGGCGTCGGCGGTCTCCACGATGTCGCGGGTGGAGTCGTCGGCTGCGAGGGCCCGGGTCACGCCGGCCTCGACCTCGGCCCGGGCCGCCGGCCCGTAGACGGCGCCGATGAGCTCGGAGAACTCCTCCGCGACCAGGCTGATGCGCATGCCCAGACGCCCGTAGTCGAGGGTGGGGGCGGCACCCTCCGCGAGGCGGTCCGGCATGGAGTAGGTGCGGTGGAACTGGGCCACCAGCTCCTGCGGGCGCGAGGGGTCCAGGGCGGGGCCCATGTCCGCGCCGTGCGCGCCGGGTCCGTCCCAGGGGGCGACGGGGTGCATGAGGTCGCCCCGGACGATCGACGCGGTCCAGTGGTCGTGGACGGTCCCGTCCGGGTCGGTGAGGGCTCGACGCACGCCCTCACGACGGAACCCGTTGCGCCACACGGGCTTCCAGGACGCCCAATTGCCGACGAAGGCACCCCACTGGACGCGCGTGGCGCCCAGCTGCTCGAAGGCGGCGCCGGTGGCGAGACGGACGGCCTCGGTCATGTACCCGTGTCCGCGGTGGTCCGCACCCATCCAGTACCCGAGCTCCCAGGTGTCCGTGCCGACGGGGAGGAGCGTGAGCGCCCCGAGGAACGCGTCGTCGTGGGTCCGGCGGATCGCCCAGTGCGCGGACCCGTCGGCCCACCGGGCGGCGGCCCCCGCCGTCCACTCCTCGGCGTCGGCCACGGAGTAGGGCGAGGGCACGGTGGTCCATCGGGGGATCTCCGGGTCCTGGACGGCGCGGTGCACGTCGGCGGCGTCCGCGGGGTCCAGGGGGACGAGGCGGATCGTGTCACCCGGGACGGTGAAGGGGGTCGTGGCCATCAGTGGGCCTCCCGGGTGCCGTCCGTGTGCCCCTGCTCCCAGGCGGTGGCCAGGGCGTTGGACAGTGCGGTCACGGGCTGGGCGCCCTGGACGACGAACCTGCGGTCGATGAGCAGCGTCGGGACGGACTCGATGCCCATCTGCACGGCGATCTGGTAGTCCGAGAAGACCTCGGAGGCCCGTTGCTCGTCCGCCAGTGCGGCGACGACGTCCTCCGCGGCCATGCCGACGTCCTGGGCGCAGCCGATGAGGACGTCCGCGTCCGCCACGTCCAGGCCCATCTCGAAGTGTGCCCGGTCGATCGCCTCCAGCAGACGCAGCTGGAGGGTGTCGGGCCCGGTCTCCGTGGCCGCTGCGAGGTCGTACTCCCGGGCGGCGGCGACCACACGGTGCGCGTTCGAGGTCGGCGTGACGACCAGGTGGTCGAAGTCGAAGGACAGTCCCTCCGCGGTCCCCAACGACCCGAGGCGGCCGTGGGCCTGCGCCACCTGCTCCTCGGTGAGGCCCTTGTGGTCCATCAGGTACTCGGCCTCGGAGAGGTCGGAACGCTCGGAGAGCTCGGGGTCGAGGAAGTACGCGTGCGCGACCACCTCGACCTCCCCGGCGTGCTCAAAGCCGGCCAGTGCGGACCGCAGGTGACGGATCCCGAGGTAGCACCACGGGCAGGCAACGTCGGTCCAGACGTCGATGTGCATCTCACTCCCAATGATCGGATGCCCCAACCATAGTGGTGCTCCCCGCGTCGTCTGCCGGGGCTCCCCGCTGTGCGGGACACTCCCTCCCGGGGTGTGCCCGGGGGGGGGGTGCGTCCGTGCCTGATTTGGTGGTGCGCGGGTGCCCCGTGTTAGAGTCTTCCCGCTCCCGACGAGTCCTTCGGACATGTCGTGGTCACCTGCGCGGGTGGCGGAATAGGCAGACGCGCTAGCTTGAGGTGCTAGTCCTCCTTATACGAGGGTGGGGGTTCAAGTCCCCCTCCGCGCACAGAGTTGTTGCAGGTCCGGGGCGGTCCCACGCCCCTCCCGAGCCGGGCGTCGTGAACGGCGTCCGACCGGGGGGGCGGGGCCGCCCCGCCGCCGTGTGGCCCACCGTCGTCGGGTACACGGGCGTCCGGCCCGCCGAGGTCCGGTCACACCCCGGGTGAGGTCCACCTCACAGGATTGGCACACGTCGGCGGTACCGAAATGCACTGCGCCGGCGCCACGACCATCCCTGTCGCATGCCCTCCGACCTGCGCATCCCTCCGGTCCCCTGACAGGTGGTGCCACCCCGGCCATGGTGGAGGGGACAGCACGGCACGGACCGAACCGGAGGTACCACGATGTCCAGCACACTCGAACTGCCCCACGTCCTCGACTGCACCGTCTCGGCGTGTTCCTACAACCACACGAACTCCTGCTCGGCCGCGGCCGTGACGATCGGGTCCACCCCGGACGCCACCTGCCAGACCTTCATCCCCCTGGGGGTGAAGGGAGGGCTGGACCGCGTGACGAGCTTCGTCGGGGCCTGCTCGAAGGCCGACTGCACGCACAACTCCAGCCTCGAGTGCACGGCGCCCTCCGTGCGCATCGGCGCCGACACCGCCGACTGCCTGACCTATACGGCGCGCTGATCCGCCGGCCTCGTCCACCTCGGGTGTCCACGGACCTCCGT
>NZ_CCXH01000116.1 GCF_000820725.1 Actinomyces polynesiensis | reverse complement strand
CCTCAGGAGGCGCGGTCCCGCAGGCGCAGGTCCAGCGCCCCGAAGACCTTCACGATCTGGTCGATGTCCTCGTCGGTCATCGCGTCCAACAGGTACTGGCGCACCGTCTGCTGGTGGAGTTCCGTGGCCGCGAGCACCGTCTGGACCCCTGAGTCCGTCAGTGACGCCTCGTATCCGCGCCCGTCGTTGGACGCCGGGCTCTTCGTCACCCATCCGTCCTGGACGAGGTTCGTGACGAGGTAGGTGAGTCGCGACGGCGAGTAGACGACCTTGCCGGCCAGCTCCCCCATGCGCAGGACCCGGCCGGGGGCCTCCCACAGGGCGAGGAGCACGTTGTAGTCGGGCATGGAGAGCCCGAACTCACGCTTGAGGCGTGACTCCAGGATGCCCTGGAGACGACCGGAGGCCTCGAAGAAGACCCTCCACGCCGCGGAGCGGTTGTTTCCGGTCTCGTTGATCGGGTTCATGCCGGGTGCATCGACCACGGGTCGTCCTTTCGCATCGAGACTGGGGTCGCGGTGGGACCACTCCCCCTTCCCGTGCAGCATAGGGTCAGCGCCCTTCGGCGGTGGCGCCGCGGACCTGTGAGCCTCATGACTTTCAGATGTCGTAGGGTCTCGGCGTGTCCGTTCCCACACCTTGGTCCTGTGTCCTCCTCGACGTCGACGGCACGATCGTCGACTCCGCCGGTGCCGTCCTGCGTTCCTTCAGACAGTCCCTGGGGGAGATGGGAGTGCCCGTGCCCGACGACGTCACCCTGCGTCGCTACGTGGGGCCGCCCCTGTGGACCTCCTTCGCGGACCTGGGACTGGGGGGCGAGGAGCTCGAACGGGCAGTGGCGCACTACCGGCGGGTCTACTCCACCATGTACCTCGACCCGCTCCCCTTCGCCGGTGTGGTGGACCTCCTCACGGACCTCCGTACCGCGGGGATCCCGTTGTCCACGGCCACCTCCAAGCAGGAACCCATGGCCCGGGCCCAGCTCGAGCACCTCGGCCTCGCCCCGCTCTTCACCGTGGTCGCGGGTGCGACACCCGACCCGGCCTGCACGAAGGCCACCGTCATCGTCTCCGCCCTCGAGCGACTCGCGGAGCTCGGTGTCGACACCACCCGCCCAGTCCTCCTCGGGGACCGGAAGTGGGACGTCGAGGGCGCGCGCGCCGCGGGGATCCCGGTCATCGGGGCGGGATGGGGGTACGCGGAGCCGGGAGAACTGTGCTCCGCCGACGCGGTGGCCGTGGACGTGTCCGCGGCGCGTGGCCTGCTGCTCGACGGTGTCGCCGCCTAGGCTGGGCGACGAGGAAGGGAGATCCCATGGACGACATCCCCGAACGACCCCTCTCACTGCCACGCCTGGGCCGACGTATGTCGCACCTGTGGCGCGGTGCCGGTTCACCCCAGGTCCACCGGGAGCCGGCGCCGGCCTCCGCCGCGCTCCCCGCCACCCCCCGGGCACCCGGACGCACGGCGAGCGCGCCGCGTCTCATGGGGTCCTCCCGTCCATCACCCGCCCGTTTCGTCCAGGGTGGCGACGGGCGCCGCCGCGGTGACCTCCCCCCGTGGCTGCGCAAGGCGGGCCTCGGGTCCTGGGCGCTCATCGGGCTGGTCATCGTCATCTCCGCCGTCGTCTTCGCGCTCGCCCGCATCTCCACCGTCTTCACGGCGATGTTCGTGGCACTGCTCCTCACTGCCATCCTCAACCCGCTGGTGAACCTTCTGGACCGGTGGGTGAACCGCTGGCTCGCGGTCCTGCTCGCCCTGCTCGCCTTCTTCGGCGTGTTCTCGGGGCTCATGACCCTCGTCGTCACGTCCGTGGTCGGGCAGTGGCCCAAGCTGACCGACCAGTTCAGCAACGGCATCGACATCATCATCGACTTCCTGCGCAAGACCCCCTTCCACATCACCCTCACGCCCGAGCAGGTGACGTCGTGGATGGACCAGATGGTCGACAACGCCCAGGACTACATCGCGACGAACTGGGGCCGCCTCGCCGGAGACCTCCTCTCGAACGTGTCGAGTGTCGCACTCGTCTTCACCGTGATCGCCCTGTCGGTGTTCGTGACGATCTTCTTCCTGCACTCCGGTACCGGGATGTGGCGTTGGTTCCTCAACCTGCTCCCCGCGCGGAGGCGTGACACCAGCCACCGTGCGGCCTCCGCCGGCTGGTACACCTTCTCCGGGTACGCACGGGGCACGATGATCGTGGCCGCCACGGACGGTGTCCTCGCGGGCGTGTTCCTCCAGCTGCTCGGTGTCCCGGTGGCCCCGGCGCTGGGCGTCCTCGTGTTCATCGGTGCCTTCATCCCCCTCATCGGCGCCCCCACCGCGATGGTGGTGGCCATGGTCGTGGCCCTGGCCGCCGACGGACTGTTCAAGGCGGCGATCGTCGGCGTCGGGATCGCCGCGATCGGCCAGCTGGAGGGTCACGTCCTCCAACCGCTGATCATGGGCCACCAGGTCTCCCTGCACCCGGTGGTCGTCGGCGTCGGCGTCGCCATCGGCACCTTCACCGCCGGCCTGCTCGGCGCCGTCATCGCGATCCCGGTCATCGGGGTCGTCTGGGCGGTCTTCTCCGAGCTGCACGAGTCCGACCCGCCCATCGAGGGGCCCCTCCCCGACTACATCGCGGACCGTCGTCGGTCCCGCACGGCGGACTGAGCACCCGGCCCTGACGCTCACGCCGGCCGGCGGGTCCCGCCCCACAGCGGCTCCCCCGTCCGCGGGGCGGGGACGGACGTGTGTGTCCCGGGCTCCGTGTGGTCTCCCTGCGGACGCGCTCCCCCGCGCCTCAGAGTCCCGCCGAGGGGACGACGCTCGGGACCGGGAGACCCGTGCGTCCCGCCCGCCTCCTGCTCCCCAGGCGCTGCCCGACGGCCGTCGCGATCCCGACGGCGTCCAGGCCGAGGTCGGCCTGCAGTGTCGCGCGCCGTGACTGGGGCAGGTAGGCCCGGGGAATGCCCAGGGCGAGGACCGGCACGTCCACGTCGGCCAGTGCGTCGCGCACCCCCCAGCCAAACCCGCCCTCGAGGATCCCGTCCTCGACGGTGACGACGAGGTCGAAACCACGGGAGGCGACCCCCGTGAGGTCCGGGGACACCGGCAGGAGCCACCGCGGGTCGACCACGGTGACGTGGGTGCCCTCCACCGCCAGGGCCTCGGCGGCCTCGAGGCTCTCGGCCACCAGCGAACCGGTGGCGACGAGGAGCACCCGTGGGGAGTCATCCCCTGTGCTCCCCTCCACGTCCTCCCCGGGGCCGGCCCCCCCGACCGACCGGCATCCGCGGCGGTGCCCCCGGTGAGGGAGAACGGCGCCTGCGGGTCCTCGACCAGCACGTCCACCACACCCTCCCGGCGCACCGCGGGGATGGGATCGGGCAGTGCACCCTTGGGGTAGCGCACGACGGTGGGGGCGTCCCCCACCGCCACGGCCTCGCGGAGCTCGTCACGCAGGGTGGGCTCGTCACGGGGGGCCGCGAGGCGCAGGCCCGGCACCACCTGGAGCATGGAGATGTCCCACATGCCGTTGCGGGAGGGGCCGTCGTCCCCGGTGATGCCGGCGCGGTCAAGCACGAAGGTGACCCCCGCGCGGTGCAGGCCGACGTCCATGAGGACCTGGTCGAACGCACGGTTCAGGAAGGTGGCGTAGACCGCGAACACGGGGTGCGCCCCGGCGAAGGCCATCCCCGCGGCGGAGGTCACGGCGTGCTGCTCGGCGATGCCCACGTCGACGACACGGTCCGGGAACTCCCGGGCCATCGGCCCCAGGCCCACGGGCAGCGTCATGGCGGCCGTCAGTGCGACGACGTCCTCACGTTCCCGCGCGATGCGGACGACCTCGTCGGCGAACACGCTGGTCCACCCGAAGCGTGCCGGGGAGACCGGGAGCCCCGTCTCGGGGTGGATTCGACCCACCGCGTGGAAGCGGTCCGCGATGTCCTCCTCCGCAGGTGTGTAGCCGCGCCCCTTCTCGGTGATCACGTGGACGATGACGGGGTGGTGCAGTGAGCGGGCCCGGGCGAGGGCGGTCTCGAGGGCGACCTCGTCGTGGCCGTCGAAGGGGCCGAGGTACTTCAGCCCCAGGTCCTCGAACATGACCTGGGGGGCGAGGACGTCCTTCACCCCGGCCTTGAGACCGTGGAGGGCGTCGTAGGCGGCCCGACCGGGGTCCCCCATGGACAGGAGCGTCCGTTTGCCCCAGGCGAGGGTCCGCTCGTACTGCTGCGAGGTGCGCAGCGCGTCGAGGTGGTGGGCGATCCCCCCGATGGTGGGCGCATAGGAGCGTCCGTTGTCGTTGACGACGATGACGAGGTTGCGGTCGGGCGCCGCGGCGATGTTGTTGAGCGCCTCCCACGCCATGCCCCCCGTGAGCGCGCCGTCGCCGATGACCGCGACGGTCCACGCGGTCGATCCCCTGCGCTGCTTCTCCCGGGAGATGCCGTCCGCCCACGACAGGGAGGTGGAGGCGTGCGAGTTCTCGACCACGTCGTGGGGGGACTCCTGGCGTGAGGGGTACCCCGAGATCCCCCCGGCCTGACGCAGCCGGGAGAAGTCCTTGCGGCCCGTGAGGAGCTTGTGCACGTAGGCCTGGTGTCCGGTGTCGAAGACGAGGACGTCGCGCGGCGAGTCGAAGACGCGGTGCAGGGCGATCGTCAGTTCGACGACACCGAGGTTGGGCCCCAGGTGGCCGCCCGTGCGGGAGACGGAGGAGATGAGGTAGCGCCGGATCTCGCCGGCGAGGTCCACCAGCTCCGCGGGCGTGAAGTCCCTGAGGTCGTGCGGCTCCTGCACACGGGAGAGCAGGGGCAACTCGTCGGCACTGTCGGGGAGGACCATGGCGACGATTCTAGTGGTCCCTGCTCCCGGCCCACCTCCGGGGCGCCCGGGGAGCACCGGAACGGGCTGTGACGGGGACGCACGTGCACCCCGACCAGCCCGCGCGGCTAAGATCGGGACAGCGGCGTGCACCGCGCGCCGGAACGTCCCCGGATCCGAAGAGGTGCTCCATGTCCCCAGCAGTCGCCCCCTACGGAGAATGGGACTCGCCGATCACCGGCGAGTCCTTCACGGCCCGCAGCGTCACGCTCTCCCAGGTCCGGGTGGACGGCCCCGACACCTACTGGGTGGAGGGACATCCCAAGGAGGCCGGACGCAATGTCCTGCTCCACCGAGACGCCCTCGGTCAGACCTCCGAGGTGCTGCCGCTCCTGGACGGTGTCCGACTGGTGGACGTACGCACCCGTGTGCACGAGTACGGCGGCCGGGCCTACGCGGTGCTCGGCGGTCTGATCGTCTTCTCCGACGGGCTGGACGACCGGGTCTACCGCTTCGACACCAAGGCGCCGAGCAGGGGGCTGGTCCCCCTGACCCCGCTGTCGAAGGTGCGCTACGGGGACTTCGAGATCGACGAGGTGCGGGGCATCGTCTACGCCGTCGCGGAGGACCACTCCGCCCCCGGCGAGCCCGTCAACACCCTGGTCGCGATCCCCCTCGACGGACTGGCCGGGCGGGACGGCTCCGCACTCACCACCGTCTTCTCCGGGACCGACTTCGTCGAGGCGCCCTCGGTGTCCCCCGACGGCACGAAACTCGCGTGGCTGACCTGGAACCATCCGGACATGCCCTGGACGCGCTCGCAGCTGCACGTCGCGACCCTGGGCTTCGGCGGCGAGCTGCGCACCTCCGTCACCCTCGTGGACCGACCCGACGTGTGCGTCTACGAGCCCCGCTGGACGCTGGACGGTGACCTCATCCACGTGGACGACTCCACCGGATGGGCCAACCTCTACCGCACCGAGGGTTTCGTGTGGCGCGACGGCGAGGAGCCGGACGCCTGGGCGACGCGGCTGCGGACCCGTCCCCTCCACCCCGGCCGTCAGGCCTTCTCCCATCCGCACTGGCGCCTCGGTCTCCACTCCTACGACAACTTCGACCACGACCACCTGATCTGCTCCTGGGCGGAGGACCTCACGTGGCACGTCGGGACGGTGCGCCTCGACAACGGTATGGAGGAGGAGTGGGCGACCGGGTGGTGGCCGATCGGCAACGTGGCCTCCACCGACGGTCGTGTGGTCCTCCTCGCCGACTCCGCCACGCACGCCCCCGCCATCGTGGAGGTCAAGGACGGCGCCACACGCGTCATCCGGCCCTCCACCGAGGCCGAGGTCGCCCCCGACATGGTCTCCTGCGCCCAGCTGCTGACCTGGGACACCTCCGACGGCGAGCACTGCCACGGGTTCTACTACCCGCCCGTCAACTCCGGCTTCACGGCTCCCGAGGGAGACCTGCCCCCGCTCATCGTCAACGTGCACGGGGGCCCGACCTCCTCCTCGCGGCCCGGCCTGGACGTGTCCCGCCAGTTCTGGACCACGCGCGGGTTCGCGGTCCTGGACGTGAACTACCGCGGGTCCACGGGTGCCGGTCGCGGCTACCGGGAGCGCCTCAACGGACACTGGGGCGAGATGGACGTCTCCGACTGCGTCGACGGCGCGCTCCACCTGGTCTCGCGCGGACTCGTCGACCCCTCCCGACTCGCCATCCGCGGCGCCTCGGCAGGCGGCCTCACCGTCCTCCAGGCGCTGGCGACCACGGACACGTTCTCCGCGGGGACCTCCCTCTACGGCGTGTCCGACCTGCGCGCGCTGGTGCGGGAGACCCACAAGTTCGAGTCCCAGTACGCCTTCCGTCTCGTCGGGAGCAGCGACCTCTCCGACCCGGTGTGGGACCAGCGCTCCCCCATCGACCACATCGAGGACATCGATGCCCCCCTGCTCCTGCTCCAGGGTGCGGACGACCACGTGGTGCCCCCCTCGCAGACACGCGCACTCCACGACGCGTTGCGCGACGCGGGACACCCGGTGGCGATGGTCACCTTCGAGGGGGAGGGCCACGGCTTCCGCAAGGCAGCGACCATCAGGACCGCCTGGGCGACCGAGCTGGGCTTCTACGGCAGGGCCTGGGGCCTGTCGACCGTCGGCGGCGCCGACGTCAGGATCGAGAACCTCTGAGCCCGCACGGGCACGGCCCGGCACGGGCGGGCGCCCGCTGACCTCTCCCGGGACCGGCACGGCGCCCGCTGGCCTCTGCCGGCTCCCGCTGGCCTCCTGACCCGTGCCGCGGCAGGCACCGGTCACGGCACCGTCGGGGCCCCGCCCCGACCCGTCGACCGGCCCCGGTCCGGCCGCATCCCGCGCGCGCCACCGGGTGCCGCCCTATGCTGTCGGCCACAGCGGTGCACGGCCCCGACGGACGCCCGTCGACCTGCGCGCCGGAGGCGGAAGGCGGAGGTGGCGGCGTGAGAGTGGTCGTGCACGAGTTCATGACCCTGGACGGTGTGGTCCAGGGACCCGGGTCCCCGGACGAGGACCCGGACGGCGGGTTCACACAGGGCGGTTGGATCCTCCCCTTCGTCCGTCACACCGAATGGGGTGAGGTGATCGACCGCTGGTTCGAACGGGCCGACACCGTCCTGCTGGGCCGTCGCACCCACGACATCATGCGCCCCTACTGGTCCGAGGCCGACGCGGGCCCCAATCCCGCCGCCTCGGCTCTGCACGAGGCACCCAAGTTCGTCATCAGCACCACTGCCTCGTCCTCCACCTGGGAGAACACGAGAGTCATCGCCCGCCGGCCCTGCGAGTTGGTGGACGAGCTGCGCGGACGGCCCGGGGGCGAGCTCCAGGTGCACGGTTCCTGGCAGGTGGTCCGGGCGCTGCAGCGCGCCGACCTGGTCGACGAGTACCGCATGATCATCTTCCCCGTGGTGGTCGGCTCCGGGAAGCGCCTCTTCCCCGACGGGTGCCCACCGATCTCCTTCGGCGACGCCACCTCCGAGTGGCTCGGTCACGGCATCACCTACCGCAGGCTCGCCGTCGCCGGCAGGGGGCCGCTCGTCCCCCGGCGCCGGAACACCGGGGGGAGCGCCTTCCTCCGCGTGCAGTGACAGCAGCTCTGCCACAGTGCGCAGCATGGCTGCGACATCCGGCACGGTGTTCGCCCCACTGGTCCACCCAGAGCCCGTCCAGTGGATGGTCGGGGTGACGCCGTTCTGCTGGAGTGCCCACGTGGCCCGCTGGGCACTCCTCCCGGCGGGCGCCGGGGCCGCGGAGCTGACCGGCTCCTTCCTGCCGCTGCCCGGTCTCGGGATCCTGCTCGCCTGGGCCGTGGTCGGCCACCTGCTCGCCCCGCGCGTCCTCCTGCGCGGCATCGGACGCGAGACCGTGGGCGCGCTCACCGCCTCGCGCGAGAGGATCGCGCAGAAGGGCCACGTGTGGACACCGGGGAGCACGTCCACAACAGGCTCGCGGTGCTGCGCGCCGACCGCGGGGTCCCACGGCGCCAGCTCGCCGAAGGACTGGGCATCCACTACCGGACCGTGGGCCACCTCGAGCGCGGTGAGTACGCCCCCTCGCTGCACCTGGCGCTGCGCATCGCCCGCTGGTTCGACGTGCCCGTGGAGTCCGTCTACTCCCCGGAGGACTTCCCCCCGGTGCGGTGAACGGGACCGCGGGCCCCCGCGCGGCGTGGCGCGGTGCCGCCCTCGTGGGAGGTCCTCCCCGGGCCCGGGGAACACGGGCGGCCGGGGGCGGGTCCGGGAGGCGGCGGAGCCCGGGCGGGCACCCGCGCCGGGAGACGGCCCGGACAAGGCCGAACCGCCCCCGCGGTGTCGACGAGGGCGGCCCGGATGCCGTCGGAGGACCCGTCCTCAGTGGGAGGCGACCAGCTGGCGCAGCACGTACTGGAGGATCCCGCCGTTGCGGTAGTAGTCCGCCTCACCGGGGGTGTCGATGCGCACGACCGCCTCGAACCCGATGTCCTCGGCGCCGGGTCGGGAGGCCCGCACGTGGACGGTCCGCGGGGTCTCGCCCTCGTTGAGGGCGGTGATGCCCGTGATGTCGAAGACCTCGGTGCCGTCCAGGCCCAGGGTGTCGCGGGTCTCCCCCTCGGGGAACTGGAGGGGCAGCACGCCCATCCCGATGAGGTTGGAGCGGTGGATGCGCTCGAAGCTCTCCGTGATGACGGCGCGCACCCCCAGCAGTGAGGTGCCCTTGGCGGCCCAGTCGCGCGAGGACCCGGAACCGTACTCCTTGCCGCCGAGCACCACCAGGGGCGTGCCACGGTCGAGGTAGCTCTGGGCAGCGTCGTAGACCGGCACGACGGGAGCGTCGGCCCGGGTGAAGTCGCGGGTGAAACCGCCCTCGACCCCGGGGACGATCTCGTTGCGGATGCGGATGTTGGCGAAGGTGCCGCGGATCATGACCTCGTGGTTGCCCCGGCGGGACCCGTAGGAGTTGAAGTCCCTCCGCTCCACCCCGTGCTCGAGGAGGTAGCGACCCGCCGGCGTGTCGGGCTTGAACGAGCCCGCCGGTGAGATGTGGTCCGTGGTGACGGAGTCACCGAGCTTGAGGAGGACCCTCGCACCGTGGATGTCCGTGACGGGCTCGGGGTCGGCCGGCATCCCGTCGAAGTAGGGGGGACGCCGCACGTAGGTGGAGTCCTCGTCCCAGGCGAAGGTGTCTCCCTCAGGGGTCTCGAGGCCCAACCAGCGCTCGTCGCCGGCGAAGACGTCCGCGTAGTCCTTCTCGAACATGGACCGGTCCACGCAGGCGTCGATGGTGGCCTGGACCTCACCGGCGTCGGGCCAGATGTCCGCCAGGTACACGTCGTGGCCCTCCTGGTCCCTGCCCAGTGGCTCGTGGGCGAAGTCGTGGTCCATCGTGCCTGCCAGCGCGTAGGCGATGACGAGGGGCGGGGAGGCCAGGTAGTTCATCTTGACGTCGGGGTTGATGCGGCCCTCGAAGTTGCGGTTGCCCGACAGGACCGAGACCACGGCCAGGTCGTGGTCGTTGACCGCGCGGGAGACCGGCTCCGGCAGGGGCCCCGAGTTGCCGATGCAGG
>NZ_CCXH01000115.1 GCF_000820725.1 Actinomyces polynesiensis | reverse complement strand
CGGCTCCGGCAGGGGCCCCGAGTTGCCGATGCAGGTGGTGCAGCCGTACCCGACCAGGTTGAAGCCCAGGGCGTCGAGGTCCCCCCACAGCCCGGCCTTCTCGAAGTAGTTGGTGACGACCTTCGACCCGGGTGCCAGGGAGGTCTTGACCCAGGGCTTGGTGCGCAGCCCCCGGCGCACCGCGTTGCGTGCCAGCAGGCCCGCGGCGAGCATCACCGAGGGGTTGGAGGTGTTCGTGCAGGAGGTGATCGAGGCGATGGCGACGTC
This sequence comes from Actinomyces polynesiensis, assembly GCF_000820725.1. GTDB lineage: Bacteria > Actinomycetota > Actinomycetes > Actinomycetales > Actinomycetaceae > Pauljensenia > Pauljensenia polynesiensis. The sequence goes on along the minus strand of NZ_CCXH01000115.1, from coordinate 9,840 downwards.
GCCGTGGTCCAGGCGCGTGTGGGTGCCGTCCTCCATGGTCACCGGCACGATGCGGTGGGGGCGCCCGTCGTCGAGGGTCGCGTGGCCGGCGGGGGCGCCGTTGGTGTCGGAGATGTCCCCCTCGACCGGGTCGGAGGCCGGGAAGGTGTCCTCCAGCGCGTCGTCGAGCTCGGAGCCGTCCTCGCTCGCCCCGTCGTCGACGTAGTCCACGACGGCCTCGCGGAAGGCGGCCTTGGAGGAGGAGAGCTCGATGCGGTCCTGGGGGCGCTTCGGACCCGCGATGGAGGGGACGACGGCGGAGAGGTCGAGCTCGAGGTACTCGGAGTAGACGGGCTCGTGGGCAGGGTCGTGCCACAGACCCTGCTCCTTCGCGTAGGCCTCGACGAGGGACACCAGATCCTCGTCGCGGGCGGTGAGGCGCAGGTAGTCGAGCGTGACCTCGTCGATGGGGAAGATCGCGGCGGTGGAGCCGAACTCGGGTGACATGTTGCCGATGGTCGCCCGGTTGGCCAGCGGCACCGCACCGACGCCGTCGCCGTAGAACTCGACGAACTTGCCGACCACCCCGTGACGACGCAGCATCTGGGTGATGGTGAGCACGACGTCCGTGGCGGTGGCGGCGGGCGGGATCGTGCCCGAGAGTTTGAAGCCGACCACGCGTGGGATGAGCATCGACACGGGCTGGCCGAGCATCGCGGCCTCCGCCTCGATGCCGCCCACGCCCCAGCCCAGGACGCCCAGGCCGTTGACCATGGTGGTGTGGGAGTCGGTGCCCACACAGGTGTCCGGGTAGGCGGTGAAGGTGCCGTCGGACTCCTCGCGGGTGAAGACGGTGCGGGCCAGGTACTCGATGTTGACCTGGTGGACGATGCCGGTCCCCGGCGGGACGACGCGGAAGTTCTCGAAGGCACCCTGTCCCCAGCGCAGGAACTGGTAGCGCTCCCCGTTGCGCTCGTACTCGCGGTCGACGTTGCGTTCGAAGGAGTCCGGGGTCCCGAAGACGTCGATCTGGACGGAGTGGTCGATGACCATCTCGGCGGGCGCCAGGGGGTTGATGCGGGTCGGGTCGCCACCGAGTTGGGAGACGGCCTCACGCATGGTGGCGAGGTCGACGATGCAGGGCACGCCCGTGAAGTCCTGCATGACGACGCGCGCCGGGGTGAACTGGATCTCCGTGTCGGGGTCGGCCGTGGGGTCCCAGGCGGCGAGCGCGCGGATCTGGTCCGCGGTGACATTGGCACCGTCCTCGGTGCGCAGGAGGTTCTCCGCGAGGACCTTGAGGGAGTAGGGCAGGCGCGAGAGCCCTTCGACCGCGTCGAGCCTGTGGATCGTGTAGGTGCGGTCGCCCACGTCCAGGGTGGAGCGGGCGCCGAAGCTGTCGAGCGTGGGCATGTGTCCTCCTGTCGGACGGGTTCCGCGTCGGCGACGCTGCAGGCGCATCTGATCTCTCGACATCAAGATATCTGGTGACAGGGGTGTCCGCAAATCGAAACACCGTCCGCGGACACCCGGTTCCCACCGGCACGCGCGAGGGATCGGGGGCCCCGTCAGCCGGCCCGGGAGACAGCGGACCCGGACCGCCTCCCGGGCAGGCGGACCCCGAACAGAGCGGACCTCGGGCCCCGAACAGAGCGGACCTCACCGGATGGGAGGGGTCAGGAGCGGGTGAGGACTGCGACGAACTCCAGGTGGTGGGTGTGGGGGAACAGGTCCCACGCCTCCAGGGACTCCAGCGCGTACCCGCCCTCGTGCAGGGCGCGCAGGTCGCGGGCCCCTGCTGCGGGGTCGCAGGCGACGAGGACGATGCGCGCAGTCCCCGTCTCCACGAGGGCCCGTGTCACCTCGCGGCCGGCCCCCGCCCGCGGCGGGTCCAGCACGACGACATCGGCACTCCCCCCGAGTTCGGCGGTCAGGTCACCGACCCCCTCGGCGTCCACGCTGCCCACGAAGGGCTCCGCCCACGGGCGCCCGGACAGGTTCCGGGAGGCGTCCGCCACGGCCTCCTCGTCCCCCTCCAGGCTGAGGACGCGCCCGCCCGGTCCGGTGGCGTCGGCCAGGACGCGGGTGAAGAGCCCGGCCCCGGAGTAGAGCTCCGCCACCCGGGTCCCCTCCCCCACGGCCGCACCCCGTGCGACGGCCCCGGCCAACACCTCTGCGCCGCGCACGTGGGTCTGCCAGAAGCCGGAGGGGCGCACCCCGTAGGTGCTGCGCCCACCGTCCGGCAGGGCCACGTCCCACGCGAGGGGATCCGCACCGACGGGTCGCCGTGAGGAGTCGAACACCCCACGTGGTGTGACCACCACGGGCTCGCCGCCGGTGGGGGCCACGACCCGCACCCGGTCCCCGGCACGCCACAGGTCACGCCACGCCGGGTCCTCGAAGAGTCCCAGCGCACCGACGGCGGGGACGGCGAGGGGCATGGAGTCCAGGGCGATGACCTCGCGGCCCCGGTAGCGGTGCATGCCGGGACGTCCCCCCTCGTCGATGACGAGCTCGATGCGGGTGCGTCGGCCGAGCAGTGCGTCGTCCCCGCCCTCGTCGCCGGGGGCGGGGCGCACCTCGACCCCACCGAGCTCCGCGACGCGGGCGGCCAGTTCCTCCCCGCCGACCCGCCGCAACTGGCCTCGCAGGACGTCCGACTTCCACCGCCGCTGGGCCGCGGGGCGCACGTGGGCCAGCTCTCCGCCCCCGACACCCCCGGGTCCGGCCTGCGGCCACACCGAGGGCACACGGTCCGGTGAGGGCTCGAGGACCTCCTCCACGTCCGCCCAGGCCAGGGTGTTGCGCGTGGAGGTGACGCGGGCGCGGACCCGCTCACCGGGCAGGCCGTGCCGCACGAAGACCACCCGGCCGTCGGCGTCGCGGGCGACGCACGCCCCGCCGTGGGCGGGCTCCCCCAGCGTCAGCTCGAGGGCCTCCCGGTCCGCGGGGTCGGTGTGCGCCCCGTTCCTGTGGTGCCTGCTCGCTCGGGGTGGGCGTCGTCTCATGGGGTTTCCTCGGACTCCTGTCCTGTGGTGGGGGCGTCGTTCGCCCCGGGTCTCTTGAACGGGTCGTTGACCAGCTGGTGGCCGACCACCTCGTCGTCCTCGCCCAGCTTCCAGGGCACGGTGGTGATCACCACGCCGGGGATGTCGAGGAGCGCCTGGCGCAGGCGCACCGCCGTCTGGTTGTGCATGGCGTTCTCCCACCAGTGCGACACCAGGAATTGGGGCACGTAGACGACCACCATCTCCCCAGGAGAGCGACGGCGCTGGTGGCGGATGTGGGCGACGACCACCTGGGTGACGTCACGGAACGGCGAGGACAGCAGCGTCAGCGGCACCGGCAGCCCCGACTCCTCCCACTCCTGGAGGATCTTGTGCTCCTCCTGCTCGTCGGTGACGACGCTGACGAGTTCGAGGGAGGTGGGCGAGGAGGCCCGCGCGGTGGCGACCGCCCGCATGGAGGGGCGCGCGAGGTTGGAGACCAGCACGATCGCGTGGACGCGGGAGGGGAGCGCGCGCCCGGCGGAGTAGTCCTCCACCCGCAGCTGGTTGCGCACCGTGTCGTAGTGGTGGCGGATCCCCTTCTGCACCGCGAAGACGACGCCCATCATGATCAGGGTGATCCACGCGCCGTGGGTGAACTTCGTCAGCAGCACGATGACGAGGACGACCGCGGTGAGGAGGAAGCCGATGATGTTGACGACGCGCGAGCGCAGCACCCGGAAGCGCTCCGGACCCGTCTGGGGGCGGCGGAGCAGCCGGTTCCAGTGGCGCACCATCCCGAGCTGGGAGAACGTGAAGGAGACGAACACGCCGACGATGTAGAGCTGGATGAGCCGCGTCACCGATGCGTCGAAGGCGATCACGAGCACGATGGCGGCCAGTGAGAGGACGACGATGCCGTTGGAGTAGGACAGCCGGTCCCCACGCTTGTAGAGCTGACGCGGCAGGAAGGAGTCACGGGAGAGCACCGACGCCAGCGTCGGGAACCCGTTGAAGGCGGTGTTCGCCGCGAGGACCAGGATCAGGCCCGTCACCACGGTGACGAGCAGGAACAGGGGCGAGCCCTCACCGAAGACCGTCGAGGCGAGCTGACCGATGACGGGGGCGACGTGGACGTCGCCCCCGACGGGCCGTCCCCCCAGGGTGAGCTGGGTGGAGGGGTCGTCGACGATGCGCACCCCGGTCTCGCGGGCGAGGAAGAGGATCGCCATGAGCATGCTGGCCACGATCGCCCCGAGCATCGCCAGGGTGGCCGCGGCGTTGCGGGACTTCGGACGGCGGAAGACCGGCACGCCGTTGGAGATGGCCTCCACACCTGTCAGCGCCGCGCAGCCGGAGGAGAAGGCGCGCATGAGGAGGAAGGCACCGCCCAGGCCGACGAGCCCGTCGACGTGACCCGGGGTCGCGACGAGTTCGTACTGCGCGGTCGGGGCCTGTCCCAGGTGGCCCGTGGCCAGCTGGACCATCCCGACCACCGCCAGGAGCCCGATCGAGGCCATGTAGAGGTAGGCGGGCACCGCGAAGGCGCCGCCCGCGTCGCGCAGGCCCCGCAGGTTGAGGACGGAGAGGACGACGATGAGGGTCACCGCGATGGGGACCTCACGCCCGGCGAGCGAGGGCACGGCCGTCGTGAGGTAGTGGGCGCCCGAGGAGATCGACACTGCGACGGTGAGGATGTAGTCGACCAGGAGCGCCGAGGCGACGAAGAGCCCCGCTGTGGGGCCGAGGTTCGTGGAGACCACCTCGTAGTCCCCGCCCCCCGAGGGGTAGGCGTGGACGGTCTGGCGGTAGGAGAGCACCACGACCACCAGGACGACCACCACCGCGAGGCCGACCCAGAGGGACTGCGCCACCGCCACGCCGCCCGCCAGGGCGAGCGTGAGGAGGACCTCGTCTGGGGCGTAGGCCACGGAGGAGAGCGCATCGGAGGCGAACACCGGCAGCGCGATGCGTTTGGGCAGCAGCTGTCCGCCCACCGAGTCCGACCTCATCGGTCGCCCGATGAGCACCCTCTTGAGGCGGTCGACGGCATCCTGCACGATCGCCCAGCGTACTCGTGGGCGCGGCCCGTGGATACCCTGACCGCCCGTGGTGCGGGTACCGTGGTCCCGTGCACTTCGTCATCATGGGATGCGGCAGGGTCGGGGCCATGATCGCCACCGCCCTCGACGCGGACGGACACTCCGTCGCCGTCATCGACTCCGACCCCCAGTCCTTCCGCCGCCTGTCGGCCGAGTTCTCGGGGCGGCGGGTGACGGGCCTGGGCATGGACCGTGACGCCCTGCGCCAGGCGGGCATCAAGGACGCCTACGCCTTCGCGGCCGTCTCCAACGGGGACAACTCCAACATCATCGCCGCCCGGGTCGCACGTGAGACCTTCCACGTCGAGCGGGTCGTGGCCCGCATCTACGACCCGACGAGGGCGGCCGTGTACGAGCGCCTGGGGATCCCCACCGTGGCGACCGTCCGCCGCACCTCCGAGGCGGTGATGCGCTGGCTGATGCCCCCCGACGCCGATGTGGTGTGGGCCCACCCCACCGGCCTGGTGTCGCTGGTGGCCGTCATGCCGGTGCCCAGCTGGTACGGCACCTCCTTCCCGGTGGTCGAGGAGCTCACGGGCCAGCGGCTCGCCTTCGTCTCCCGCCTGGGGGTCATCCAACCGGCCCGGCCGGACCTGGTCGTCCAGGAGCACGACGAGCTCTTCTTCGCCATCAGTGGTTCCGATCCCGTCCCCCTGCGCGACGTGCTCACGCAGGCGCCGAAGCTGGAGGACTGACCGTGAAGATCGTCATCGCGGGTGCGGGCTCGGTGGGCCGTTTCGTCGCCCTGGAGCTGCTCGAGCACTCCCACGAGGTCACCCTCATCGACAACCAGCCCGACCAGATGCGCGTCGCCTCCGTCGCCGACGCCGACTGGGTGCTCGCCGACGCCTGCTCCCCCGAGGTCCTCGCCGACGCGGGGGTGCGCGAGGCCGACGTGCTCGTGGCGGCCACGGGTGACGACAAGGCGAACCTGGTGATCTCGCTCCTCGCGAAGGCCGAGTTCGGGGTGCCCCGCGTGCTCGCCCGCATCAACAACCCGAAGAACGAGTGGCTCTTCGACGCCTCCTGGGGCGTCGACGTCCCCGTCTCCACCCCCCGCATCATGACGGCCCTCGTCGAGGAGGCGGTCTCGGAGGGGGCACCGATCCGCCTGTTCACCTTCAACGGCGCCGACGTGTCCATGTACGCCCTCGTCCTGCCCGCGGACTCCCCCCTGGCCGGCCACCGGGTGGAGGACGTGGCCCTGCCGGGACGCACGGTCCTCACGGCCCTCCTGCGCGATGGGCGTCCGATCACGCCCTCCCTCGACGACGTGCTCGAGGCCCGCGACGAGCTCCTGCTCCTCGTCCCCGACGACGACGCGGGGGCACTGGACCGCCTCGCCCGGCTCGTCAGCCCCCCGACCCACGGGGACGGGACGGCACCCCGCTCCTGAGGCGGGTCGCACAGCTCCCGACCGGGCACGTGCCCGGTCCCGCACCCGCCCGGCCCCGGACCTCCCGGGCCCCGGACCTCCTCAGCCCCGCCCGGACGCGTCCTCCCCGTCCGCCGGTACCGCCGTCTCCCCCGCTGCCCCACGCAGGTCCGAGAAGGGCTTGAGCCCCGCCCAGGTCACCCAGCACACGAGGGCGAAGAGGGGCAGTCCGAGCATGAGCTTGGCCACTCCGAGCGCCGCGACCTCCCCGGCGCTCCACAGGGGCCACTGGACCCCCAGGCGCAGGAGGAACATCGCGGTCCACACCCACGTGAGCCCGCGGCAGCGCCGGCGCAGGGCGGCCAGTGCCGGGTCCGTGCGCCAACCGGTGGGCAGCTCCCACACGAGGGCCAGCAACTCCCCCACCGCCGCCCGGCGCAGTGCCAGGGAGAGGAGGAGCGCGACGGCGAAGGCGCCCGCGGTGACCATCCCCCAGGCGAAGTAGTTCTCCCCGCGCCCCGACAGGAGCGCCCACACCACACCGATGGCGACGCCCAGCAGTCCCGAGAGGGCCTGGGTCGGGGCCTGGCGTCGGACCAGGCGGACCAGGCAGAACACCAGCGACAGGCCCGCCGATGCCACGACGGTCCACACGAGGTCGCGGGTGGTGACGTAGAGGACCACGAAGACCAGGCCGGGGGCGACAGACTCCACCACGCCGCGCCACCCTCCCACGGCCGCCGCCACGGAGAAGGTCTCGCCGTCCAGTCCGGAGGCCCAGGCGGGCAGTGGACGCGCGTCACGCGCCGCCGGTCCACCGGCAGGGCGCTCCCCGTCGCCGCGGGGCGGGGGCACGCTCATGCGGCGCCCGGGGCGAGCAGCCGGTACAGCGGGTCGATGATCACGAGGTGGTCGATGTGGAGGGAGGCGGTCCCCTCGACCTCGATGTGACGGCCCACGGAGATGCCGGGGATCGTGCGCCGGCCCAGCCAGCGCAGTTCGATCGCGCCCGTCCCGTCGTAGAGGGTCGCGAGGAGCCTCACCGGGCCGTCGACCGGGGAGTAGGTGATGGACTGCAGGACGCCGGAGACGACCACCTTGTGCCGCTCCTGCACCTCGGAGATGGGGATGGTGCCGCGGGACCGGCGGCTGCGCGCCTCGTAGTCAGCCTCGATCGCCTCACGTGAGGTGCCCGTCCAGCGCTGCCGGACCCGCTCCAGCAGGGAGGGTCGCCCCTGTCGGGGGAGATCAGACATCGGGGACCTCGACGGCCCCCTCGGGCACGTGCAGGGGGAGCAGGTCGAGGCGGGCACGCGGGAGGTCGTCCCGCACGACGACGAGGCGGTCGATGACCTTCTCGACCTCGGCGCCGGCCTCGGGTGACTGGGCCGCCGGGCCGAGGACGTCGATGCGGGCGAACCAGCGGGGCCCCTCGCGTCCGATGACACGCATGCGCGACGTGGCGCGTGAACCGTCGGGGAGGGTGACGACCATGTCCGCCACGAGTTCCTCACCGTAGCGGGTGGTCGTCGCGGTGACGGTGGCGCCGTCCTTCTCCATGCCGGCGCGGATCTGGTCGCGGATCTCGTCCCACACGCCGCCCGACTTCGGGGCGGCGGCGACACTCACCTGGATGCCCGAGGCACCCAGCACGACGAGGGCGCGCAGCACGCTGCGACCGTCCTGGGCGATCTGGGTGCGCAACTGCATGCCCGGGACGGCGGGGATGAGGAGGGATCCCATGTCGACGTACCCGCTGGAGGTGTCGACCTCGTCGGGGGTGCGGGGACCCGGTCGGGACCAGACGGGGTCCTCATCGGCGAGGGAGGGCCGGGTCGCCTCCCCCGTCGGGGTCTCCTCGACCCCGGACGACCCGTCCTCGTCCTCGTGGTGGCGTGAGCGACCGAACATTCGCGGTCCCGTCCTTCCGGTGGTGTGTCCGTCCACCACCGTACGCGGTGGAGGGGGTGCGGTCGCACCCCGATGTGTCCCGGCGGGGCTGCGCCCGCGTGCGGGAGGTCAGCCGGCGCACTCCGTGCACACGGGCAGGCCGTTGTCGTCGACGTAGGCCAGTTGTGAGGCATGGTGCACGAGGAAGCAGCGCGAGCAGGTGAACTCGTCCTCCTGGCGGGGCACGACGTGCACCGTCAGTTCCTCCTTCGAGAGGTCGGCGCCGGGGAGCTCGTAGTTCTCGGCGGCCTCGTTCTCGTCCTCGTCGACATCGTTGGAGCCGGCGTCGTTGCGACGGGCCTTCAGCTCCTCGATGGAGTCCTCGGCGACGTCGTCATCCGTCTTGCGCGGGGCGTCGTAGTCAGTGGCCACCCTGTCTCCTCACTCAGTGACGGACCCGGGCGGTGGTGTCCGCAACAGGGTCCTCGGCGCAGGGATGGTAACACTTGCGGCGGGCCCACGCCATCGAGTTGTCGGACACGCCCACCGTGCGCCGCGCGTGGGCCCCGTGACTCTGAGACCATGCCGTGTGGAGAGTTGCAGGAGGTCCCGATGATCGAGCTCGAGCTGCTCGGAACGGGCGCGGACGGCCAGTCACTGGTCCTCACCGACGCCGAGGGTGAGCGCTACAGCGTGCCCGTGACCGATGAGCTGCGCGGAGCCGTGCGCCGGGACCGCCCCCGCCTGGAGTCGGTCCCCGACCCCCAGGAGCGGCCCCTGCGCCCCCGTGAGATCCAGGCCCTGCTGCGCAGCGGCCTCACCGCCGAGGAGCTCGCCCGCGAGTCCGGCATGGACATCGCCCACATCCGGCGTTTCGAGGCCCCCGTCGCCGCGGAGAAGGAGTGGGCGCTCTCCCGCGCGCTGGAGACCCACGTGGGCGGGGACCGGGACGCCCCCGTCATGGGTGACCTCGTCGTGGACCGCCTCGCGGCACGCGGCGTCGACCCGGCCTCGCTGTCCTGGACGGCACGCAGGCCCGGGGACGGTCCCTGGGAGATCGCCCTGACCTTCCTCCAGGGTGCGGCGGAGCACGCCGCGCACTGGACCCTGGCCCCCTCCGCCACCTCCGTCGAGGCCATCGACCAGGAGGCCCGCTGGATCACCGAGACCGCCTCCCCCTCCCCCGTCTCCGCCGTCTTCTCACCACTGCCGACCGCGCAGCCCGTCGACACCCCCGACGGTGCGGACGACGTGCGCGCCCGCGAGGCACTCGTGGAGCAGCTCAACGCCGCGCGCGGTCACCGGCAGGGCATCGACATCCCCCTCGACGACCCCGAGGATGACGGGGACCCACTCGACGGGTCCGACCCGGATGCGGAGGGACCGACCCACGCGCCTGCCGACACCCCGGCCGGCTCCCTCTCCGCACGCATCTACTCACTGGCACACGCCCGCACACGCGGGACCCCGCCGGCCACCGGCAACGCTCCTCGGCAACCCACCGCGG
>NZ_CCXH01000114.1 GCF_000820725.1 Actinomyces polynesiensis | reverse complement strand
CCACCGCGGCGGGCGCGGACCCGGGGAGCGCCCCCACCGACGGCGCCGGCGACCACCCCTCCGCCCCCTCCCCGCAGGTGCCCCGACGGCCCACCCCCGACGCCACGGGCCCCGCCCACGAGGGCGACGGCGCCGCCCACGGGTCCGCCGGGGACGCTCCCACCTCGGACACGCTCCCCGGGCTCGAGGAGGTCGGCCACCGCTCCGCCGCACGCCCCGAGCGGGAGAAGAAGCGTTCGCGCAGGCGCTCGGTGCCCTCCTGGGACGAGATCGTCTTCGGATCGAAGCCCCAGTAGTCCCGTCACAGCCGCGGCCCGCCGCACCCACCGCCGGCCACGCCCGCCGCACCCACCGCCGGTCACGCCCGTCGTCAGCCGCACCGGTGGCCCCGGTCCCGGTCCCGTCCCACCTGTCGGCCCACCGGTGCAGGCGGCACCGGACCCTCAGGCCAGGCGCATCACGGGGACCAGCATCTCGTCACTGGTCAGGGAGCCGTGGACGCCGACCTGGGCGATGGAGCCGGCCGACTGGACGCGGGAGTCGACCACCCCGTGGTGACCGCGCATGAGGACGAGCGCGTCCCCGACCACCGCGGAGCCCGGCCCCTCGCCGAGGACCTCCGCCATCTCCCCGGGCCTCCACACCCAGGCCACGTCGGCGAGCACGTCGCGCCACCGCTGCAGGACCTCGGGGCCGCGTCCCGCACGCGCGTGGACGTGGACGCAGCGCGCCTCCCCGGCGATGGCGGCGACGCCCTCGTCGAGGTCCGGTCGCGTCGCGAGGTCCAGGAGCCACTCCGGTGAGGTGTCGACCATGCCGTGGTCGGCCGTGAGCACGGCGCGCACGCCCTCCGGGAGACCCGCCAACAGCATGCGCAGACCCGCGTCGAACTCCTCCAGGGCATTGGTCCACTCCTCGGAGCCGACCCCGTGGTGGTGACCGGTGTGGTCGATGTCCGACCAGTACAGGTAGACCAGCGGGGTCCCGGCCCGCAGCTCCCGCAGTGCGGCACGGATGCGCTGGTCCCAGCCCGACGCCCCCACGTGCCGGGCCCCCCGCAGGGCGGCCCGCGTCAGACCGGAGCCGGCGAAGGCGGCGGGTGAGACCACGGCGGACTCCACCCCGACCCGGGCGAGCCTCTCGAAGGTCGTGTCGCAGGGCTGCCAGAGGACGGGGTCCACCCCCTCCGCGAAAGCGAGGAGTTTCATGGTGTCGCCCCCGGCCCGCACGGAGTAGCCGACCATCCGGGTGGCCCCCGGCAGGCGTCCGGTCGCGAAGGAGGTGATCGCCGCGGCGGTCGTGGAGGGGACCACCGTGTGCACCACCGTCGTGTCCTCGCGGTGGGAGCGCAGGACCGGTGCGTGCCCGAGGCGCGCCTCGAGGGGGACCCATCCGAGGCCGTCCACCAGCAGCACCAGCACCTGGGGGGCGGGTCCGATCCCCAGCCGCGCCCGGGCCTCCTCCCTCGCCCCGGGCAGCGCCGGGTCCAGGGCCGCCACGCAGGCGCCCAGCACGTCGGTGAGGCGCAGGGCGCCCCGGGGCGGCAGGTCCGGCACCACGCACGCGGAGTCGGCGGGGCAGCGATCGCCCCGGGCGGGGACGGGACCGGGCTCAGCCACGGTGCCCACCGATCAACGCGGTGAGCACGTCGACGAAGTGCTCGGCCCGCGCCAGGGACTCCTCACCGTCGGCCGCGGAGGACACGCGCATCGCCAGGTCGTCGGGGTAGCTGGTGGCGGCGTAGCCGTGGTCGGCCGCGCACTCCGGGTCGTCGCAGTGGCGCGGTTCCAGCTCGGCACGGCGCTGGCCGCCCAGGTCGACCGACACGGTGACCTCGGTGGGCACCGCCGCGGCGTCGCTGGCGGGGTGCGCGACGAGCTCGACGACGGAGGCGCCGCGGATGCCGGACAGGGGTGCGAGGGTGGTCTGGACCATCGCTCCCCCGTCCTCGACCTCGTCGATGTGGACCTGGACGAGTTGTGCGCGGGTGAGGGCCGCCACCGTGAGGTGCCGGAACATGGTGCCCCGGTCGAAGGCGGCGTCGAGCTGGCACAGGGAGGCCAGGGGCTCCTCGCCTGCCAGCCCTCGGCGCAGCGAACGCGCCGCCACCGCCGGGTAGAAGCCCAGGGACTCGATCTCCTGCCAGATGTCCATCCGCCAATTGTGCCCCCCGGCGGCGTGTGAGTCGAAGTGGGCCCACGCACGGCGGGACAATGGCCCCCATGCGCGAGAAGGAGTCGACCCGGCAGGTGCCACCCGAGGACCACAACATCTCCGAGATCGACGTCTCCCAGGAGATGAAGGGGTCGTTCCTGGAGTACGCGTACTCGGTGATCTACGCCCGGGCACTCCCCGACGCCCGTGACGGCCTCAAGCCCGTCCAGCGCAGGATCCTCTACCAGATGGACGAGATGGGTCTGCGTCCCGACCGCGGCCACGTCAAGTCCCAGCGCGTGGTCGGGGAGGTCATGGGCAAGCTCCACCCCCACGGCGACTCCGCGATCTACGACGCACTGGTCCGCATGGCCCAGCCCTTCAACCTGCGGGTCCCCCTGGTGGACGGGCACGGCAACTTCGGGTCCCTCGACGACGGCCCGGCCGCCGCGCGCTACACCGAGGCGCGCCTGGCCCCGGCAGCCCTCGACATGGTCAGGGACCTCGACCAGGACGTCGTCGACTTCGTCCCCAACTACGACAACCAGCTCACCCAGCCCGACGTCCTGCCCGCGGGCTTCCCGCAGCTCCTGGTCAACGGGTCCTCCGGCATCGCGGTGGGGATGGCGACGAACATCCCCCCGCACAACCTCGGGGAGACCGTCGCGGCCGCCTGCCACCTCCTGGAGCACCCCGAGGCGACCACGGCCGACCTCATGCGCTACGTCCCGGGCCCCGACCTGCCCGAGGGCGGCATCATCGTCGGCCTGGACGGCGTCCGCGAGGCCTACGAGACGGGTCGCGGCGCCTTCCGCACCCGCGCCAAGGTCACGGTGGAGCGGGTCACCGCCCGCAAGCACGGCCTGGTCGTCACCGAGCTGCCGTACATGGTGGGCCCCGAGCGCGTCATCGAGAAGATCAAGGAGAACGTCTCCGCGGGGCGTCTCAAGGGGATCTCCGCGGTGCAGAACCTCACGGACCGCCACCACGGCCTGCGCCTCGTCATCGAGGTGAAGAACGGCTTCAACCCGGAGGCCGTCCTCCAGCAGCTCTACCGCCGCACCCCCCTGGAGGAGTCCTTCTCCATCAACGCGGTCGCCCTCGTGGACGGTCAGCCCCACACCATGGGCCTGCGCGAGATGCTCCGCGTCTTCCTGGGCCACCGCCTCGACGTCGTCACGCGCCGCTCGCGATTCCGCCTCGGACAGTACGGTGACCGGCTCCACCTGGTCGAGGGCCTGCTCATCGCGATCCTCGACATCGACGACGTCATCGCGATCATCCGTTCCTCGGAGGACACCGCCTCGGCACGCGAACGTCTGATGATGGCCTTCGACCTCTCCCAGGTGCAGGCGGACCACATCCTCGAGCTGCGCCTGCGCAGGCTGACGAAGTTCTCCCGCATCGAACTCGAGGCGGAACGCGACGACCTGCGGGCGCGCATCGCGGCCCTCGAGGAGCTCCTCGCCTCGGAGGACCTCCTGCGCGGCCAGGTCCGTGAGGAACTCCTCGAGGTGGCCCAGCGCCTGGGGACACCCCGACGCACCCTCCTGCTGACGTCGGTGGGGAACGAGGGCGGCGCCGTCGGCGACGGCGCGGTGGCGCTCGCGGCCGCTCTGCCGGAGAGCACCGGTCGCGGGCGCGGACTCGACCTCGAGATCGCTGACGACCCGTGCACCGTCGTGCTCTCCGCCACCGGTGCCCTCGCGCGCGTCGAGGGCGCCGACCCGCTGGAGCCCGGCCCCCGCGCCAACTCCGACGGATGGCACGCACAGCTGGCCACCACCGCGCGCTCCCACGTCGCCGTGGTCACCGCCGACGGCCTCGCCCACCGCATCGAGGTGGTCGACCTGCCGGCACTCCCCCGCTTCGAGACGGGGTTGTCCCTGGCGGCGGCGACGCCGTCCACCCTGCTCCTGCACACCGACGAGACCGCCGTGGGGCTCCTCGACCCCGCCTCCCAGGACGTGGTGGCCATGGGGACCCGCTCGGGCGTCGTCAAGCGCCTGCGCCCCGAGGCTCCGCCCCAGCGCGACACCTGGGAGGTCATCTCCCTGGACGCGGAGGACAGGCTCGTGGGTCTGGCCCCCTGCCCCGACGGGGCCGACCTCGTCTTCGTCAGCTCGGACGCGCAGCTGTTGCGCACGCCCGCGGCGAAGGTCCGTCCCCAGGGTCGCACCGCCGGTGGGATGGCGGGGATGAAGCTCGCGGACGGTGCGGAGGCCATCGGGTTCTGGGTGGTGGTGGACCCGGCCGAGTGTGTGGTCGTCACGGTGGCGGCGGCAGCCGGGGCGCTGCCCGGGACCGGTCAGACGACCGCGAAGGTGACGCCCTTCGGGGAGTACCCCGTCAAGGGACGCGGCGGGCAGGGCGTCCGCACCCAGCGCTTCCTGCGGGGGGAGGACCGGCTCGACATCGCCTGGGTGGGACCGCGACCCGCGCGGGCCGCCTCCGCCGACGGCTCACCGGTGGACCTGCCCGCCGAGGACCCCCGGCGCGACGGGTCCGGCACGGTGGTCACCCACCCGGTCGCCTCCATCGGCTGAGGGCACGACGGTCGACGTCCGCCACCCCGCGCCCGTGCCCTGCCCCGGCGTGCCGGAGGGGCCCGCCCGGCTCAGACGTTGATCGCGTAGAGCCGGGACTGCCCGACGGTGCGGAAACCGAGGGAGTCGTAGACCACGAGTGCGCCGGAGTGGTTCGCGGACCCGAGGCCCGCTGCGGCGCGGTCCATGCCGTCCCTGCGTTGGGCCGTCATCGAGGCGACGATGAGCGCGTCGGCGACCCGCGTGTGACGCCACGGCTGGAGCACACCCATCTGGTCGATGTACCCCTCGCGCCACCCCAGGGCCGCCCAGTCCTGCTCGTAGCGGGAGGCCAGGAGGAACCCGGCGACCTGGGGCCTGTCCCCCGTGCGGTCCATGACCACGAAGGACCACTCCGGGACGAACCCGGTCCGGCCCATCAACCACTGCTCCATCGACTGGGGCGGGCGGCCCCATTCCTGCTCGGACAGCCTGTTCGAGGCCCGACGTGCGAGGTCCTCCAGGTCCTCCGACCAGGGGACCACGGAGAGGTAGCTGCCCAGGTCCGGTGGTGCGGGCAGCACCTCCAGGTCGGCGCGCAGCTCGTAGTAGGTGCGTGCCCAGTGGTAGCCGAGGGATTCCAGGTGGTCCTCCAGCTCCTCGTGCCCGGTCTCCACGTGCATGACGATCTGCGCACTGCCCTGTCCCGGGTTCGTGGCGAGCATCTGGCGGGCAGTCGCCGTCTGCCACTCGATCATCGAGCGACCGAGGCCCAGGCGCCGGAAGCGCGGGTCCACCCCGCCCTGGCACACGCACTCCACGTGCCCGGCGATGCGCACGCCGACCAGGCCGTAGGCGACCATCTGGCCCTTCGCGATGCCCCGGGTGGCGTACCCCGCCAGGCCGCGCCACTGACCGGTCGGGCCCAGCATCTCCACGACCTCGTCACGGGAGGTGCGGTAGGGCGGGTTGTCCGTCGCCTCGATGCGGGCGAAGAGGTTGGAGAGTGCGGCGCTGTGGTCCGCGGTGAGGCGCTCCCAGAGGATCCCGTGCGTCGAGGGCGGGACGGGCAGCTGGAGCGGGGCACCGACCCGCGCGGAGATGGGTGCCCCCTGCTGCCTGACCTCTTGGCTCACGCGTCCCTCACCTCCTCGTCCGTCCCCTTGTGCCCCGACTCCAGCCGGTACCACGTTCAGTGGTCGATCGAGTAGTACACCTGCGAGCGGTCGTCGATGAACCCCAGGTGCTCGTAGATCGCGTGGGCGTTCGTGGCACCCTTCGTGTCCACGTCGAGCCCGATGCGGGAGACGCCGGAGCGCGCGGCCGCCGCGACGGCGGCCCCGATGAGGGCACTGGTGAGTCCCCTCCCCCGGTGTCCACCCCCCACACCGATGAGTTCGACGTAGGCCTCGGTGCGTCCCTCGGCGAGCCAGCGTTCGACCGGTCTCCCCACCGCCGCGTACCCCGCGGGCCGCCCCTGTGGGTCGAGCGCCACGAAGGACCAGCGGGGGTCGAGTTCCGTGAGGGCCTCCTGCCACCACACCCCGCGCATCTCGGGCCAGAAGTGCTCCTCGAAGACCTGCATGTGCAGCTCGCGCACGGCCGAGGTGTCGACCCCGTCCCAGGGGACCACCCGGTAGCCGTCCCTGGGCGCGGGGGCCGTCTCCGAACCCTCGATCTCGCGGTACATGACCGCGAAGGTCCTCTGTGCGTGGAACCCGCCCGCGATGTAGAGACGACGCCGGTCCGTCATGTGTGAGTCGACGATGTTGGTGACCGCCGCCGGGACCTCCGAGTCCGCGCCGAAGTGGTCGACCAGGAGTTGCCGGGCCCGCCCGTCCTGCCAGTAGAGCAGGGAGCGCCCCAGTCCGCGTCCCCGCCAGTGCGGGGCGATGTAGGCGTTGACCACGGCGACCGCCATCTCGGTGACCCGGGCCACCACGCGCACGCTGGCGACGGCGACGACCCGGTCCCCGGCGTCGAGACCGACGATCGTGTCCAGGGGGTCGGTCCCGCGCAGACCCTCCATCATGTCGGCGACCTCTGCTGCCGAGGTGCGGTGGATCGCGTCGTCGGCGGCCTCGACCCGGCGGATGAGCTCCGCCACCACTGGGGCGTCCGAGGCGATGAGCGGGCGCCACCGGAGCCCGAGGTGGGCACCGGGGTAGGGTACGGAGGCCGGCGGCACGAGTCGCGCGGCGAGTCCAGTCATGCCGTCCATCCTACGGGGGCCTCACTTCGGCGGAGTCCACCCCGGCAGTGGGTGGACACGGCGGTCTCAGGCATCGATCCGCTCCCGGTCGATGTGCTCGGCACCCGAGACGATGAAGTCCCGTCGCGGTCCCACCACCGAGCCCATGAGGAGTTCGAACACGTCCTCCGCCTCGCGCAGGGCGGCCTCGTCCTCCAGGGTGACCCGGCGAAGTGCCCGGTGCGCGGGGTCCATGGTGGTCTCCGCCAGCTGGTCGGCGTCCATCTCGCCGAGTCCCTTGTAGCGCTGGATCGGGTCCTTCCAGTGCCTGCCGGACCTCTGGAGGGCCTTGAGTCGCGTGTGCAGCTCGGCCTCGGAGTACGTGTAGATGTACTCCCGCGGTCTCCTGCCGGAGGCCGAGACCTCGATGCGGTGCAGGGGGGGCACGGCCGCGTAGACCCGCCCGTCCTCCACCAGCGGCCGCATGTAGCGGAAGAACAGGGTGAGGAGGAGCGTGCGGATGTGGGCCCCGTCGACATCCGCGTCCGTCATGAGGATGATCTTGCCGTAACGGGCCTGGGCCAGGTCGAAGGTGCGGCCCGACCCCGCCCCGATGACCTGGATGATGCTGGCGCACTCCGCGTTGGCGAGCATGTCGGCGGTGGAGGCCTTCTGCACGTTGAGGATCTTGCCGCGGATGGGGAAGAGCGCCTGGTAGTGGCTGTTGCGCGCGGCCTTGGCGGTGCCGAGCGCGGAGTCGCCCTCCACGATGAACAGCTCGGTGTGGTGGACGTCCTCGGACCGGCAGTCGGCCAGTTTCGCGGGCAGCGAGGAGGTCTCCAGCGCGTTCTTGCGGCGCGAGATCTCCTTGTGCAGACGGGCCGAGACCCGGGCCTTCATCTCCCCGGTCACCTTCTCGAGGAGGAGCTGGGTCTGCTGCTTGTCATCACGCCGCGAGGAGGAGAACTTCGCCTCCAGCCACTCGGTGACCACCCGTGAGACGATCGCCCTGATCTGGGGGGTGCCGAGCACCTCCTTGGTCTGGCCCTCGAACTGGGGTTCCGGGAAGCGCACGGTGACGACGGCCGTCATCCCCGCCAGGACGTCGTCCTTCTCGGGGCGGCCGTCCTTCGCGGTGACCTTGAGGCGCCGGGAGTTGCGGTCGACCTGGGCCCGGAAGACCTTCAGCAGGGCCTGCTCGAACCCCGCCACGTGGGTGCCGCCCTTGGGGGTGGCGATGATGTTGACGAAGGAGCGGGTCTGGGTCTCGTAGCCCACGCCCCAGCGCAGCGCGCAGTCGACCTCGCAGGTCCGCTCCTCCTCGACGGGGCGCAGGTGGCCGGTGCCGGGGTCGATCTCCTGGACGACCTCCCGGTAGGTGCCCTCCCCCGTGATGTGCCAGGTGGCGGTGACGGGGCCGTCGCTGGCCAGCCAGTCCGCGAAGTCCACCACGCCGCCCTCGTAGTGGTAGGACTCGTGGACCTCCTCCTCGCCGCGCTCGTCCCAGCAGTTGATGGTCAGACCGGGCACCAGGAACGCCGTCTGGCGGGCGCGGGCCAGCAGCTCCTCCCAGGAGAACCCCTCCGTGGAGGGGAAGATCTGGAAGTCCGCCCAGAAGCGGACCCGCGTGCCGGTGACGCCCTTGCGGACCTTCGCGACCGTCTGCAGCTGCGAGGCGTCGGTGAACGGGCTGAAGGGCGAGTTCGGGGTGCGGACCCGGGAGTCGTCGAAGGTCCCCGGCTCACCGCGGCGGAAGCACATCTGGTAGGTGCGCCCGTTGCGGTCGACCTGGACGTCCATGCGGGCGGACAGGGCGTTGACGACGGAGGCGCCCACCCCGTGCAGCCCGCCGGAGGCCGCGTAGGAGCCGCCGCCGAACTTCCCTCCGGCGTGGAGCTTGGTGTAGACCACCTCCACACCCGACAGCCCCACACCGGGGACCTCGTCGACGGGGACGCCGCGACCGTCGTCGGACACGGAGGCGGAGTGGTCGGGATGGAGTCGCACGTCGATGGTGTGGCAGAAGCCCTCGAGGGCCTCGTCCACGGAGTTGTCGATGATCTCCCACAGGCAGTGCATGAGGCCGCGGTGGTCGGTGGAACCGATGTACATGCCGGGCCGCTTGCGCACGGCCTCCAGGCCCTCCAGGACGGAGAGGTGGCGTGCGGAGTAGTCGGATGCCGGGTCTGTCGTCACCCGCCCATAGTAGGAATTGTCCGCATGCCGGTCACGTCGGCCCGCCGGGAGCGATCGATCCGGAGGCGCGCGGGGCGTCCTGTGCTGCGGCATCATGCAGATCAGGGCCCCTCGGGGGAATTGTGCCCGGGGCGAAAGAGGGCCCCTCGCACTGTCGCCCGACGCCGATCGGTGGTCTGATGGGGTCATGAACGCAACGAGCATGCTTGAGCGTCCCGAGCCCGTCGATGCACCGGCACTCACGGCGGCCGACCGCTGTGACTACTGCGGGGCACGCGCCTGGGTGCGGGTGACGCTGGCCAGTGGGCAGCTCCTCTTCTGCGCGCACCACGCGCGCCAGCACATGGAGGCCCTGAGGTCCACCGCGCTGTCCATCCAGGACGACACGCACCTCCTGGTCGCCGACGAGAAGGGCACCTCCGTCCACTGACACCGGGACGCACCCGACCACTCCCCGCCCCGGCGGGGACCACGCGCGGCGTCGCAGGGACCACCCTGCGGCGCCGCGCGCCCGTTGGGGCGACCCATGCGCGGAGTTGTCCGCGGCACCGGCGCGTGCGTAGGTTGGGTGGACAGCACACAGGAAGGCACGCGCACATGGGACTGTTCTCCGCCCGGCCGGCACCCCCGCCCGTCGACGTGCCCACACCCGTCACGAGGGACCGGCTGGTCCTCCTCTTCGAGGACCAGGGCTGGAAGTACTTCATCGACAACGAGGGCGACCTCGGCGGGAACTGGGACGACAACCAGTTCTACTTCATGCTCCGCGGCCAGATGTCCGAGATCCTCCACATCCAGTCCATGTGGCACACGACCCTCGACATCGACCGGCTCGAGGAGGTCCGGGAGTTCATCGACACCTGGCACCGTGAGCGGCTGTGGCCCAAGTGCTACCACCGGATCTCCGACGAGGGCCGGATCCGCGTCTTCGCCGAGCACACCGTGGACCTCGAGCAGGGGGCGACGGACGCCCAGCTCCTCCAGCAGGTGCGCTGCGCCCTGGGCACCGCTGCCCAGTTCTACGACGAGATCACCCGCGGACTCGACGTCTGAGCCGACGACGTCCGCCACCGCACACCGAAGGAAGGACCCGACCACATGGGATGGTTCACCCGCCGCCCCCGCACCCGCACCGCGCCCGCCGAGGACACGGTGCGCCCCCTCTCCCAGGAGCGCCTCACCGGGATCCTGGACGCACAGGGATGGCACTGGGTGATCGACGAGGACGGCGACCTGGGTGGCAACTGGGAGGGGAACACCTTCTGGTTCTTCCTCACGGGCTCCGACCGGGAGGTGCTCCAGGTCCAGGGCGCGCTGCGCGACCGTCTGTCGTTGTCGGAGCTGGACGCCCTGCGCCTCTTCATCGAGGACTGGCACCGGGACCACTACTGGCCGAAGTGCTCCTACCGGGTCGAGGAGGAGGACGCGACCGTGCAGCTGCTCGCCTCCCACACCATCGACCACGAGGCCGGCGCCACGGACGCACAGCTCCTCCAGCAGATCCGCTGCGCCCTGGGGACCGCGAACCAGGTCTTCGAGGCGGCGCGGGAGACCTTCGCGCTGGGCGGGCGGACGGCGGACTGACCACCGCGTCCGCCGCGGGGCCACGAGGCCGCAGTGCGGACGGCCCCCGGGTGCACAGGTGCACCCGGGGGCCGTCGCCACGTGTCAGGAGTGGTCCCCCACCTCAGTCCAGGTAG
>NZ_CCXH01000113.1 GCF_000820725.1 Actinomyces polynesiensis | reverse complement strand
ACCTCCACTCGCACGGTCCGCGAACGGATCCGCCAGGCCGAGCCCCTCCAACACGTCGAGGAAGCCGCCGGTCCGGGCACCGATCACCCGGAGGCCTCACAGCTCGACACGAACCAGTCGGTCCCGTTCCCCCTCCTGCGCCGGGCCGTCAGGGAAGGGCTCATCTCCCCCGACGCTGCCAGCGTGATCACCGCCGCCCTCGCTCCGGCACGGAAGAGCGGAGTGCCCGCCCTCCGCGTCGCCGAGGCGGAGTGTGCGCTCCTGGCGGCGGCATGGGCGCGGATGCCGTGACGTCCCGGGCCCACGTGTTCGGGGATGCCGCCGAGGCTCTCCTGACGGAGGTGGGGCGCTCGGGCACCCAACCCGGGGCAATGGCACTGACGCAGCTGACTCGACTTGCCCGTTCCTGGAGCAGGATGCTCGCCCAGGAGTCCGACCCCGATGGTGGGCAGGAGGACTCGCGTGCGTCACGGCATCGACGGGAGGCACGGCGCTTCCTGACCATCCACGCCCTGCGCGAGGGCACGAGACGGGTGGAGGGCGAGCTCCTGCCCGAGACAGCGGCACAGCTGGAGCGTCTCCTCGATGCCTACCTCAATCCGCGCACCGAGACCGCCACACCGGGCACCGTGGACCCAACCGCGCCGGGCCTCGGAGCGGCCGGAGGAGCGCGAGGGCACAGCCCCGATCCATCGGCCGACCTCGACTCGACAACGGGGGCCGACCCGACTGCGGGCCACGACCCTGTCACCGGCCCCGGGACCACCGCGGGACCCGGACCCGTGAACGCTCCGGTCCTCGATCACCGATCGCCTCGCCAGAAGCGCCATGATGCCCTCGCAGGGATCCTCGCCACTGCCGCGGGCGTGCCCGAGATGCCCCTCCTGGGAGGTGCAGCGCCCACCCTCGTCGTCACCACGACTGCCGACCAGATCGGTCGACCCAACGGCACCGCCTTCCTCCAGGGCACCCACGACGAGGCCGACAGTGCGGTCGACATCTCCGTCGCACACCACACCGGATGTGTCGGCGCCGTCCAGAAGGTCGTCATGGACTCCCGGGGCCGGATCGTGGAGCTGATGGCGCCACAGCGGATCTTCACCGCCCACCAACGTCGCGCGATCGCCACCAGGGACGGAGGTTGCGTCATTCCCGGATGCTCGGTCCCCGTCACCTGGTGCGAGATCCACCATGTCCGTGAGTGGCACGAGGGCGGGGACACCCACACGGACAACGGTGTCGCACTCTGCTGGCACCATCACCGGAGCTTCGAGCAGCTCGGCTGGGACATCCAGATGCGGGACGGAGTGCCGTGGGTCAGACCACCCGCCACCATCGACCGTCGTCGACGATGGTTCCGCGCCCAGTCCGGTCTCCACCTGATGTTCGGTCAGTTGGCGGTCGAGCGCGCCGTCCTGGACGCGGCGGCCGCCCGCGACGACAGGTCCCGGAGTCCCGGTGGAGGTGTCAGTCGCCGAGATCTGAGTGGGGGCCGTCGCAACCGGGATGGGGGAGGCGGCCACAGCAGCCGCGATCGGGGAGGCGGGCGCAGCACTCAGGACCCGGGGGACGGTGGAAACGGCGACCGGGGCACCCCTGCGCATCAGCCCGGTGGAGCAGGTGCGTCTGCTGACGGCGGCGCCACCGGACCGTCCAGGGGCAACCAACGTGCGCCCGCCCCGAACGTCCTCGGTCCCGACGTGGGACGTGGCCGCGACGATCGGGGAGACCTGGGCGTGCAACAGGAACAGGACGTCCTCTTCGCGCTCAGCGGGTGAGCGTTCCGACGTCCCGGCCCTCAGGACTCGCGGTGGATCACCATGACCGGAATGGGGCGGCGGCCGGCTCGGTCGACGGGCATCCCCTCGGAACCGCCCGCGACAACAGACCCGATTTCGCAGCCACCAGCGGCGACACGCCCGAGATCGCAGCCACCACAGGCACACGCGCCGGTGCTGGCGCCAGAGCCCGGGACGCCGGGCGCGGAGCCCGGGACGCCGGCAGCGGAGGCCGGGCCCTCGTGCCCCTGGCCGTTCCCGGTGTCCGCGCCCCCCGCGAGCCCGCCGGCCTCCCCGTCGCCCCGGGACGCCCCGCGCTCCAACGCGGTCGAGATCATGAGCTTGATGCGGTTCAGCTGATTGACCTCCGAGGCGCCCGGGTCGTAGTCCACGGCCACCAGGTTCGCCTCCGGGTAGCGGGTGCGCAGCGCCCGGAACATGCCCTTGCCCACGACGTGGTTGGGCAGGCAGGCGAACGGCTGGGCGCAGATGATGTTGGGGCACCCGTGCTCGATCATGTCGACCATCTCCGAGGTCAGGTACCACCCCTCCCCCGCCTGGTTGCCCATCCGGGCGATGTCGGTGGACCGCGACGCCATCTCCTGGATCGGACGGTGCGCCTCGAACTTCCCCCCGGTGCGGGCGAACGCCGCACGCACGGGCGCCTCACACCGCTGCATCGCCCACAGCGCCAGGGGCTTGGCCCAGCGCGCCGTCCCCCCGATGCCGAGGTTGTCGTGGTTCCACCGCGCCGACGCCATCGAGTTGTGGAAGAACTGCATGAGCCCCGGGAGCTCCGCCTCGCAGCCCTCCTCCTCGATGACGTCGACGGCGTGGTTGTTGGCGTCGGGATGGAACTTCACGAGGATCTCCCCCACCAGTCCGACACGGGGGCGTCGTGGTTCGTCCCGCAGCGGCAGCGCGTCGAACTCCGCCACGCACCGCCGCACGAGGCCACGGAAGGTGAGGCGCCCACCCCAGGTCGCGGACCGTCCCCTCCCCTCCAACCACTCCCGGCAGATCGCGTCCCACCGCGCGTACAGCGCCATGGCGGCACCGGGCTCCTCCTCGTAGGGACGCACCCGCAGGACCATCGCCTGGAGCATGTCCCCCAGCACCAGGGCACGCACCGCGCGGTGGGCCATGGGGACGGTGAGCTCGAAACCGGGGTTTTCCTCCAGTCCCTGCACGGATGCCGCGATGACCGGCACCTGCGGGTATCCGGCGTCGCGCAGCCCCTTGCGCAGCAGGGACGCGTAGTTCGTCGCCCGGCACATCCCACCCGTCTGGGTGATGACCACGGCCGTGCGGTCCGGGTCCGAACGCCCCGAGGTGAACTCCTCCAGGAGCTGCCCGATCACGACGATCGCCGGGTAGCAGGCGTCGTTGTTGACGAAGCGCAGCCCCGTCTCCATGGACTCCCGCGAAGTGTGCTCCAGGAGCCGCACGTTCAGCCCCGCCCGACGCAGCACGGGCACGACGAGCCGGAAGTGGATGGGTGACATCTGCGGCGCCAGGATCTCCCACCCCTGATCGCGCATCTCGCGGGTGAACCGCGCGCGGGGCTGGACGTGACCGGCACGTGTCTCCTCGACTGCGGCAGGAACCCGGGACGCTCCGGCATTGACGAGGGCGGAGCCGCCCTCGTTCCCGGGCAGCGCCATGCGGGCGGGTGCTGCGCCGGTCGCGGCACCGGAACCACCCGCAGCAGAGGTCTCCACCCGATCGGGCGGGGACGCCACGGGCACAGCGTCACCCCCGGGCAGCGTCGCGGGGACGGGTGCGCCCACCGATGCGCGTTCCCGGGCGGCGGCGTCGAGGGAGCGCAGGCGGATGCGGGCGGCACCGAGGTTGGAGACCTCGTCGATCTTGAGGACGGTGTGGATGTCGCCGCGGCCCTCGAGGATCTCCTGGACCTGGTCGGCGGTGATGGCGTCCACCCCGCAGCCGAAGCTGGTCAGCTGGACCATCTCCAGGTCGTCCTCGTCCCCGACCCGGGCGGCGGCCTCGTAGAGACGGGAGTGGTAGGACCACTGGTCGCGCACCCGCAGGGGCCGCTCCAGGCGCCCGTCGCACACGGAGTCCTCGGTGAGGACGCCCAGACCCAGACCATTGATGACCTCGGGGATGCCGTGGTTGATCTCCGGGTCGAGGTGGTAGGGACGCCCGGCGAGCACGATGCCGCGCACCCCGTTGGCTCGCATCCATCGCAGGGACTCCTCGCCCTTGTCGCGGATCTCCTGCTTGACGGCAGCGTCCTCCTCCCAGGCGGCGTCCAGTGCCGCGCGCATCTCGTCCTCGGGGATGTCCCAGTCGGAGAAGACCTCGCACAGGCGGGCGGGCAGGTACTCGCGGTTGGCGAGGTTGAGGAAGGGCGCGAGGAAGCGCACGCCGGGATCGCGCAGCCGCTCCATGTTCGTGCGGATGACCTCGGGGTAGGTGGCGACCACGGGACAGTTGAAGTGGTTGTCGGCGCCGGGGCTCAGCTGCTGCTCGAAGCTGACGCAGGGGTGGAAGATCGTCGTGATGCCCTTGTCGAGGAGCGCCTCGATGTGTCCGTGGACGAGCTTGGCGGGGTAGCAGACGTTCTCCGAGGGGATCGACTCCATGCCTGCCTCGAAGAGGTCGTGGTTGGAGCGCTGGGAGACCATCACGCGGAACCCGAGGTGGGTGAGCAGGGTGAACCAGAAGGGGTAGTTCTCGTACATGTTGAGCACGCGCGGGATCCCGATGTCCCCGCGGGTGGCCCGGGCCTCGGTGAGGCGGCGGTAGCCGAAGATCCGCTTGTACTTCCAGTCGTACATGTTGGGAAGGGCGGACTTCTTCGGGATGCGTTCCAGGGAGGCGCCGCGCTCGCAGCGGTTGCCGCTGACGTTGCGCTCCCCGGTGGAGAAGGTCGAGATCGTCATCCGGCAGTGGTTCTGGCACAGGCGGCAGGTCTTGTGGGTGGTCTCGACGGAGAACCCCTCCAGGTCCTCGACACCGGCGAGGCCGGAGCGCCCCGTCCCGTCGTCGTGGAGGCGCGCGGTCAGCGCCGCACCGTAGGCGCCCATGAGGCCCGCGAGGTCGGGGCGCACGACCTCACGACCCGTCAGGAGTTCGAAGGCCCGCAGGACGGAGTCGTTGAGGAAGGTCCCACCCTGGACGACGACGCGGTCGCCGAGGTCGGAGGGGTCCTTGAGCTTGATGACCTTGTACAGGGCGTTGCGCACCACGGAGTAGCTGAGGCCTGCGGCGATGTCGCGGACGTCCGCGCCCTCCTTCTGGGCCTGCTTGACGGAGGAGTTCATGAAGACCGTGCAACGGGTCCCCAGGTCCACCGGTGAGCGGGAGTCCAGCGCCCACCGGGCGAAGGTCTCCACATCCGTGTCCATCGTCTGGGCGAAGGTCTGCAGGAAGGACCCGCATCCCGAGGAGCAGGCCTCGTTCACGCAGATGGAGTCCACGGCGTGGTCGCGGATGCGCAGGTACTTCATGTCCTGGCCGCCGATGTCGATGACGGAGGTGACGCCGGGGGCGAGCTGTTCGGCGGCCCGGAAGTGGGCCATGGTCTCCACCTCGCCCTCGTCCAGGCGCAGCGCCGTCCTGACCAGGCCCTCCCCGTAGCCCGTCGCGCAGGAGCGCCCGATGACGGTGTCCTCGGGCAGTTCGGCGCGCAGGTGGCGCACGATGTCCACGGCCGCGGTCACGGGGTCGCCCTCGTTGGAGGCGTAGTGGGTGAAGACGATGCGCCCATCCTCGTCGACGAGGACCGCCTTGATCGTCGTGGAACCCGCGTCGATGCCGAGCCAGCAGCGCCCGCGTGCCTCCTGGGGGCGGGCGACGGGGACGGTCTCGCGGCCGTGGCGGGCGCGGAACTCCGCGAGGTCGACCGGGGTGGCGAACAGCGGGGGCATGCGGTGGGTGGCGGTCTCGGGGGCGGCGTGCTGCAGGTCGCCGACGAGGGCGGACAGCGGACGCGCGGTTGCGCGGGAAGGGGCGGATTCACGAGAACGCCCTCCCTGCGGGGGATCCCCGGCCAGCATGGCGGCACCCAGGGCGACGTAGAGCTGGGCGTCCTCGGGGGTGACGAAGGCGTCGGCCCGGGGCAGGAGGTCCTCGTAGGCGCGCCGCAGCTGGGGCAGGAAGTGGAGTGGACCACCCAGGAACATCACGGTGCCGCGGATGGGCCGTCCGCAGGCCAGGCCCGCGATGGTCTGCGTGGCCACGGCGGTGAAGACCGAGGCCGCGAGGTCCTCGTGCGCCGCACCCTGGTTGATGAGTGGCTGGAGGTCGGACTTGGCGAAGACCCCGCAGCGCGAGGCCACGGGGTAGATCTGCTGGTGGCGGGCGGCGAGGTCGTCCAGACCGGCGGCGTCGGTGTGCAGGAGGGTGGCCATCTGGTCGATGAAGGCGCCCGTCCCGCCCGCGCACGTCCCGTTCATGCGCTGTTCGGGGGTGGGGTGCAGGTAGGTGAGCTTCGCGTCCTCCCCGCCCAGTTCGATGACCACGTCGACCTCGGGGTGGAGCCTGCGGGTGGCCTCGGTGGCGGCGATGACCTCCTGGACGAAGGGGATGCCCAGGGCGCGGGCCATGGACAGGCCTCCCGAGCCGGTGATGGCCGCGCGCACCAGCGCCTGCGGGTGGGCGGCGGCGATCTCGGCGAGGAGCCGGGCGAGTTCCCCACGCACGTCCGCGTTGTGGCGCCGGTAGTCGGAGAGGACGACGCGGGGCCCGTCCAGGAGCACGACCTTCACGGTGGTCGAGCCGACGTCGATGCCGAGGGCCCAGGTGGGGGTGGCGCACGCATCGGCAGCGACGGTGTCACGGGGACCGGCCTCGGAGACGATGCGCGGTCCGGCCATGGCGTGAGGACCAGCCACGGCCGGGTCCGCACCGCGGTCGGAGCTCCCAGCAGTGCCCGCCGTGCCGGACGCCTCGCCCATCGTTCCTCCCACTCCTGGTCCCGCTCGGGCCCCTGCAACCGAACGTAGGGTGGTGTCAAGGCGATTTCCACGGCGTTGAAATTGGGGGAGGTCGATGGCATCCCACACGACGGATTCGGCCCGCACCGGACCACGGGAGGCCTGCCCGGGCACACCGGCGCGCGCGCCGGGGCAGGACGGTGTTGAAATCGGGGGTGGCATTTCCGTGAGTGACCGCGTTGCGAAAACCCCGGCCACGCCACCGGCGCCCGCGTCGGACACCCCGCTCCCCGGAACGCGGGGAGGCGGGGGAACGGCACCGGGGACCCCCGCGGGGGAGCCCCGTCCCGCAGGAACGCACGCACAGGGAGTGACGCCGCGGGACACGGCCACGCCCGGAGCACCAGGTGACACCGCGCCCGTGCCCGCCGCGGCGGCGCCCGTACCCACCGTGGCAGGGCCCGCGCCCCGTGGCCGCGGGCCGCACGGCCCCCGCGGCGAGCTGCGCTCCCGGATCCTCCCCTGCGCGCGCGCCGAGCTCGTCGAGCACGGGTACGAGGGCGCGACCATCCGCTCGATCGCAGCCTCTGCCCGCTGTGACCCGGCCCTGGTCTCCTACTACTTCGGAAGCAAGCAGGAGCTCTTCCGCGCCTGCTTCGACCTGCCCTCGGACCCGGCCTCGGAGGTGCTCTCACTCCTCCTGCCCGGTCCGCAGGGGGCCGGCGAGCGCCTGATCCGCTACGCGCTGGTCCTCTACGAGGAGCGACTCACGGCGGACGCCATGCAGGCCCTCATGCGGGCCCTCATCACCGACGCCGCCACCGGCAGACGCTTCCGCTCCTACGTGCGCACCGACGTCATCGAGCCCCTGGAGTCCCTGCTCGGGCACGGCACCGAGGTCGCCGAACAGGTGGAACTGGCCATGGCCACCCTCTACGGGATCGTCACGATGCGCTACGTCGTGCGGATGGAGCCCCTCGCCTCCATGCCCCGCGAGCGCCTGGTCACCGAACTCGCACCCTTGGTCCAGGAACGCATCGAGCGGGTCTGGCGCACGGACGGCCCCTCCCCTCAGGTGGCGTCCCACAGGGCCCGGTAGTAGGCGATCCGTCCGGGGTCCGGTGCCACGCCGTAGGTCCTCCAGAACAGGTCCTCGTCGACGTCGTCGAAGTTCCACCCCAGGGACATCGTGGCCACCGCCAGGTCCGCCCACCGGTCCGCCACCCCCAGTCGTGCGAGGTCGACGTGGGCCAGGAAGTGGCCCTGCCCGTCGAGCAGGGTGTTCGGGGCGCAGGGGTCGCCCTGGCAGACGACCGGGCGGTCCACGGGCGGCGGTGTCCGCAGCAGGTCGGGCACGGTCCTCCCCCTCGCCTCCGCCTCCTCGATGCGGCTCGCGACGTCCCACGTGAAGGGGCAGGCGGCGGCGGGCAGCGCGTGCAGGGTGCGCAGGCCCACGGCGACGGCACGCACGACCTCGTCCGTGCGCCCGGCCCACCGGGGATCCACGGCGGAGAACCCCGGGAGGGCGGCGGTGACCATGACCTCCGCCCCGGGCGTGTCGACGAGGGCGACCACACGCGGCCCGGGGTGGCGGCGCTCCAACCAGCGCATACGCTCGGCCTCCTGGACGAGGGACTCGTCGGAGGGCTTGGGGTTCCACTTGACGAACCGCGGCTCGGGTCCGTCGATGCGGCCCGTGAGGCCACCCACCATGTTCACCCAGACCAGGGTGACCGGGGCACCGGCGACCTCCCCCATGAGGGCGGGCACCGGGACCTGCGGGTCGGGGTGGCTGGCGAGCTCGGGGGTGGCGGGGTCCAGGTACGCGGAGAGGTCGGGAATGGCCGGTGCCGATCCGGCGGCGGCCTCGTCAGACGTGGTGGGCGTCGAACGGCTGGCGGAGTCCATTGTCGGGTCACCGTGGGCGCGGGGTGGGACAGTCCTCTGGCGGGCGGTGATTCCGCCACCCGGCTTCCCGGCGGAGTCCGGTGCCGACGGATCCGGGAGTCCCGAGGAGGCGTCCACTCCTGGAGCCGCAACCCTCGCGTCTTCCGTGTCCTGCACGCTCAGTGTCTCGCGTCGCCGCGACGCCGACGCCTCACCTGGACCTCGGGAAGACCCGAGGGGGGACGCTCCTGACCTGCCGGGGTCGTGGTGGTCCCCGAAGACGGAGCCGGTCCCGGTACCGGAGCTGTCCCGGAGGCCCGGGCGGTCCCGTCCGACCGGGCGCCCGGCTGTTCCCGGTCGTCGGAGGTCCGCGCGGTGGTGGGCCCCTGGTGTTGCGCCGACTGCGCGGGACGCGGGGGTACGCCACCCGGCACCGTCGGAGCCTTCGCACGGGGCTCTGGGCGCCCGGGAGCGGGCTCCCCCACCGCAGGCCGGGAGGTCGTCCCCCGCACAGCACGGTCGCGCCTCGACCCGGGGGGGACGGGGGCCGTGCCGGAGGGAACGGGAGCGGGGCCGACGCTGCGGGAGGCGGTGCCGGTCGCGGCAGAACCGGGGCGGACACCGGTGGAGGCAGTGCGGCCGGAGAGGTCGGTGGGGGCAGCGGGTCCGGTGGCAGGAGTGCCGATGGCAGCGGAACGTCGCGGGGTCGCCCTCGTCAATGGGGAGGAGGGGATCACCAGCGGTGCGACGCCGATCGGGCCCGCCTGGTCGCGCTCCCACGGGCGGGGTGCGGAGCGCTGGTCGCCCGAGGGGCGGGCCGCAGGGGTGCGCGGGGTTTCGGCGCCACGCCTGGACTCGAAGAATCCGCGCAGCTGGATGTTGGCCTCCTCGGCGAGGACGCCACCGATCACCTCCACACGGTGGTTCAGGCGGGAGTCGCGCAGGACGTCGCGCACGGAGCCCGCGGCACCGGCCTTCGGGTCCCAGGCGGCGAAGACCACCCGGTCGACCCGGGCCTGGACGGCGGCACCCGCGCACATCGTGCACGGCTCCAGGGTCACCACCAGAGTGCACCCGACCAGGTTCCAGCGGCCCAGGCGCCGGCCGGCCGCGCGCAACGCGACGATCTCGGCATGGGCGGAGGGGTCGTGGTCGCGTTCCCGCTGGTTCCAGCCCTCGCCGACGACCCGGCCCTCCGAGTCGAGCACGACGGCGCCGACGGGCACGTCGCCCCCCTCACGTGCTCGGTTGGCGAGGAAGAGGGCCCGCCCCATCGCCTCACGCAGACGGTCCTTGGACACCACGCCCACAGCCTACATGCGCCGCGCGCGCCGGAGCAGGGGGACCCGGGTGCTCCCAGGACTCTCCCAGACACGGACTGCCCCGCGCGTGTCGGGGCACGGACGGCGAGCCGGTTCGCCGGTCCCGGCAGTCCGGGGTGGCTCCGGGGGAGGGCCCGGCCTGGCACCGTCCCGGAAGCGGGCGGGTGGGAGAGTGGGTCGCCTGTGCGCGGGCACGCACGCGGGCGCTCGGGTGCGCGGTCGCGCGCGGTACCCTTGCCCCATGCGCCTCCATGTTGCGGACCACCCGTTGATCGCCCACAAGCTGACCATCCTGCGCGACAGGAAGACCCCCTCGGCGACGTTCCGCCAGCTGGTCGACGAGCTGGTCACGCTGCTCGCCTACGAGGCCACCCGGCACGTGTCGGTCACCGACGTCGCGATCAACACCCCCGTGGCCCCCACGGTGGGACGCAAGATGGCCGAGCCGCGCCCGATCGTGGTCCCGGTCCTCCGCGCCGGCCTGGGGATGCTCGAGGGCATGACCCGTCTCCTGCCCACCGCCGAGGTCGGGTTCCTCGGGATGAAGCGCGACGAGGACACCCTGCAGGTCGAGACCTACGCCAACCGCCTGCCCGAGGACCTCACCGACCGTGAGTGCTTCGTCCTGGACCCGATGCTCGCCACCGGGCACACCATGGTCGCCGCCGTGGACTACCTCTTCCAGCGCGGTGCCCGTGACGTGACGTGCGTGTGCCTGCTGGCCGCCCCCGAGGGTCTGGCGGAGCTGGAGAAGTTCGTGGGCGACCGCGCCGACGTCACCGTCGTGGTGGCGGCCGTGGATGAGCGCCTCAACGAGAAGTCCTACATCGTCCCCGGCCTGGGCGACGCCGGCGACCGCCTCTACGGCATCGTCGACTGACCTCACTCCTGCCGAGGTCCGCTCTGTTCGGGGCCTGAGGTCCGCTCACCCGGCCGGACGGGTCCGTCGCGCGGGGCGACGGAGCGGTGGGGCGGCGGCTGCTCGTCAGGGGCGGTCCAGCCAGCGCTCCATCACGACGCTGGTGCTGCGGCCGAACCCCTGTTCCTCGTAGAAGTCGAGGACCTGGGTGTTCGCGGCCCGCACCATGAGCATGACCTTGGGGATGCCGCGTTCGCGGAGCCACTCCTCCGCCGCGTCGACCAGGGCGTGGCCCAGCCCCCGCCCGCGAAGGTTTGGGGCCACCGCGACGTAGTAGATCCATCCACGGTGCCCGTCGTGGCCGACCATGACGGTCGCCACCACTTCCGGTGAGATCTCGGCAGGGAGAGAGCAGCCGTCGCTCCCCGGAACGCCACCACGGTCGTCCGCGACGCCGGCAGTCCCAGCGATGCCAGAAGTGTCGGCAGCGCCAGCAATCCCGGCGATGTCAACACCGAAACGGAGGCCGAGCACCGTCGAGGCGGGGCCGTCCACCGCACGCAGGAAGTCCGCGACGGGATCGTTCCATGGACGCGTGAGATTGCAGGACCGCCACAGCTCGACGGCGGAGTCGGCATCGGCGCGATCAAGATCATGAGCGAGGGGAAGGCGAGGTGTGTCGCCCGCCCCGGTGGCCACCCCGAAAGTTCCTGATGTCATGGACAGAGGCTACTGCGCTGCCCACACCGCCCTCCCAACCCACATGGTGGTCCTCGGACGTTCGCCACCCACGGCGCCCCCGCCCAGCGCCTCTGCACCTGCCGTGTCAGACCGGCAGGCGTAGCGTGTGCGCATGCTGAACGGGATCCGGGTGACGAAGTGGCACCACGCGTGCCTGCTGGTCGACGACGGTCGGACTCGGATCCTGGTCGATCCAGGCCAACTCGGTCCGCGCCCCCCACTTGAGGGAGTGGACGCAGTGCTGGTCACCCATCTGCACTTCGACCACCTCGACCCTGGTGTGGTTGCCGAGGCGGCGGAGCGGGGCACACCGGTCTGGGCGCCGGCGGACACCCTGGATGCCCTGGGCGGAGGACATGGTCTGCACGAGGCCGTGGCCGGCTCCGCCTTCACCATCGGCGCCCTCCGCGTCGAGGTCTCCGGGAACCGTCACGCCGAGATGCACCCGCAGGAGGCGGGACCGGAGAACCGCGCATACCTGATTGCTGGCTCGGTCTTCGTCACCGGAGATGAGCACGCGATCCCTCCCGGTCCGTTCCGTACCATGTTCACACCGATCAATGGGCCGTGGCTACGGGCGAGCGACCTGATTCGCTACGTGCGGGCAGTGCGCCCCGAGCGGGTCGTCGGCATTCATGATGGACTTCTCAATGCCGACGGGCTCGGCGTCGCCAGGAGAGTTGTGAGATCGCTGGAAGCCGAGGGCGCCCGCCACGCAGAGCTCCTCGAAGACGGTGGCAGCATCACGCTCGGATGAGGAAAAGCGGACCTTCATCCGCCCCGGTCACCCCAACGCCTCCGCCAACCCCACCAGCGTCTGCGTGGTCCCGGCGTCGACCTTGACGGTGGCGAACCTGTCCCCGCGGGTCTCGCCACGGTTGACGATGACGATCGGCAGGTCGTCGGCGACCGCGCGGCGGACGATGCGCAGCCCGCTCTGGACCGTCAGGGAGGACCCGGCGACGAGCAGCCCCTGGGACCGGTCCACCAGGGCCAGCGCACGATCGGCCCGCTCGCGGGGCACGACCTCCCCGAAGTAGACGATGTCGGGCTTGAGGATCCCACCGCAGGACTCGCAGTCCGCCGGCACGAACCCGGAGGTGTCCTCGATGACCGCGTCGGCGTCGGGGGCGATCTCGATGTCGACGACGCTGCCGTCCAGGCCCTCCAGGAAGTGCGGGTTCAGTGCCTCCAGGCGCTCGGCCAGGTGGGCGCGGGAGACCACGCGCCCGCAGTTCAGGCACACCACCCGGTCGTAGCGCCCGTGGAGGTCGATGACGGTGCGCGACCCGGCCTCCTCGTGCAGGAGGTCGACGTTCTGGGTGATGACACCCGAGACGACGCCGTCGCGTTCCATCCGCGCGAGTGCCCGGTGGCCGTCATTGGGGCGGGTGTCGTGGACGTGCCGCCACCCGACGTGGTTGCGGGCCCAGTACACGCGCCGGAACACGGGGTCACCGGCGAACTGCTGGTACGTCATCGGGGTGCGTGGCGGCGAGTCCGGCCCGCGGTAGTCGGGGATCCCGGAGTCCGTCGACACCCCCGCGCCGGTCAGCACCGCGAGCCGCCTGCCGCGGAGGACCTCGACCGCGTCGGCCAGGGTTCCCCTGTGGGTGGCAGCAGTCGTGGGGGTCGTCATGCCGTCATGGTACGAGGGCGACCCCTGCCGGTCCCGGTGGATCACCCACAGCGCAATCCGGCTGGCCCACCCCGGGACCACACGGGGTGGGAGTCGAGTGGCGAACACGAGGAGTCCCGCAGGGTGGCCGACAGGAGGAGGGGGCGGGCCGGTCGGTCGGCCCGCCCCCTCCGGGAGCAGTGCGCCGCAGTGGTCTGCGGCGTGTGCGCGGGTCTCAGACCGTGCGCGTGTCCAGGGCGAACTCCGCGTCGGGCTGGTGCGTGATGCGGTTGCGCAGGTCGCGGCGGAAGATTTCAATCGCCCACATCCACACCGCGTGGCCGAAGAGTTCGGAGAAGTGCTCCTCGAAGGGCTGGTTCCACGGGGCGGGGACGACACCCATGAGGGGCATGACGATGATGTGGAAGATGATCCAGATCGCGACACCGAAGGTGGCGCCCTGCCAAAGCTTTACCTGGGGGAAGCGCTCGGCGAGGACGGCGTAGAGGACTGCGAAGAAGATCGAGAAGCCGAAGTGCACGAGGAAGGACACCCAGGGGAGTCCGTCATTCCCGTTGTAGGCGTATGGGGAGTGGACGAAGTTGTCGGAGAAGCCGAGCAGCTCGAGGAACGCCTGGGGCGGATTGGTGACCGCCCGCTCAGGTGTGCGCGGGGGCAGCGGCACCTCCCATCCGAACTTCACGATGGCGCCGATGATGCCGGCGATGATGCCGACGATGACGGCGACCTTTCAGTTCCGGCGGGAAGGATCTGTCTGTTGAAGGGCCATGGCTCAATGGTGCTTCCTGCGTTTGTGTGCTTCAAGGACCATTGATCCTGTCCGATTGTGTGAGAACGTGTGGAATTCATGCATCTGGCCTGATCACGCGCCTCCCACCATTCATGGAGTCGGCAACGCCACACGGTTCCTCCCGGATCTCGGAATGCCCTGGTCGGGCGGGACCGTCGACGCGGGCCGCGGGGCGGTCCACGACCCATCCCGCCCGGGCGGGCGAAGAACCCAGTGACGGACCCGGAGTGCCTGGCGGGTGCGCCCAACACCGCCCGGGTGGGTGCGGGGTCCGGGGTGCCCCTCGGAGCACACGTCCGAAGTGCGGACGGCACCGATGACGGTCTCCGCACGGAGGGGACCCTGAGGGACACTGGTTCCGGCACCGCGCCGGTCCTGCTCCGTGTCGCACCGGCGGGGCCTCGACGTCGCACAGACCAACCGGGTCGCACGGCCTGATCGGGTCACACAGCCTGGCCGGGTCACACAGCCTGGCCGGGTCCCACAGGCCGGCGGTCCTCGCGGACCCCGCCGGGTTCACGGGTCCGGCGGGGCGGGTCCGTCCTCGTCCGTCGGGAGCCCACCACCGGGCCGCGGGAACGGGAACGGGCACGGGTCGCCCGGCGACGGTCGGAGCACGGACGACAACAGGAGGACCTCCCCGCACCGCGGCGGAGGCTCCCCCCGGACGGAGAGGAATGACCATGAGCGGACCCGAGGA
>NZ_CCXH01000112.1 GCF_000820725.1 Actinomyces polynesiensis | reverse complement strand
CGGGCACGGTGCGGCTGTCGGTGGGCATCGAGGACCTGCCCGACCTGTTGGCGGACCTGGAGCTCGGCTTCGAGGCGGTGGCCCGCGCGGGTCTGCGGTGAGGCGGGGTGGCGGGCAGCGGACACCGATCCGGCGCGGGAACGACGGTGACCCCCTCGGGTGGGCCGGGCGGGACAGCTCGCCCCGGACCGGGCGTCCCGAGCACACCGGAGCGCCCCGACCCCGGCCCGGTCACACGATGGACAGCCGCCTGAAGAGAGCCACCTTCACGGAGTCGAGCGTCAGCGCCAGCACCACGGCACCACCTGCGACCCCCGCCACGACGCCCGGGGGGAGCGGGGCCATGAGGATGCCGCAGGTCGCCAGCACGGTGATGAGCGTGACGTCGACGACCGAGGAGTCCACCATCCACCCGCTCGGGCGTGAACTCCACAGGTGGTGGCGTTCGCGCGACACGTAGAAGATCGCCTGCCCACTGAACACCAGGGTGACGACGGCCATGGACTGGATGAGGTGGGTGTCGAACCCGAGCACCAGGTGGCCCACGAGGATCGAGGCGATGCAGAACACGAGGTCGCACACGCCCAGCACCACACCCGCGACCGTGAGCCACCCGATCCTCCACCTGCTCGGACGGGCCGAGGGGGTGACGTTGTCGGTCGAGGAGGACATCGCCAGGAAGTCCCCGGTGATCATCATGATGACCATCAGCACCGGGGTGATGAGCGCGCCGCCCGTGATGAGGAGCCCGGCGAAGAGGAAGAGCACCTGCGTCGTCTTGTGGATGATCGAGCGCAGGGTGTAGCTGAGGATGCGCTGGAACGTCGAGCGGCCGACCTCGATCGAGGCGACGACACCGGCCAGGCCGGGGACCGTGAGCACGAGGCCGGCTGCCGACTTGGCGGCATCGGTCGCGGTCGAGACCGCGATCCCCATCTGGGCCTGACGCAGGGCGGGGGCATCGTTGACGCCGTCGCCGCACATCGCGACGATGTGGTCCTCCCCCTGCAGCAGCTTCACGAGGTCGAACTTGTCCTCGGGGAGCACGCCCGCGAAGACGCCGACACCGCCGACGTCCGCGCCCTGCGAACGGGGCACCTCGGTGGCCACCGAACCGGTGATCCCGACCTGCCCGGCGATGGCGGAGGCGGTGGCGGGGGCGTCCCCGGTCACCATGACCGTGCGGACACCGAGCTCGTCGAGCCGACGCACGAGGCCGGCGGAGTCCTCGCGCGGGGGGTCACCGAGAGCGATCAGGCCGATGAGGCTCGTGCGGTCCCCGCTGGTGGACGACACGGCGAGGACCCGGTGGCCGGTGGACTCGAGTTCCCCGACGGAACGGCCGACCCAGTCGGTGCCCACCGCACCGGCCGAGATCACGGCGTAGGCGCCCTTCCTGACGGTGCAGGTGGTGCCGTCGGGGTGGCGGACGGTCGCGGAGGAGAGCTTGCGGACCGGGTCGAAGGGGGTGAAGTCGACGAGCTGTGGGGAGTCGGTGACCGGGTGCTCCCCCCCGCCTTCCGCACCGCGGCATCCACGGGGTCTGCGCCACCTTGTGAGCTGGCCTGGGCCGCGAGGGCCAGCACGTGGGGGGTGTCGGTCGAGGGAGCGGTGCGGACCTCCGCCACTGCGAGGGAGTTCTCCGTGAGGGTGCCCGTCTTGTCGACCCAGAGGACGTCGACACCCGCAGCCTCGTCCAGGGACGAGAGCCTGGTGGGGAGCACGCCCTGGTGCCCGAGCTCCTGCGCGCCCACGGTGGCGGCGAGTGTGAACATCGACGGCAGCGCGACCGGTACCGAGGCGAGGACGGCCACGAGCACCAGTGAGAGGAGGTCACCGACCTCCATCCTGAGGAGGAGCGAGAACACGACGATGAGGACCGTGATCCCGCCGTTGAAGAAGGCGATGTTGCGGACGATGCGGAAGACGGCCTTCTGCTCGGTGCTCTCGACATGGGCGGAGCGCACGAGATCCGCGCCGCGTCCGAAGCGGGTCCCCGTGCCGGTCGCGGTGACGGTGGCGTGGGCCTCGCCACGCTTGACGAGGGCGCCCGCGAAGGCCGTGGCACCCACACCGGCCTCCTCCGGGACGGACTCGCCGGTCAGTGCCGAGGAGTCGAGCAGCACCGAGCCGTCGGTGAGGGTGACGTCGGCGGGCACCACGGCGCCGAGGGACAGCGTCACCAGGTCACCGGGCACGAGCCCGGCGGCGGGGATCGTCGACCACTCCCCGTCGCGTCGCACCGAGGCGGTGGGGGCGAGCCGGGTGGTGAGGGTGTCGAGGGTCGTGCGGGCGTTCCGCTCCTGGACGAAGCCCAACGTCGCGTTGAACAGGAGCAGCGAGGCGATGACGGCCGCCTCCGCGTACTGTCCGAGCACCAGTTCCAGCACGATGGCCGCCTCGAGCATCCACGGGACGGGTGCCCAGAGCTTCGAGAGGGCGGAGCGGACCGGGTGCGGGGCCGTGTCCTGGACGGTGTTCCGGCCGTGTTCGCCCGGGCGGCGCTGCGCCTCGGCCGTGGTCAGTCCGGCCGGTGGGTGCGGGTCCGGCGTCCGCGCGCCACCCGTCAGCGGCGAGGTGCCGCGCAGTGGTGTCCCTCCGGGCGCCAACGGGTTGCCCGGGGCCGGTCGACCACCGGGCGGCGGCGACCCGCCGGGTGGTGACGCGCTGTCCGCGCCCTCTGGTTCGTCCGTCATAGCGCCCAGTCTTCGCCCCGTGACGGTCCCGGTGCCACGCGGTCACCGTCCGGGACGGGTCAGGGCAGGTCGGGCGCGGGACCCGGCAGGAGCCGGCGCCTCATCCCAACCCGGAGTCCATGGCGCGGATGGCCAGCTCCGAGCGGGAGGCGCACCCGGTGAGTTGGAGGACCGCCGAGGCGTACACATGGACCGTTCCCTCGCTCAGGTGCAGGCTCTGGGCGATCCGGCGGTTCGACGCGGCCTTGGTCAGCAGGTCGAACACCTGCCGGTACCGCGGCGGCAGGTCCGCCACCGCGGTGGTGAACGCGAGGTCGTCACCACGCCCACGCGTGCGCTCCCGGTAGGAGTCGGCGAGCAGGGTGGCGGGGCGGGGCCCCATCACCGTGGCCCCCAGCATGACCTCGTGGAGCAGTGCGACGAGCCGGTCCACCGGCATGTCCTTCGTGAGGAACCCGCTGGCACCGGCCACCAGCGCGCGTCCCAGGGAGTCGGACTGTTCGAAGGCGGTGAGCATGACCACCCGAACGCCGGGGAACGACCCCGCGATGCGGCGCGCCGTCGCGATCCCGTCGAGCACCGGCATGTCCACGTCGAGCAGGGCGAGGTCGACGCCCCCTCCCTCCAGCACCTCCAGGGCTGCGGCGCCGTCCGGTACGACGGCCACGAGGTCGACGTCCTCGCGGGACCCGAGCAGGTCCGCCATGGCGGCGGCGAACACCGGGTCGTCGTCCGCCAGCAGCAGGCGCAGCGCCGTCACAGCGCTCCCTCCGCGGAACCGCGGGAGCCGATCTCACCCGCGGAACCGGGAGATCCCGGAGGCGCCGGTGTCCCGGACGGGTCGGGGTCACAGGGAGTCCCGGGGGCCGCGGGGCCGCCCTCGTCCGCGGAGCTGCCCGGCACGCCGGGGGCCGGCCTCGGGGT
>NZ_CCXH01000111.1 GCF_000820725.1 Actinomyces polynesiensis | reverse complement strand
GAGGCGGGGCGGCCCGCCTCGTCGGGGACGGGGATGCGGGGCACGGTCACGGAGAGCAGCCACGTGCCCCCGTTGGACCCGAACTGGAGCGAGCCGCCCTCCCGGGCCGCGCGTTCCGTCAGCGAGTCAAGGCCGTATCCCCCGCTCAGCGCCCCGCGCGCGTCGTCGGCGGCGGGGTCGATGAGGTTGGCCATGGTCATCGCGACCGTCCCGTCCTCGAGCACCTCGACGGAGAGGTGGGCCGTGCTGCCCACGCGGGCGTACTTGAGGATGTTGGTGGTGCCCTCCCGGAGCACCAACCCGAGCACACTGCGCTGGCGCAGCGAGCAGGCGGAGTCGATGTCCTCGGGAAGTTCGGCGTCCAGGGTGATGGCACGCCCTGCGAGCATGGCCTGGCAGGTGCCGAGCACGTCGCCCAGCGGCTGGACGGGGTCGGTGTGCCCGACGCCGACGTCCCCCATGAGGGCGCGCACGTGGCGCATCGCGTCGCGGGCGAGCTCCGAGAGTTCCTGGACCTCCTCCGCCGTCTGGGGGTCGGTGGTGCGCCTCGCGGCGGACTGACCCGCGACGATGATCCGGACGAGGTCCTGGGCGACCGTGTCGTGGAGGGCGAGGTTGAGGTCGCGGCGCACGAGGGCGGCCGCGGACTCCGCCGCGACCTGTGAGACCCGGACCTCCTGGCGCAGTACCCCGGCACGTTCCTCGCTCCACTGCACGCCGAACCCGATCGGCACCGCGATCGCGAGTCCGAGGACCAGCCCCACCAGGTCGGCGAGCGGACGTTGGGAGGTCAGGAACTGGGGGACCTGCACCAGGGCGAGCGCGACGACGGCCTGGAGGTACCACCGCCGGGAGATCCACTCCGCGACGACCGCGAAGATCCCCACCAGTGGGAAGGTGATGAGGTTGGGGGTGGGCACCACCAGGACGGTCGCCGTCACCAGGACGTAGAGGGCGCCTCCGGTGGCCGGGAGCCACCCCGTGAAGGCGAGCGCGAGACAGCTGGCGACCAGCGGTTCGACGCTCAGGCCGTCGGGACTCCCGCCCGCGGCGTACCAGGAGAGCACCTCGAGCAGGAGGAGGACGCCGGCCAGGCCCCCAAAGACGATCCGACGTGCCCTGCTGCCCTTGGGCTGGTCGAGGAAGACCTCGCGCACCCGTGCGTACACGTGTCGGTCGGCCACGTTCAGCAGATCGGCAGGTTCGGGAACACCCTGCAGATCCAGGGGTAGGGCGTCGCGAGGACGACCGCACCCGCGGTCTCCCCGCCACCGTTCGTGCCCGACACGGGCGCGGCCACCGCCGCCGTCGAACCCATCATTCCCACGGCCAGCACGGCTGCCGTGGTGGCCCGGACCATTCTCCTCATGGTGTGATCCCCTTCTCATCGCTCCTGTGTCCATGATCCCCCACCCCTGGGCCGTCTGCGTACCCACTGGACGGGAAGCGGCCGAATGTTGACAAACATCAACACGTCCCGCAGGGCGGGGAGACCGGAGGAGGGCGGGAACGAGAGCGAGGGCGCGACGGCTGGACGGGGCCGCGACGGCAGGACGGGCCGGGACCGCTGGACGGGGCCGGGACCGCTGGACGGGGCCGGGACGGCACACGTGGACAACGGGGCCCGCGGGAGCGCTCGACGCGCCTCCCACGGGCCCCGCACACACCCTCCGCCGTGACCGCGGCGCGGGTCGTGACCTGCCTGTTCCTGCTGCGGGTCGGTAGGGGCCGTTCAGGACCGGCCCCACCGCCCGGACACCGCTCAGAAGGCCGGGATGACCGATCCGTCGGTCCAGGTCTGCTCGATGTACTGGCGGACCTGGTCGGAGTGGAGGAGTTCCTCGAGCTTCTCGATGGCGGCGAGCTTCTCGCCGGAGGCGTCCTTGTTCCACACGAGCACGTTCACCGAGGGGTTGTCCTTGGCGGACTCCACGGCCAGTGCGTCCTCGGACAGGGACAGGCCGCCCTCCTGGGCGTAGTTGCCGTTGATGGCGGCGAGGTCGACGTCGTCGAGGGCGCGGACCAGCTGGGGGCCGTCGACCTCCACGAACTCGAAGTCCTTCAGCTTGGTGACGGTGTTGACGTTGACGTCACCGGAGGAGGGCAGGGAGACGAAGCCGTTGTCGGCGAGCAGCGAGAGCGCGCGGGACTGGTTCGTCGTGTCGGAGATGATGCCGATCTTGCCACCGTCGGGGAAGTCGGCGAGGTCCTTGATCTTCGAGGAGAACAGGCCCAGGGGCTCCAGGTGGATGCCTGCGCCCGCGACGAAGTCGCCGCCGTTCTCCTTCTCGTAGTTCTCCAGGTACGGAACGGTCTGGAAGTAGTTGGCGTCCAGGTCGCCGTCGGCCAGGGCGACGTTCGGCTGGATGTAGTCGGAGTACTCCTTGATCTCCAGGTTCAGGCCCGCGTCGGCGGCGAGGTTGTCCTGGACGAACTGGAGGATCTTCGCGTGGGGTGTCGGCGAGGCGCCCACGACCAGGGTGACGGTGGAACCGGAGGCCCCCGAGGCGGCATCGCCGGAGGCCGCGTCACCCGACGCGGAGGAGCCGCCACCGGAGCAGCCTGTCAGGGCCAGTGCGGCGACGGCGCCGAGGGCGGCGAGGGAACGGAAGGAACGCATGGTGATCGGTCTTTCTGTCGGGTGTTGAGGGACGTGGAGGGGCTGCCGGACGGGAGGGGCGGGTGACGCCGGCGCATCGGTCGCGCGCGGAGGGCCCCACCGAAGGGGACTCACGCCCCCGGATGTCCCGGCTGGTGGTGGTTCAGCGGTGGTCCACCAGCCGGCTGATCATGTCGCCGAGCACTTGGATCACCATCACGATGACGATGATCCCGGCGATGGTCAC
The DNA here is from genome assembly GCF_000820725.1 of Actinomyces polynesiensis. Lineage (GTDB taxonomy): Bacteria > Actinomycetota > Actinomycetes > Actinomycetales > Actinomycetaceae > Pauljensenia > Pauljensenia polynesiensis. Next base: position 68,926 of record NZ_CCXH01000111.1, on the reverse strand, counting down.
GATCATGACGTCTGTCTGGAACCGGTTGTACCCGTAGTTGATGGCCATCTGCCCCAGGCCGCCACCGCCCACGGCGCCGGCCATGGCGTTGTAGCCGATGACGGTGATGGCGAGCACCGTCGTGGCGCGCACCAGTTGTGGCAGGGTCTCACGGACCTGCACGCCCCACCGGATCTGCCGGTTGGTGGCGCCCATCATCTGGGCGGCCTCGATCTTGCCGTGGTCCAGGGAGGCGATGTTGGACTCCACCAGACGAGCGAAGAACGGGACCGCACTGATGACCAGCGCGAAGCTCGCCGCCTGCCACCCCAACCGGGAGCCGACGATCATCTTGGTCAGGGGACCCAGGGCGATGATGAGGATGATGAAGGGGAAGGACCTCAGGACGTTGACGACCGCGCTGACGACCTGGTTGAGGGTGCGCTTCGGCGTCAGGCCGTCGGGTCCGGTCTGGACGAGGAAGAGGCCGAGCGGGACACCGAGGATGACGGTGAAGAGTGTCGGCCAGAAGGTCATGAGGAGGGTCTCCCCCACGGCGGGGAGGAACTGCTCGGTGAGGGCGGGGTTGTCGCCCCAGGTGGGGTCGCCGGGTCCGGCGGGGAGCACGGGGGTGGCGAGCAGGGTGGAGGCCGCGTCGAGGAGGCTCATGCCGGACGCACCTCCGCGTGGATGTTGTGCTCACCCAACTGCTGGATGATCTGGTCGGCGTGGTAGCTGGGCACCGCGAGCGCCAGGCGACCCACCTGGGTCTCCCCGATGGACTCGAAGGTGCCGGCGGTGACGTCGGCGCCCATGGCTGCGGCCAGGTTCAGCACCGTGGCGCCCGTGGGTGTACCCGGTTGGGAGGTGAAGGCCACGTCGAGCAGTGTCGCCCCGGGAGGCACCTCCGTGGAGGACACGTTGGGGGTGGGGACCAGCTCCTGTGCCAACGGAGAGCTGGGGTCGTTGATGACCTCCTCGACGGTGCCCGACTGGACGACGCGCCCGTGGCGCAGCAGCGTCACGGAGTCGCAGATCTCGCGCACCACACCCATCTCGTGGGTGATGACGACGACCGTGACACCGGAGACGTCACGGACCTCGCGCAGCAGTCCGAGGATCTGCCGGGTGGACTCCCCGTCCAGGGCGGAGGTCGGTTCGTCGCACAGGAGGACGGAGGGCGTGTCCGCCATCGCGCGGGCGATGCCCACACGCTGCTTCTGCCCGCCGGACAGCTGGGCGGGGTAGGAGTCACCGCGGCCCGCGAGACCGACGAGTTCGAGCATCTCCTGGACACGGGAGGCGATGACCGGCTTCTTCTCGCGAGCCAGCCGCAGGGGGTAGCCGATGTTGTCGGCGGCGGTGCGCTGGTCGAGGAGGTTGGCGGACTGGAAGACCATGCCGATGCGACGCCGGGCCTCGCGCAGCTGGGAACCGCGGAGGCTGGTCATCTCGACCCCGTCGACCGTGATCGTCCCCTCGGTGGGACGCTCCAGGGCGGTGAGGCAGCGGATGAGGGTCGACTTGCCGGCACCGGACTGCCCGACGATGCCGTGGATGGAACCGCGCTCGACATGGAGGGTGAGGTCGTCGAGGGCGACGACCTCCGTGCCCCCCTTGACGGGGTAGACCTTTCGGACCCCGTTCAGGTCGATCATCAGTTCCTCCATCGCACCTGGCGGAAGCACCCGCTCCGTCACCGGGGGTTGCTGCAGCGTCGACGAGCCAGGTCTCTCGGCTGCTCTGGATGGTACCCAGCAGAGCATAGGGGGGCGCCCGGGGGCCCTCAACTCCGCCGTCACACACTGCCACATGGTGGACGTGGGACCGCGCACACCGGAACCGGTGGCCGGTTGACAGGAAGCGTCCACCGGAACCGTCCGGAGGGGGGTCGGCACGGGCCGCCACCACTCCGCTCAGGCAAGTGCGTTCCACGCCGCCCAGTCGTGGACGGCGACTCCGAGGAAGAGGGGGTCGGTGCCCAACGCCTCCCGGAGCCGCCCGCTCTCGCGTGCCAGCGCCAGGGCCCCGTGGTCGTGGAAGGTGGCCCGCGGACGACGCGGGTCGGTGGTGGGTCGGGTCTCCAGGCCGATCATGTAGGGGACTCCACGCTGGATGCAGGCGGCACGGGCCTTGGCGGAGACGTCGAGGATCCCGCCCTGACCGTGCGCCCGGGTGCGGGGGACCAGGATCGTCACCGAGTCGAGTTGGGCCAGGACGGCCTCGAAGACGCTGGTCCGTGACCGCCCGCTGGCCGCGACCCGGGCGGGTTCGCGGATGCGCATCCGGGGCATCCCGGGCTCACGCGACAGCGCGGACCAGCCCGTGGCCCCGACCGCAGCGTCCCCTCGCTGGGACACGGGCCCGGCCGCAGCCTCCCCCTGCCCGGACACCGGTCCGGCCGCACCGTCCGTCCGGTGGACAGTGGCCCCACCCACCCGTTGGTCCGCGGACCCGGAGGCGGCTGGTTCCCGTCGCTCTGTCCGCTGGTCCGTGGGCCTGATCCGGGGTCGGCCCGACGCCTGCCCGGACGGCAGGTCCCCGTGGCGCGGGTCTGTGCCCGGCAGGCCTCCCCCAGCGGACGAGGACGGCTCCGCAGTCCTCCCCGTCGCGGTCGCCACCACCGGTGCCGTCGCGCCGGCCGGTCCCTTGTCGTCCTCCTCCTCGGGTGGCGGCCAGTAGGGTTCCGCGGCGAGCCAGTGCGGCAGGTCCGCCGACAGGGGCAGACCGGGTGCGAGGGCACGCGCGCGGCGGACCAGTTCGACCAGGCCACGCGTGGCACGTGCACGGTCGCGGTCCCACACCGGCAGGCGCCACGGCTCCACGTCGAGGTGCACACCCGAGAACACGGTCCCGTCCGCGGGCCCCTCCCCGCCCTCGTCGGCGGGGAGGCCGTCTCCGTGTGCTGCTCCCGGGGAGTCGCCCCCGGCGGTGCGGACGCGTCGGATCCACTGCATGAACGGTCTCGGATCGGTCGCCCACCGCGGATCCGTCGCGACGGCGGAGACCGCGACCCCTTCCGCGCCCAACTCCTCTGCCGCGTGACGGACCGCGGCACCCTTCTGGCGCCAGGGCACCACGAGGAACACGTCGCGCAGCTGGTGCCCGACGGCGAAGCGCGCGAGGTCGCCCACGGTGTCGACCGATGGCTCGATGCTGGCCCAGGTCGCGCGGATCGGCCCGGTGTCGGTGACGTCGTCGTCCCCCATGGGCCGACGATACCGGCAGGGGCCCGTGCGGACCACCGCAGCGGCACCCGCCGTCCACAGCGCGCACGCGACGACCGCGCGTCTGGGGGCGACCCCTCGCACGGAGCGCACGGTCGGAAGCCGCGGGACTCCTAGAATGGACGCATGACCGAGCCCAGCAGTACGGGCGGGGACGACGGGGATCCGAGGTCCTCCACCCCCGATCCGGAGTCCCACCAGCACCCGCACGCCGCGGGAAGCTCCCCGACGGGCGCCAGACCTCGTCGCACGACTCCACGCCGGCTCTGGGACCTCACCCGCACGGCACTGGCCGGTGGCGGACTGCTCGTCATCGCGCTCGCCGTGACGGCGACCGGACCCTGGTTCCCACTGGGCCACATCGAACTCGACTCCCGCACCAGCATCTTCGGCCTGTTGGCCCTCGTCGTGCTGATCGCGGTGCAGGGCGCCTCCCTGGCGTACCTGTCCGGACGGTGGCGTTCGATCTGGGGCTGGGTGATCGGCGGAGTGGTGGTGGTCGGGGGGGCACTGGTGGGCCTCCAGCAGGCGCAGGGCCTGCTGCCGAACTCCCTGGGACTGCCGATCCCCCGCACCGCGATCCTCGTGGCAGGCGTCCTCATGCTGGTCGTGGCACTCTCCCGGGACTCCGACACCCTGCACGAGCGCGAGACCGACCCCGACGACTGGTTCAAGGTGACGGGCCGGATCCTCCAGGCGGTGCACTTCTGGACGGGTGAGCAGGCGGCGGAGCAGATGCGTCGTGCCCGCGCCGAGTTCGACCGGGCCCAGTCCCGCCGCGGCCACGGCGACCCGGAGCTGACCCCCACCCAGGTCTTCGGACCCCCCGACGAGTACGCGGCCTCCCTCAGGCAACGTCCCCCGACGTCGTCGGACCCCCTCAGGGCAGGTCGCTGGTACTACCTGTCCACGGCCATCGCCCTGGGGACGTGGGCCGTCTTCCGCTCCCTGGCGGTCGCCACCAACTGGCTGACCGTGGTCCTCTTCGTCTTCGCGGTGGTCGCCTTCGCGATGTTCGTGTGGGCCTCACTGGTCCTGCACCGCCACCGCTGACACGAACCGTCCCCCGCTGACCCGGGTCCCGGGCCGGCCCCTGCTGACCCGGGTCCCGGGCCGGCCCCTGCTGACCCAGCGGTGGGACCGGAGCACCCCTACAGTGGGGGCATGCTCTTCGCCTTCTCGATCGCCCCAGCCACCACTCCACACGAGGACGGCTCGATGGCCGACATCGTCGCCCGCGCCGTCGAGGTCATCCGCAGGTCCGGCCTGCCCCACGAGACCAACTCGATGTTCACCATCGTCGAGGGCGAGTGGGACGAGGTCATGCCCGTCGTCAAGGCCGCCTGCGAAGCCGTCGGAGAGGTGTCACCGCGCGTGTCGCTGGTCCTCAAGGCCGACCTGCGTCCCGGTCACACCGGTGAGATGACCGGCAAGGTCGAGCGCCTCGACGAACAGATCGCCAAGCTCGAGGACTGAGCGGCGGGAACACGTCCGGTCGCCCTCGCGCCGAGGACGACACGACAACCCTCCACGGACGACACGACGCCCCGGTGCCCCGGCCACCACATGAGGATGGCCCGGACACCGGGGCCGTTGCGTTGTGCGGGTGGGAGCTGACGACTACTGCACCGGGGCCGGGGACGCGGTCTCCAGCTCGCCGTCACCGTCCGGCGTCCCGGGGTCGGGCACCTCTACACCCGACGTCCCGGCATCCTGCTCGGCAGCACCCGGCGCCTCGGAGTCCTGCACGGCGGGGCCCGGCACGACGACATCCCGCAGGGAGCGCTCCGCCGGGGTCACGTCGGCCCCGTCCATCTCCTCGCTGACGAGGACGACCCCCGCTGCGACCGGCGACTCGGACTCCTCCACCGGCACGGTGTCGGACGAGACGGGCTCGTCGACCTCGCCGACCACGGACCCGGCACCCGCCACGTCACCGGGCTGCGCCACCCCCGCACCGCGGCGCAGCACCGCCGAGAGCGCCTGGTACAGGAGAGCGATGACCACCGCGAGCGCACCGGCTGCCATCAGCTGGTTGCCCAGGTCGGCCGTGTACTGGGCAGTGATGATGGACGTGTAGTACGTCAGCTCGTCAGCGACGCTCGAGGAGTTGGCGTAGGCGGAGGCGTAGGCACTGATCCCGTGGTGGCGGACGATGAACCCGGCGACCAGGAGTGCCAGTGCCACCACCCACAGCAGGATCGCGAAGACGTTGGGACGGCGGTTTCGCAGGAGGGACATGTCTCTCTTCCATCGATCGTGTCTCAGGAGACCGGACATCTCGCTGACGAACGCCCCCGACGCTAGGGGTCGAAACCATGGATCACCTGTGCGTCGCCCGCCGCGCGCCTGTGAACTCGATGACCGCGAACGACGAGGTCAGGGCGGTCAACCGAGGAGCCCGGGCCCGCACCGACCACAGGCGACGGGACCCGGCACCCAGTCCCAGGCACCCAGTGTCCGGGCCCCGGTGCCCGGGCCCACTCCCCCGGAGCCGACCTAGACTCGTGGAGATGTCTCCCTCCGCGCCCTCACCCTCCGGGCCCCTGCACGGCCGCGGCCGTGTCCCGGCCCCCGGGGCCGGACGTTTCGCCCCCTCACCCTCGGGTGACCTGCACGTGGGCAACCTGCGCACCGCGGTGCTGGCCTGGACCTGGGCCCGTCGCACCGGACGTCGCTTCGTCATGAGGATCGAGGACATCGACCGGGTCCTCCCCGGTGCGGCGGAGCGCCAGCTGGAGGACCTCGCGGCGATCGGGCTGGACTGGGACGGGGAGGTGCTGGTGCAGTCGACCCGCTCGCAGGCGCACCGCGCCGCCCTCGAACGCCTGGTGCGGGCCGGGGACGTCTTCGAGTGCTACTGCTCCCGCCGGGACGTGCGGGAGGCTTCCTCCGCTCCGCACGTCCCCCCGGGCCACTACCCCGGCACCTGTCTGGACCTCACCGAGGACCAGCGCCGGGAACGCCGCGCGCGCCTGGCGGCGCAGGGACGCCGACCGTCCCTGCGGCTGCGCGCCCCCGCGCCCACCTGGACCGTCCATGACGAGCTCCACGGGGACTTCACCGGACCCGTCGACCACTTCGTCGTCCAGCGCTCCGACGGGGTGCCCGCCTACAACCTGGCGGTGGTCGTGGACGACGGCTTCCAGGGCGTGGACCAGGTGACCCGCGGGGACGACCTCCTCGGGCAGGCACCGGGCCAGGCGTGCCTGGCCTCCCTGTTGGGCATCCCGGTGCCGGACTACGTGCACGTGCCCCTGGCCGTGACGCGCGGGGGCACCCGGCTGGCCAAACGGGACGGGGCGGTGACCCTGGCGGACCTGCGCGGTCTCGGCTGGTCCCCCGCCGATGTCGTCGGGTGGATCGGCGAGTCCCTGGGGATCCCCGGCGCGCGGACCGCCTCCGACATCGAGGAGGCCCTCGACCTGCACGCCATGTCCCTGCGGCCGTGGGTGGTGGAGCCCCCCGTCGGACCGCCGCACCCCTGAGCGGGCGGCACCACGGTCCTGATCCGGCGGTGCCGCGTCCCCGCGCGCGCTCAGTCCTCGATGTAGCGGGAGTCCTCGAACATGTCGACCGAGACGACACCCGCGACCTCGGAGAGCTCGGCGACCAGGTCGCGCAGGGGCAGGCCCCCGCTGAAGCGCACCGTCACCTCGACGGCGGGAGGGTCCGAGCGCGGGACCTGGTGACTCGAGAGCACCGACGACTCGAAGGCCATGTCGGAGGCCGCCGTGAGGATCCGCCGCAGCGCCCCGGTGTGGTCCTGGTAGACGAGGCGGACCAGCATGTGCCGGTCCTGGACGGGCAGCCTGTTCACCAGCGAACTCACCCCCAGGATGACGACCAGGTACAGGACGGTGGTCGTGGTGGCCAGTGGCACCATCCCCGCGCCGCAGGCCATGCCCACCGCGGCGGAGAGCCAGATCGCCGCCGCCGTGGTGAGCCCCCGGACGGCGTCGCGGTTGACGAAGACCACGCCCGCGCCGAGGAAGCCGATGCCGCTCACCACCTGCGCGGCCACCCGCATGGCGTCACCGGACTGCGGGGTCTGGGCGAGCAGCCAGGGGTGGATGCCGACGACGGTGAACAGGCAGGCGCCCATCCCGACGAGGGCGTGGGTGCGCACGCCGGCGTTCTTCTGGTGGTACTGGCGTTCCAGACCGATGAAGCCGCACAGGGTCGCGGCGGCCAGGGTGCGCAGTGCCTCCAGACCGAACAGTGACCAGTCGACGTCCATGGGAGTCCTCCTGCCACCATTGTGCGGTGCCCGGGACGCGCGCGCGGGCCGGGTGGCCCGTGGTTCCCCCATTGGGTGCGGTTCGACCGGTCCAGCCGGGGGTCGCCCCGCCGTCGGTCCCCGTCCCCCGACGCGGCGCCGATGGGCAGGACGACCGGGGTCCCCGACCGCCCCGGTCCGCGCCGGCACTTCAGTCGACGGTCCGGGTGGGCCATCCCCCGGGCGAGCCGGCGCCCGGCGTCCGTCGCAGGGAGTCCGCGCGCCCGTCCTCCTCCCACCCGTCGACGAGGGCGGCCACGCGCCGGGTCACCAGGTCGACCTCGAGGGGACCGCCGTGCCCCTCCTCCTCCACGACGTGCAGTTCGGAGCCCGGCCAGGCACGGTGGAGGAGCCAGGGGGTCTCGACCGGTCCGGAGACGTCGAACCGTCCGTGGACGAGGATCCCCGGGATCCCCTCGAGCTGCCCCGCACGTTCCAGGACCGGCGCCGGCTCCGGGGCCCGGGCCTCCCCCGCCCCTCCGGTGCCTGTCGCGTCCGGGGCGCCCTCGTCGGTGCTCCCCCGCATGAAGGCGTCATTGGCCCAGTAGTGGGTGACGAGAGTGGCGAAGCCCAGGCGCATCGCCGGGTCCACGGTGTGGGCCCCGGGCTCGTGGTACGGGTCCAGGGACACGTGCACCGACTCCCACCTGTCCCAGGCGTCCGCTGCCGCGACCCGGTCCTCCCGGTCCGCGGGGTCGGTGGAGGCCAGCCGACGGGCGTAGGCCTCGACGACCCGTTCGCCCGATCGGCGTCCCGAGGCGTCGGAGAAGCGCTGCCACTCCTCGGGGAAGATGCGGCCCACGCCCTGCGTGATCCAGTCGACCTCGCGCCGGGAGGTGGTGGTCACCGCCATGAGTGCGACCGCCAGGGTGCGGTCGGGGTGCTCCAGGGCGCTGGCGAGGGCGAGGGTGGAGCCCCAGGAGACCCCGTGGAGGATCCAGGCCCCGATGCCGAGGTGCTCACGCACGGCCTCGATGTCGGCGAGGAGCCGTGCGGTCGTGTTGGAGGCCAGGGAGGAGGGGTCCTCCGAGGCGAGCGGCCGCGAGCAGCCGCACCCGCGCTGGTCGATCCCGATGATCAGGTGGCAGGCGGGGTCGAAACGGCGGCGGTACCCCCCTCGTCCCAGTCCCCCTCCCGGTCCGCCGTGCAGGTAGAGCAGGGGGATCCCCGTGGGGTTCCCGCTGGCCTCCCAGTACACCTGTGCACCGTCGTCGACCTCGAGGAGGCCGGAGGCGAAGGGGGCGAGGGCGGGGAAGGGGTGCATCCGGCCAGAGTAGTGGCGACGATCGCTGTGGCGGGCAGCCCGCGCTCCCGCGTGCGCGGGGCCGGTCGCAGTGGGGCCGGTGGACGCCCGGCACCGCTGCCGGGGCGTGCGTCGCCGGGAAAAGCAGAACCCCCACCGGTGGATCGCACCGAGGGGGGTTGCCGCGCGCCCGAAGGGACTCGAACCCCCAACCTTCTGATTGGTATCCCGTGGCCCCCGTGGCCACGGTGACGGACCTCGGTGAGTACCGGCTGCGGAGGGCATCATGAGCGACGACGAGTGGGTCACTCCGGGGCCGGTGCCGGAGATGACGCGCTCCATGGCCGAGGGCGCGCTTCGGGAGCTGCGGGCCATTGATGCCCGCCCTGGGCGGCGGGACGCTGAGACGCTGGCAGCGCTCGCTCTCCTGCGCTTGACGCTCCAGCGCGCCCTGGGCGACGTGCGCGGCTGAGAATCCCGGCATGGACAGATATCCGATTCCAGATCAGTGGGCCCAGTGCATCGACGCCTGGGCCCTCGCCTTGCGCGCTGCGGGGCGCACGGCCCAGACCATCGAGACCCGCACGGAGCACCTGAGACGCTTCGCCAGGCAGACGGGCGCGCCCGGCCCGGCGCTGGTCCCCAGGGGCCGCCTCGTGGAGTGGGCGGGCTCCCAGGAGTGGGCCAGGGAAACCCGCCGGAGCACGTACGCGTCGCTGAGGGGCTTCTACCGGTGGGCTGTCGAGGTCGGGCGGTGCGAGGATGACCCGACCGACTCCCTGCCCACGGTGCGCCCTGGGCCTGCCATGCCTCGTCCCGCGCCCGAGGACGCCTACCGTGAGGCGTTGGCCGCTGCGGACCCGCGCGTGCATGTCGTGCTGCGCCTGGCCGGTGAGGCCGGGCTGCGCCGGGCCGAGGTCGCCCAGGTGTCGCGCGATGACCTCACGGAGGACCTCACCGGGTGGAGTCTCCTGGTGCACGGCAAGGGCGAACGGGACCGCCTGGTGCCGCTCACGGACTCCCTGGCGCGGGAGGTCCGGGCGGTGATCGGGGTGGGGCGGTGGTTGCTCCCCTCCCCCGCTGGTGGGCATCTCACGCCGAGGCACGTCGGCAAGCTCGCTCGGCAGGTGATCCCGGAGCCGTGGACGCTGCACACGCTGCGGCACAGGTTCGCCACGCGGGTCTATGCGGGCAGGCCGGACCTGCGGTGCGTGCAGGAGCTGCTGGGACATGCCTCGGTGGCCACCACACAGCGCTACGTCGCCGTCCCCGATGGTGCACTGCGGGAGGCGGTCGCCATAGCGGCGTCCTGACTCACTTGTCCCAGGGGTATCCCATGGGGCGTGCGTCGAGCATGTGGCGCAGGGTCTCGTCGCCCTGGCGGCGGTCCTCCTGCTCCTGGACCATAGAGTCGCGGAGCTCCCCGACCTGGTGGCCGAGGCCGCGGACCTCGCGGACCAGGCCGTCGATCTTGTCGGCCACGCTGGACCCGTGGTCGGGCTGGAGCTGGGCTGCGGCGGTGGCACTGTCGGCGCGCACCTGGGACGTGTCGTCGTGCACCTGCCTGGTCTTGACCAGGGTCGCCAGGCTGGTGATGGTTGCGGCCACGCCCCCGAGGCCCCCGAGTGCCACCAGGGCGTCGAGGGCCTCGGGGCCGGTCACTGGTCGGCTCCTGCGGCGTGCCTGCCCTGGGTGGGTGTGGTGAGGGCGCGCAGGGCGTCCCACACGGGGCGCAGGGCCGTGTAGAGGACCTGGCAGACGCCGATGGCGGCCATGATGGCGGCGGCGATCTGCTGCCACGTCTCGGGCCTCCAGGTGGCGATGAGGCCCAGGAGCACCAGCACCGCGGTCACGCTGTACGCGATGACCTGTTTGGTGCGGGTGGGCCAGGAGGCACGGGTGATGACGGCGACCAGGGCGGGGGCGATGGCCCCAGCCACGGCGGCGATGGTGATGGCCTCCATGTCAGGCGGTCTCCTTGTCGAGGTCGGCCAGGAGGGTGGCGAGGTCGGCCCGGGTCTGGGTGGCGTCGAGGGCCCCGGCAGCGATGACGGCGCGGATCACGTCGTACTGGCGATCGGTGATCGTGTCCTTGATGGCGGGGGCGAGGACGGTGATGGCGGTGGCCTGCTCCTCGCTGTTGCGGAACTGGTGGAAGCTGGCGGGGCCGATGAGGGCGGCCTTCCGGTTCGCGCTCTTGATGATGACCATTTCGGGTGCCTCCTGCGTGGTGGTGGGTGTGGTGGGCGTGGCGGTGGTCTGCTGGGTGCTGGTGATGGCGTCCCAGGGGTAGGTTTCGCCGGGGTCCCAGTGGGTGCCGCCGTAGACGCGGCTGGCCTGGACGTGGCCGATGATCCCGGCCTCGCCTGCGGCGAGCTGGGCGTCGGTGAGGTGTCGGCGCGGGATGTTCCACCGGTTGCAGAGGTCGCGCACCAGGGCGGCGGTTCGGGCGACGACGGCTGCGCCGGGGCCACTCGTCCAGTCCGTGCCCGCTGGGGTGCCGGAGGTCTTGCCGGAGTATCCGGCCTGTTCGATCTGGATGCCGTCGGCGTTGGCTCCGGGGGTGGCCCAGGCGGTGGCGGTCTCGGGCACGCCGGAGAGCGTGACGCCCGGCCCGACCCCGTAGTGGGCGGAGGCTTGGCGGCTGGTGTCCTGGAAGGCGCGCATGACGGCGTGAGTGGCCTGGTCAGTGCAGGGGACCTCCATCGTGTGCACGACGATGAGACGCACAGGGCGCAGGCGGGAAGCGTAGGAGTTCGCGGTGGGGTAGTCGGTCATGACGCGAGCGCGATCCACGCATAGGTCACGGGGCCGCTCGTCGGACCGGCGGACACGTTGCGCGCGGCCAGATTGAACCCGGTGGTGGTGATGTTCTTTGCCTCGGTGGCCACGCGACTGTTGTCAGACCCCACTATGACGGTGGGAGGGGTGGCGAAGGGCCGGGGGAAGGTCACGGTGAAGGTGTTGGTTGCGTCGGCGGCCATGGCGCTGCTGCCTGCAACGGAGCCACGCTGGGGGGTCTTGGCGTCGATCCACTCGGCCAGGGGCTTTCCGACCTCGGTGGGGTAGGCGCCGCGGTTGTCGGCGGGGAGAGGGTAGGGCACTCCCTTGGATGTGGCGGAGGGCATGAGCGGTCCTTTTCTCAGTGGGTGATGCGGAGCACGTCGAGGTCGAGTGTCCATCCGCCCTGGTGGGCAGTCATGGAGGCTCCGAGGGTCAGCAGGTCGAGGGTGGGGCCTCCCACCCAGGGCGGGCAGTCGGTGATGGTGAGGCGCTGGCCGGGGCGGCTGGTGGGGTCCAGGAGTGCCAGCAGGGTGGCGTCGGAGACGGTGGGCTGGGTGACGGTGGAGAGGGTCAGGCCGGTGATCTGCCAGGACCTGGGGTCCATGAGGTGGAGTGCCTGCCAGCCGATATCAAGGGCCTGGGACTCACTGGCGGCCTCGGTCTCGATCTTGATGGAGCGGGGGCCGAGGTCGCCCAGGTCGGGCAGCTCGTCGGTCCACGTGCGGTCTGTCGTGCCGTCCCTCCAGGTGACCTCCACGACGGTGGCGCCGGTGCCGGTGGAGTTGCTGGCTCGCAGGCCGTCGCGGGGGATGCTGGATGCGGGGATACGCACGGCCACGTCCTGGGCGCTGGGGGCACCCATGGGGACCAGGCGGAAGGTCGGGGTGTCCTCCTGGTAGGTGGGGTGGAGGGTGGCCAGGTTGGTGTTGAGGGTGAGGCGGGCGAGGTCCCCGGCGCTGCGGGAGTCCACGTCCCTGGCGCGGCAGGTGCGTGAGGGCAGGAGGGCTCCAGCGTCGAGGACGGTGGGCGTCTGGCCGAGTGCGGTGGTGAGGATGCGGGTCAGGCGGTCGATGGTGGGCTCCGCGGGCCAGGGGGTCTCCCCCACGCGGGTGGCGTTGATGTCGGCCAGGATGTCGGTGGCGGTGATGGTGGCGACGGGCCGGTGGAGCTTGTCATCCCAGGCGGCCACGACCTCGGTGACGCTCCCGGAGAACGAGGTGGTGTCGAGAGAGGTATCGCGGGGCGGGGCGGTGAGGGCGATGTCTGTCAGGTGGAGGCGGGCGGCGTGGTCCTCCCAGGTGCCGGTGGCGGATGCCCAGGTGCCGGGGTCGTCTGCCCACGTCTTGTATCCCTCGGTGGCCTCCCATGAGACGCGGAGGCCCACCCAGTAGGGGCCGGGGCTGGGGAGGTCCGTGGGGATGGTGATGGTGGCGGTGGTGGGGCCGGTGGTCTCGGAGGGGAGGATGGTGACCTGGGTGGGCAGAGTGCGGTAGGTGGCGGAGGGAGTCAGGAACAGGATGGGGGCCACCTCAACGGTGTAGCCGCGGTGGACGGGCATGTCGAGAGTGAGGGTGAGAGTGTCGCCGGGGTAGGCGCGGCGCCGGTTGTCCCAGACCCTGGGGAACTCGGTGGGGACGCGAGGACCGGGGTAGACCTCGACCCAGCCGCCGGAGACGCCACTGCGCTCAATCTCGGGCAGCCCACTGTCGCCGCGTGGCTGAGGGGGGAACACCTGCGGGCTCCAGAGGTCGGGGAGGTCTGCCGCGTCCACCCAGGGCAGGAGGTCCAGCAGGGGCCGGTCGTCCTCAATGGTGCCACCCAGGTGGGCGTCGATGGTGGCGCCGACGTGGAGCCAGCCCGGCACGCCGGTGACCAGGGCGACCCGCGCGGTGAGTGTGGCGGGGTCTGGGTGGCTCCAGGGGTCCCCGCGTCCCCAGATGATGCGCAGGGAGTCCAGCGCGGTGTCGTCGGTGGGGTACTGGTCAGCGGTCATGGACACGGTGCCGCCTCCCATGCGGAGGCTGGGGGTGATGGTCACAGGGAGGCTCCTACGGTTCGGCTGGAGGTGACGCGCACATCGTGGTCGTCGAGGATGCGACGGAGCTGACGGGACACCTCCACGGGGTCCAGGGCGCCGTTGATGGTGATGGTGTTGTGGACGACGGTGGCGGGCGCGGAGTTGCGGGACCCGGAGAGCGTGACCAGTCGCGCGAGGCTGGGTGCAGCGGACATGCCAGTGCCTGCCGCCAGCTCGACGGACTGGGTGGTGTCGGCGGTGAGGCCGACGAATCCGGCGACTGTTTGGAGCCAGGATGGTGGGGTGAAGCTGCTAAACAGGTTGCTGACCCAGTTGTAGGCAGATTTCACCGCGTCAGTTATTCCACTGAATGCATTTCGGATGGGCTCCAGGGTGTTCCAGACGATGGAGGCGCCGGACTTCACAGCGTCCCACGCTGCGTTGACGCCGTTCCTGAACGTCTCGCTGTTCTTGTAGGCGTAGATCACTCCGGCTGCCAGGGCGGCAATGGCGACGACCACGAGCCCGATGGGGTTGGCTGTCAGTGCGGCGTTGATGGCCCACTGTGCAGCGGTCCAGACGGTGGTGGCGACCTTCACGGCGGTCTGGGCTGCCTTGTAGGCCTTCAGTGCGCCGTTGGCGATGAGGACCGCTGCGGAGAGGGCGGCGACGACGCCGACCAGGATGGTGACGGCCCCGGAATGCTGCATGACCAGTTGGGCGCCCTGGGCGAGCCACTGGGAGACTTGGGTGCCGATGGGGAGGAGTCGCTCTCCCAGCTCGGCGCGGGCGTTCTCCCACTGGGCGGTTGCTATCTGCTGGGCGCCTGCCGCGCTGTCGGTCTCGCGGGCGAACTGGCCCATGGCACCGCTGGTCTGCTCGGCGAGCATGGCCAGAACGGTCTGGGTCTCCGCGGCTTTGGCTGCGTCCCCGGACAGGCCCGTGAGGCCGTCGGCTGCCATGCGGGCGTTGATGTCGGCCTGCTTGATGGAAACGCCGTAGCGTTCGATGGGATCGCGTTCGCCTCGCAGGAGGGCGGACACGGCGGACACGGCGTCGGATGTCGTCCCGCCGAAGGTGGCGGCGAGGTCGGACCCGAGGCCGATCAGGTCTGTGGTCTTTCCTGCCACTTCGTCCATGGGCATGCCCATGTTCTTCAGCTGGGCGCCTAGAACGGTGGCAAGGTTCTGGTAGCTGGACGTGGAGAGGCCTACTGCGTCGGCTGCGGTCTTGGAGGCGCCGATGATGGTGTCCGCCTGGTCCTTGAACACTGATTCGACGGCACCGGCTGACTGCTGGAGGTCGGAGGCTGCATCGTAGGCGCCTTTCCCGAGGGCTGTGATGGCTCCCAGGGCGAGACCTGCGGGCACGGTGGCCTTGTTGAGGCCCTGCTCCAGCTTGTCCACGCCGGTGGCCACGTCGTCCATTCCCTTCTTCGCGTCTTTTGTGTCGGAGACGACTCGGACGGAGAGAATGGCGGTCTTGGAAGCCATTAGCGGATCACCTGATTTCCAGTAGCTCTATGGCGGTTGCGATGTCCTCGGTGGGGCGCGTTTCCCATTCGCTCATGGGAATGCGCGTCGCCAGGGCGAGTTCGACGATCAGTCGGCGGCGGGAGCCGCTCGGGTAGGGTCCACGTCCACCAGGGACGCGGTGGACGCGATGACGGTCTGCTGGAAGTCGGCGAACTTCATTCCCTGGAGGTCGCCTCCACGGGCGAGCGCAGACCATGCCACGTAAGCGGTGAAGAGGGCTGGGGCCTCGGTCTGGGCGGGCCATCCTTCGCGGGCGCGTGCCAGCTCCCACCGAACTTGGTCCCTGTTGTCGGTCTGGACGGTGACCACGCGGGGGGCGGCGTCGTCGGAGAGTGCGGTGGTGACGATTTGCACCTGGAGGTTCTGCATTTCATTTTCCCTTTACGGTGTCGAGGATTTGCCCGATGCGTTCGGAGTAGATTCCGAACCAGGTGGGTTCTGTTGATTGGGCGGCGAGGCTCAGGAACGGGTTGGGCTTGATGTGTCGGCGGAACCAGCCCCAGTGGATGGGGTTGCCGTAGGGGACGCCACCGCTTCGGTTGTTGCCTGCGCGGGCGATGGCTGCTGTCCGGGTGGCGCCGGTGCGGAGGGTGGCGGCCAGGCGCCCGGTCCTGGTGGGGACTCGGGCGCCTGCCGCTGTGACGACTACTCCGGCGACCTCGCGGTTGGTGTCGCGCAGTTTGGTCATGTCCACCCCTGCCTTGCGGAGGGTGGAGCGTAGGCGACGTGCGCCGTCGAGCTTGACGCCGGTGTAGTCGGTGGCCATTGGTCAGATGGCGTCCTCGATGGAGGGGGCGGACGTGCACGAGAACTCGAAGTCGGCTGTGGCGTTGGCGGAGACTTCGCCGCCGATTTCGGTTGCCTCGATGGTGCACTCGCCCAGGACGGCCTTGCCCTTGGCGTTGTTGGGGACGAACTTGAAGGGCAGGGTTTCGCCTCGGTGGTCCCATGTCCACTCCGAGATGGAGGCCGTGGCGCCGAGGTCTTGGAGGATGGTCCCCTTGAGGGAGAACGCTTCGGTGCGGTCGCCTGGGGCGCTTTCACCGGAGAGGACGGGCACGGGGTCGTCGGTCTTGACCTCGGGGACCACGCTGCACTTGGTGACCTGGCTGGACCAGGTGGACAGGGTTCCGGTCTCTCCGAAGGTGAGGACGCCGGGTCCCAGGCGGGTGATGTTGACGGTCATGGTGTGTGCTCCGTTTCGAAGGTGAGATGGAGGGCGGGGAGGGGGTCCGGGGATTGGTTGGCGACGGTGAGGCTCAGGGCGTCGATGGTGCCCAGGACCATGTGGGGTGTGAGCTGGTCGAGCATGGCGCCGAGGGCGTCGAGGGGTGCGCCGTTGTCGGGGGCGAGCAGGTAGAGGTCCCACGCCACGCGTAGGGGGCCGGTGGTGAGGGTTTCGTGGTCGATTTGTGAGGGGGCGAGCCAGGCGCCGGGCAGGTTGAGGTCCCTGGGGTCGGTGACGGTGTGGACACCCCAGTCGGTGAGCATGGCGGAAGTCTCGGCGGCGGCTTGGCTGAGGGTGCTCATATCGCCACCGGGGTCTGGAACGTGTCGATGCGCAGGAGGCGCGCGATGTCGTTGTCGTAGCGGGACACGTAGGTGGCGCCCAGCTCGGTCATGGCTTCGATTCCTGCGGCGGAGTTGCGGCGGCGGTGGAGTCGGGCGGTCAGCATGACGGCACCCAAGATGGTGTCCTCACCCCAGGGCGTGGTGGCACCCACTGGCAGGCGGGAGACGAGGGCGAGGACGGCGCTGGCGCAGTCCCGCATGGCCTCGTCTGGGCCGCCTGCCAGCTTGACCCACGATGCGGCCTTGGTGGCGAGGGCCTCGGCGGTGACGGGGGTCGGGGTGTCGTCGGCCATGGTCAGGAGCCGCCGCCCTGCTCGATCTTGAACAGGCTCGCGGGGTCGTTGACCAGGAGGGCATGGTAGCCGAACAGGCCGAGGTCCACGCCGCCGTTGGGGAGGTTCACGGCGTTGACGCGAACCGGCGGGTTGGCTTCGTGCCACTCGGCGGCGCGCTTGTCTCCGGCCAGGATCGTGGTACCCGCGATGGTGGGGTCCACGAACAGGCGCAGGCCGTTGACCTGGCCGCTGGTGGTGGAGAGGTTGAGGGCGTCCCCGCTGGTGATCCACCAGGGGATCTCGTCCTTGGTGAGGGCGGTGAACGCGGCCCACACGTCAGCGCCGAAGGCCACGAAGTTGAGAGCGCTGGCCTGGCTGGCTGCGGCCAGTCCCAACTGGACGAGTGCGGCGGGCAGGTCGGTGCTGGTGGCGGTGACGGCGGTCGCGGCGGCGAGCATGCCGGTGGCGGCCTTGGCTTCAGTCTTGAGGAGGTAGTCCTCCAGGGCGCCCTCCCACAGGGCCTGGAGCATGTCGGGGTCGCCCAGGTCCACATAGATGCGGTCCACGTCCCAGCCGCCTGCGGTGCGCTCCACGCTGGCCTCGATGGCCTTGGTCTTGACCTTGTTGGAGGCGATGGCGGTCTTGTTGCCCGTGTAGGCGTCCACGGTGGGGCGGGTCTCCCACTGCCAGCCCTTGACCTTGGTGGTGCGGCCCAGGGGCTTGGTGGTGATGGAGTCAATCAGGGGGCGGGCGACGCGGCGGGCCTGCCAGAGCTGTCCCAGCCAGGTGTCCCTGCCGATGAATCCCTTTCCGGCGTCGTCGGCGGGCACGACGTCCTGGAGGGCCGCCTGCACGGCGCCGGGGGTGGCTCCATCCTGGAGCATGCGCACGACGGTCTGGGCGGCGGCCTCGACGGTGGCGGGGGCGCGGCGGGTGGGGACGACGGGCGGTGCCTGGGTGGCCGTGGCCGTGGCCTCGACGGTGGGGGTCTGGGTGGTCTCGGTGGTGGTCTCTTCGGGGTCCATGTGGGTGGTGCCTTCCTGGGTGGTGGGGGTGGACGGGTCGGGGGTGGTGGCCTTGACGGCGGCCACGCGGGCGGCGTCGAAGGCGGGGAGAGCGGTCAGGGAGACCTCCCGGACGACGGCGTTGGTGATGACGAGGGTCTGGGAACCGTGGAGGTACTTCGCGCCGCCAGGTTCGGGGAATGCGCCGACGCTGAGGCCGTCGCGCAGGCCGTTGGCAGCGCTGGCGAGGGCTTCGTCTCCTTCGGGCGTCTCGGGGACCTGGAACTTGGTCCGGAGCTGGTCGCCCTGAATGCTGGCGTCGATGCAGTAGCCGACGGCGCGGGTGTGGTCATGGTCAACGCAGAGCTTGACGCGGCGCAGGTCCTCGGGCAGGTGGAGGCTGCCGGTCTCGAACTGGACGCGCCCGGTGGAGGCGTTGGCGGCCTGCCCGAAGAATGTGGCGATCCCTTCGATGGTGCGGTGTTCGGTGTCCACGCTGGCGGTGACGAGGGCGGCCCGGATGAGGCCGGGGGCGGGCGTGGCGCAGAGGATGGGGGTTGTCATGGTCATTTCTCCAGGGGGATGCCACGCTCACGGGCGCGGAGCTGGTCGAGGTCGTAGATCTTGGTTTCCAGGGCGGTCTTGTAGGACTCCATGCGGGTCTTGAAGTCATCGCGAAGCAAGGCGTCGGTGTCGAAGCGGCACCACTGCCCGCGAGGCAGCACGTCGTCCATGGACAGGCGAGCGGTGATGGCTTCCATGTAGGGGGCCAGCGCGTAGTCCAGGAGCTCTCGGGACCGGCTGGGGACGTTCGTGTAGGTCATGCTGGAGCCCTCGACGGGGGCGTCCACGGCCCAGGCAGGCAGTCCCATGGCGCGGGCAAGGTCGAGGGCTGCGGCCTTGCGCCCGTCGATGAGGAGCTGCTCAGGGTTGGCACCGTGGGTCTTGGTCTCGATCGTGGAGTTGGTGTAGGACACGTCGGACCCGTGGCGGGCGGCCAGGTAGTCGGCCACCAGCTTCTTGGCTTCGTCGGGGGTGAGGGGGGTGCCGCTGGACTGGTGGAGCTCGACGGCGGGGACGGGGTTGGAGGCGGCGCGCAGGGCGGCGGCGTCGAGGCGGCGGGCGGCGTGGATGCGGGGCGCGGCGAAGTTCAGGAGGCCTTCTGTGGGGCCGTCAATGCGGATCACGTCAGCGGCCTGGACGGGGCGTCCGAAGGCGTGTGTGAGGTTGCCCAGGTCATCGAGTGTGGTTTCCCATTCTGGGACCCACCAGACCTTGGTGGGGCGGTCCTCGGAGCGGGTCTGGACAGTCAGCCAGGCGCGCCCGTAGAACAGCATGGCGTCCACTGCCCAGGTGAGGGTCTGGAAGCGGGGACGCCCGGACTCGGGCTGGTCGAGGACGGGGGGCTGGGTTTCCATGGGGTCGGTGCCGCGCATGCCGATGAGGGGCAGGCGGGCGATGCTGCCGGTGATGAGCTGGCGGCCTCGGGCGATGGCGGCCACGCTCATGGCTTGGGTGCGGGTGATGGGGAGGGCGTCGTCGGGGAGGTCGAGCAGGTTCGCCCAGGCGGCGGCCTCCAGGGTCTCCCGGTCGGCCCAGGGGGATGCGACCTGGCGGGATCGGGAGTCGATGCCGAAGAGTCGGGCGAGCACATTGGCCATGGGCCTATGGGATCGCCGGTGTTGGACTATCGGCGGTCGGCTCGGCGTGTCGCGGCGCGGGCGAGGTCGTATGCCTGTCGTTGGTCGGGGTGGCATCGTGCCTCGTGTTCGACGCCCATACGGGCTGCGACCTGCGGTGATGTGGCCACGTCGCGCCATCCGCACGTGCAGATGACGACGGCGCTTGCGGGGCTGGCGTCGATGCGGACGTGTTCCGCTCTCATAGGGACACCACCATGGGTGCGGGGGCGGCCTCGACGTAGGTCAGGAGGCGTAGGGCGACGGTGGCGGCGATGACCTCCCAGATGGGGCCGGTGGAGTCTCGGCGGGACCAGGCGTCGGCCTCGCCCATGCGGCGCAGGACGGCGCCGTCGAGGCCGTCCACCAGGCCCTGGTCCCCGGAGTGGTCGGCGGTGCCGATGGTGAGTGCCTCGATGAGGTCTCCGGTGCCGGATGCGAAGTCTCGGGCGCCCAGGGTCTCGACCTCGACGCCGCGCAGGCGGAGGGCGGCGGTGACGCTGCGGGCTGGCCCGCCATCGTCGGCGCCGATGCGGGAGACGCCCTGGGCGCGCAGGGCGTCCACCTCGCTGGGGAGCCACCAGGTGCCGGGTTGGGAGAGCCAGGGGCGCAGGTGGTGGCCTTGGTGGTCGCTCCAGGCGAGCCACAGGGTGGCCCAGGACCGGTCTGGGGCCACGTCGTAGGCGGCCACCGCGTCGGCCAGGGCCTCGGGTGGGATCTGTTCGGGGTTGGTGGAGCGCTCCACCACGTCGGCGGGGATCACGCTGGACTTGGTGGTGGTCCACCGGTTCCCGAATGCGCGCTGGTACTCGCCGGGTGTCATGGCGTCGGCGGCTTCGGCCAGGGTGGCGATGGTCTGGGTGTGTCCGA
The DNA here is from genome assembly GCF_000820725.1 of Actinomyces polynesiensis. GTDB lineage: Bacteria > Actinomycetota > Actinomycetes > Actinomycetales > Actinomycetaceae > Pauljensenia > Pauljensenia polynesiensis. The sequence continues at coordinate 48,462 of NZ_CCXH01000111.1, read as the reverse complement.
CTGCGGGGTGGAACACCTCGAAGTTGCGGGGGTCGGACAGGTCGAGGTCCTCGGGCGCTGACCACTCGAAGTAGGCGATGGCGCTCATGGGGTCGCTGGTCGCCTCGCGGCCTCGGTCCACCCAGGCCTTCAACCAGGTGGAGTGCGAGTCACCTGCGGTGGACACGATCCACAGCTGGCGGTCCTCGAGTGTGGATTGGGCGGGGACGATGGCGGCCATGAGGGCGGACCCCAGGTCCTCGTCGTAGGCGAATACCTCGTCGAGCATGACCAGCTCGGGGGTGTAGCCGTGCAGGGCGGTCCTGGTGGGAGCGAAGGTGCGCACCTGGCCGCGCCCGTTGCGCCACTCCATGCACTCGGCGCCCGCGCCCCGCTTGATGCTCACTAGGTTGGGGAACTTGATCTCTGCGATGTCCACCAGGTCCTTCCACCGCTCCCTGGCGTCCTTGCCGGTCTGGGCGGTGTAGAACGCCTGGGTGCGGGGGTAGCGCAGGGTCCGCTGCGCCATGACGGCGCGCATGAGGGTGGTTTTCCCGGACTGGCGGGGCACGCTGAGGACAACGGTCGGGTAGCGCCAGCCGCGGCCGTCTGCTCGGCGCTCGGTGGCGACGCGGGCCACCTGGGACTGCCACGGCATGAGGGGTGTCCCCAGGAGCCTGGCCATGAGTTCCACGTGCCTCTGCTCGTTGCGCGCGCCGGGGGTCGGGGCGGTGGAGTAGCGGGCGGGGGCGCTCACTGGTCGGCCTCGTCGTCCCGCATGGCTTCTGCCAGGGGGTCGGTCACGGGCGCCTCGACCGGCTTGGGCAGGGCGTCCAGGGTGGAGATGAGCTGCTGGGCGGCTTGGGGCACGCTCGTCTTGGCGAACGCGCTCCCTGCGGCGATGGTCTTTGCCAGCTCTCGGGCGAGCTGCACCAGGGCCTCGTGCTCGGGGCGCAGGAGGTCCTGGTCTCGGAGGGCCTGGATGGTCGCCTCCACTGCCTTCTCCATCTGGGAGGGGGTGTGCTCCATCCCGGGCAATGTCTGGGCCTGGGTCGTCATTTTCTGGCTCTATTCCGCCGTTTTTTCTGAGGTTTCGGGAGGGAAAGGACAGGGCGGCGCGGGGTGTCCCGTGGCCCCGCTTTCAAAGAAACGGCGCTCGTCTGTCGCCGTTCGGAGGCTCGCCATGCTCTTGGCTTGGCGTGAGCTGTTGCAGCGGACGTGAGCAGGCCGGAGGTTCCCGATGGCGTCGCTCCCACCACGCGAGCGGGGCACGATGTGGTCAGCGCTGGGCCGCATGGGATCGCGCGTGCCGATCAGGCTCACGTCGATGGGCTGGTGGCACAGGTGGCAGGTGTGCCCGTAGGTGCGGAGCACCAGGAGCAGGAGCCCCTGGGCGCGCCTGCCTCCCCAGGTCCTGGTCATGACAGGACCGCCATGAGTGCGCTGGTGGTGGAGCGCATGCTTTCCAGAGTCCTGGACAAGTAGAGCTGCTCGCGGCTCATGGAGTAGGGCGAGTCGGGCAGGAGGTCTACCATGTCATCGGCCAGGTCCCGCATGCCCACGGCCAGGTCGAGGAGGCGACGGCGGGTGTCGTCGTCCTTGCTGGGGTTACCAGAGTTGGGCATCGGTCAGGTCCTCCTCGGGGCGTCGTTCGGCCTTGCGGGCTGCTGCGATCTTGCGGTCCCAGTCCTGGACGGTGGCCATGTGTCGGTGCGCGTAGGCCACATCTTCGGGGCTGGTGATTCCCTGGGTCCGCATGTACTGGTCTCTCAGACGGGTCAGTCGCACGGACTCTGGCATGCCCTTCGTCGTGGTGTTCACGGTGTTCTCCTTGTCTGTGATCGGTGTTGGGGTGGATGGGATGGGCCGATGGCCCTCCCTCCCCCTCTTGGAGGGGGGAAGGCTTGCACCTGGTTCCGCATGGTCTGACCTGCGGCGATGCTGGCGACGGATTGTGACGATGCCTGCGCGGGCGAGGCGGAGGCGGGTCCTGGCGGAACGGTCGCGGCTGGCCTGGTCGTGGGCGGGGCGGGCGGCGCGCAGGACGTCGATCAGGGCGGACTTGACGACACGGATCGTCCCGGCGAGTGGCCTGCCGTCGAGGACGCCACCGCGTTGCCACTCGATGAGTCCCGCGTCCTCCAGCCATCCCAAGCACACGCGGGTCCAGCGTTCGGAGAGGCCAGCTCCCTTGCTGACCTGCCACGCTGTGGTGTCGCCTTGCCCGTAGCGGGGGTGGAGGGTGTCGCCCAGGGCGCGCAGGACGCTGCGGACGCCCTGCCACTCCCGACCGTCCAGGGGACCCCACCCGGAGCGGCCCAGGGCGCTGAGGATGGTGGGCAGGGGAGCGCCAGCCGTGAGACGCATGGTCGTGGTGGTCATCGTCGGGTCACCAGCCTGTTGGAGAGCCGGGCGCGCTCGAACTCCAGGACCATCCCCGGCACGAGCTTGGCGTAGCTGTCGATTTTGGTGAGGTTGTCCCCGTCGCAGAGCAGGGCGACGTAGCCGGGCAAGTCCAGGAGATGCGACGGCTTGGAGGGCTGGAACGGCGCGACGGCGGCCACGGAGTCCAGCCACTCGCACGGGTGCAACACGTCCACGGTCACTCGGACCACCTGCCTTGGGCGATGCCCCACGCCACGAGGGCGGTGATGATCCATCCCAGCCATGGGCCAGCGACGGCCCAGGAGGTCCGGGCCTCGTCCAGGACCGTGATCCCGACGCCGAAGGCGACCAAGACGGAGAGGGCAGAGAACAGGACCAGCCAATCCACGCGGGGCTTCATCGGGCCACCGCCTCGGTAGGCTCGGCATCATGGGACTGTTCAGGAGACGCAAGGCCGCGACCGAGATTTTGAAGATGGAGGTTCCGGTCCTGCCGGAGCCTCGGCGCGGCGAGAGCTTCAAGTTGGTCAACCTCGACGATGAGGCCCTGGAACGCGCTCTCCAGGAGCTGAGGATCGAGGTTGAATCGGGGCAGCACACACCCGAGGACGACACCCTTGTGGTCCTCCAGAGGGTCAGCCCCCAGCGGGTCACGGTGACCATGGGGAGTGAGATTCTCGGTGATGTACCAGAGGACCAAGCGGGCCGAGTTGCGGAGCGCCTGCGCCACGTGGCGAAGATCGCGGCGGCCCCTGCACGGGTCTACCGATACAGCGGAAGCCGCTGGAGTGTCGTCGTCTTTGCGTAGCGTGGTCATCGTTTGGCGCCTGCCATGACGGCCTCGCCGTAGGCGGGCAGGTCGATGGGGACGCCGAGGTCCCACAGCTTGTCGAGATCGTCCAGGGACCATTTGACCGATCCCTTCAAGCGTCCCGAGACCTGTGGCTGGCTGATGCCAAGACGGCGGGCAACATCCAATTGCGTGTAGTGCTCCGCCTGCATCCACCGGCGGACCTCGCGACTGATCGCGGTCTGTGTCGTAGCCATGTCCAACAGACTATGGGGTTATGCCATAGTTCATCGCCGTTTCGTCGGCGTGTCGCACCGATTCCACTTCACATTTTATTGCTTCACGCTATAGACTCAGGTCATGAGTACACAGACCGTGGCCCGAGAGCCACAACTCTCTGAAGTCGTAGCGGGGAACGTTCGCGCACTCGCGGCGCGCGCAGGGCTCTCTCAGTCGGCGCTGGCTCGCGAGGTTGGGATGTCACAATTCCAGGCGCACAAGCGTTGGCACGGGACGACACCGTGGGCCTTGGATGAACTTGACATGGTGGCCGCCATCCTCGGCGTCTCTGTCCAGGACTTGGTGACCGACTTCATGGAAAGCAGAACCCCCACCGGTGGATCGCACCGAGGGGGGTTGCCGCGCGCCCGAAGGGACTCGAACCCCCAACCTTCTGATCCGTAGTCAGATGCTCTATCCATTGAGCTACGGGCGCATCGCCGTTTGGCTGGGAACCACTGTACGCGTCGCGCGGCGTGGAGGACAAACCGGCTCCCTGGGCGATGGGTCACAGACCCCCGAGCTGCCCGGAGATCGCCAGCTCGAGCTCCTCGACGGTGGGCGCGGTGGCAGGTCCCTCCCGTGTGACGGACAGGGCGGCGGCCACGGTGGCCAGACGGATGGAGTCCTCCAGCGAGCGTCCGACCGCGAGCGCGGCACACAGGACCCCGGCATGCGTGTCGCCCGCGCCATTGGTGTCCACTGCCCGCACGCTCGGCGCCGGCACCAGTTCTGCGGCACCGGAGTGGGCGAGCCAGGCACCCCTGGCGCCCGCGCGCACGACCACGCAGGCATCGAGCCCCTGGGACAGGGCGGTGGCGAGGGCGGCGCCGTCCTCGCCCGCGTCGAACCCGAACAGGCCGGCGAGGATGCCCGCCTCCCTGAGGTTCATGGTCCACACGGGATGCAGCGAGGCGACCCGGCGCAGGGCGTCGGGATCCGTCTGGTCGACGATGGTGGAGGGATCGAACACGACCGCCGGGGCGCCAGGAGCCGCGGCGCTTCCCGGCCTGCCCTCGAGGGCCAGGCGGGAGACCAGCCGCAGCAGCGCGTCACGCGGCTCGGGATCGGCCAGGGAGTATCCGGTCATGTAGACGACGTCCCCGGCTCCCAGGTGGACGTGGTCGTAGGCCTCCAGGGGGGTGGCCAGCTCAGCGCCCCGGGTGGACAGGAAGGTCCGTTCCGAGTCGGCGTCCGTCAGGGCCACGCAGAACCCCGTGTCCAGTTCCTTCTCCCTGTACCCGGTGAGGTTGACGCCCTCACGGATGAGCGTGCCGCGCGCGACCTCCGCCAGGGGACCGACACCGATGCCGCCCACGTACTCAGCGGTCACCCCCATCCGGCGGACGGCCCGCAGGACGTTGAAGCCACCACCGACCTCGAGGGCGAAGGAGTCCGCGAACACCTCGGTGCCGGGGGAGGGGACGTGGTCGACCTTCATGGTCAGGTCGATGACGACCTGCCCGGTGTGGACCACCCTGCCCCCGTTGCCGTTCTCCATGTGCGCACCCCGATCCTCGAACCTGCGTGTGCGGGCGTCCTCGACCGCGTCACGGCACCAGTGTGGCACACCTCACCCTCGACCTCGCGGCCCCACGACGCTCCCGCACGGACCCGCGCACGTCAGCCGGGACGGGCCCCAGGACCGGGCCACCCGACCGCCCACCACCGTGGTGAGCTGCCCCGGCGCGCGCAGACGCTGCGCGGACTCCCCGACGTCGACCACCGGCGCCAACGGGTTCTCCCCGCACAGGACCACGTCCCCGCGCGAGCCCACGGCCACGGGTCCGCACCCGTCCACCGAGGCGGCCAGCGCCTCCTCAGGGGTGAGCCTCTGCTCGGGGCCCCACACCGCACCCCCGTCCACGAGGCGTCCCACCGCCACCGACATGGCGAGCCAGGGGTCCAGAGGGGCGACCGGCGCATCTGACCCGAGGTGCAGTCGGACCCCTGCACCGACGAGGTCGGCGAAGGCGTAGCAGCGCGACTCAAGCCCCGGCCACACCCGTGACACCGCCGACCAGTCGTCGAGGAGGTGAGCGGGCTGGACGGAGACCTCGACACCCAGGCGTGCGAGGATCGCGGGCGCGTCGACTCCCCCACCGGCCGGGTCGCCCAGCAGCTGGGCGTGCTCGACCCGACCCCGGGCCCCGGTGGCGAGGAATGCGGAGGCGACGTCCTCCAGACAGGCGTCGCCGATGGCGTGGACCGCCATGGTGAACCCCGCGGAGGTGGCCCGCGCCATGAGGTCCTCGAGCTCCGCCCGTGACATGTTCTCCACGCCGTGGGTGTGTGCCAGTCCGAGGGCAGGCGGGTAGCTGGCATGGGTGAAGGCGGTGCAGGTCCCCATGGACCCGTCCGCGATGACCTTGAGGGGACCCTGGGTGAACAGCGCGTGGCCGCCCTCGTCCACGGGGGAGGCGGGGAGCGGGTCCCCACTGCGCAACCCGAGCCGGGTCCACTCCCCGAGCTGCTCACGGTAGATCGCGGCGCGGATGCGTGGCAGGGGGACACCGCCGGCGCCCTCCCACGCCGCGACCCGCCGGGGCCACTCGTCGGGAGAGGCCGGCTGCGCCATGTCCACCACGCCCGTGACCCCGCGGTCCAGCATGTCCGCCAGGACGGCGCGGTACCCGCGCTCACGCAGCTCGCGCGAGCCGGGCAGTTCGTCGAGGCGGTTCATCACCCCGAACCAGGGGTCCTCCCGCAGTGGGCCACCGGGGTCGGCCACGCCGAGCGCGCGCAGGGCCGCGGAGTTCAGCCACCCCGAGTGGACGTCGCCCGAGACGAGGGCGACGGGGACGTCCCCCGACACGGCATCGAGTTCGGCCACGTCGGGGGTTCGCGCCCAGCCCGACAGCCTGAAACCGAACCCCTGCACGCTGACCCCACGGGCGCGGTCGGCGGCGGACAGTGCATCGACCGCCTCCCGCACCAGGGAAAGGACGTCCTCCGGCGTGCGTGTGGTGCGCAGGTCCAGGCGTCCCGCCCGTGCGGCCTCGAGGTCGAGGTGGGCGTGCGCGTCCCACAGGCCGGGGACGGCGAAGGCGCCGCCACCGTCGAGCTCGTCGACCCCGCCGCGGTGCAGGTGCGGTCCGACCTCCGCCACCCGGCCGTCGCGGATGAGCACGTCGACCGGCTCGCCCGCGTCGACCCCGCGTGCGGCGTCCGCGGCGCGCAGGTGGGCGGCGCGCTCCAGTGCCGCGTCCGCGGCACGACCGGGGTCGCCCACGGTCGGCACGGCGGAGGTCCCGTGGTCGGGCAGGTGGGTGGCGTAGGTACGCGACAGGGTCGCACGGTCGCGGAAGGGGACGATCCGGACGTCCCGGATCAGCAGGTCGGCCATGTGCGGCATGGTAGATCCGCTCCGTGCCGCGTCACGCCCGCGTCCACGTCCTCCAGGCGGGGGCCGCGGGGTGCTGGTCGACGGGGGCTCCGCACGGCCTGCGCACGGGTGTCCTGCGGGAGCGACGCGGTGTGCTCACAGACCGCGCACGAGCTCCTGGTAGAAGACCACCCCGTCCTCCAGCGCCTTGACCCGGATCCGCTCGTCGGGGCCGTGGATCGTCGCGCGCTCGGCGGCGGACATCTCGAAGGGCGTGAACCGGTAGACGTGGTCGCTGAGGGACGTGAAGTGCCGGGAGTCCGAGGCGCTCATCTGGACGTAGGGGAGCAGCACGGCGTCGGGGTGGGACGTGGCCAGGGCCCGTCCCAGTGCCTCCCACTGGGCGCCCTGCGAGGGCGAGACCGGGGACGGCTCGCTCGCGGACACGACCTCGACGGTCACCGCCGGGTCGTGCACGACGCGGCGGATCCGGGCCAGCGTGCCCTTGAGGGTCTCCCCCACCGCGATGCGGACGTTCAGGCCTGCGCTGGCCGAGGTGGCCAGGACGTTGAGACCTGCCGACCCGGACAGTTGGGTGACGGCGACCGTCGTGCGCACCAGGGCGGCGGTCTCGGCACCGCTGGCGGCCAGGACCCGGGCGATGGCGGGCGCGAGGGTGCGCGCCCTGGCGTAGACCCTGGCGAGTGGGCCCTCCGTGTGTGGTGCGGCCAGTTCGAGCATGGCGGCGACCGGCTCCGAGAGGCGCACCGGGAAGGGGCGGTGCTCAATGCGCGTGATGGCCCGCGCCAGGCGGAAGGTCGCCCCACGGCGCGGTGGGGTGGAGGCGTGGCCGCCGGCATCGCTGGCGGTCAGACGCAGGTCGACGACCCCCTTCTCGGAGACACCGACCACGGCGATCCGGCCCGCGACACCGGGCAGGGCTCCCTCGACAACGGCGCCGCCCTCGTCGAGGACGAACCAGGGGTGGATCCCGCGCCCGCGCAGGACCTCCGCGACCGCGCGCGCCGAGCTCCCGTCCTGTTCCTCGTCGCAGCCCAGGCTCACGACGATGTCGCGCACGGGTCGGTGCCCGGCGGCGGCGAGCGAGTCGAGCGCCTCCATGAGCGCGCAGAGCGATCCCTTGTCGTCGAGCGCCCCACGGCCCCGCACGGCACCGTCGAGGACCTCCCCGGAGAAGGGCGGAACGCTCCACCCGGGTGCCGGGGTCTGCGGCGTCACGGTGGCGGGATCGATCCCCGTGATGCCCACGACGTCCTGGTGGGCCATGAACATCGCGGGGTGGTCGGCGAGGGAGCGGTCCGACCCGCTCCACGTCATGAGCAGCGCGCCTGACACGACCTCGACGTCGAGGACCTCACGGGCGTGGGGCCACTGGGTGGCGACCAGCTCGCGCAGGGCGGCGAAGGCCGGGGCACTGCCGGGCTCCTGTCCCCTCACCGACACGGTGAGGACCCTGATGGCCCTCCCGAGCTTCTCCGCCACCGTGGATGTGGCTCCCCCTGCCCCGTCATCGACGGACATGTGTCCTCCTCGTCCTGGCCCGCGTGCCTTCACGCGGGTGCGCCCAGATCAGTCTCCCCCACCGGGGCCGCTTCGGGCGCGGCACCCTCGTCGGGGTCGTCACCCCCGTTCGTGTCACCGGTGGGTTCCGCCGCGCCGACCGCATCGGGAGCGCCCTCGAAGGAGCCTGCGGGGGCCATGAGCAGGAAGCCGACGGAGACGAGCGCCGTCACCCCGCACACGATCCACACCGTCATGTACCCGCCGAAGGAACCCGCCGTCCCGGCCTCACCCGCCAGCGTGTCGTGGTTGCCGGACAGGAGTGCCACCGCGAACGCCGCGGAGGCGACCATCCCGCCCACGGTCTTCGTCGTGTTGGTGAGCCCCGTGGCGACGCCCGTGCGGTCATGGGGGGCCGCGGAGGCAGCAGCGGCCGGCAGCGCGGCGACGAGGGCGCCCGAGCCGAGCCCGGCGACCACCATCCCCGCGAGCATCGTCAGCTCACGCGTGTGCAGCACGAGCAGCGAGAGGTAGCCAGTGGCCACGAGCAGGCTCGCCAGCACGAGGCTCCGCCGACCCCCGAGCACGAGGGCGATGCGGGAGTGCAGGAGGGCACCGGTGAAGGTGGCGAGTACGTACCCGAGGATCAGTACCGACACCCCGATGCTGCTCAGGCCCAGTCCGTAGCCGTAGACCTCCGGGTCGGTGCGCGCGAAGGTCGACAGCGAGCCCTGCGCCCCCAGCACGGAGACGCCGAAGAGGCCCGAGGTGACGACCACGGGCCACAACTGGGTGCCGCGGACGACGCGCACGTCGATGAGGGGGTCCTCGACCTGGAGCTCCGCACGCACGAAGGCCCACAGGAGGACCAACCCGACCACCACGAGTCCCCACGCCCATGGCGAGGTGAGGCCCTGGAGGCGCACGAGCGTCAGTCCCGTGCCGACCGCCAGCAGAGACAGGCTCACCAGCACCGCACCGCGCAGGTCCAGACGGCCCCCGGGAATCTCCGGCGCCTCGGGCACGCGGGTGGCGACGACGAGGACGACCACGGTGACCAAGACCGCCGGCACGCCCAGGACGAGAGGCATGTGCGTCGGGGCGAAGACACCCAGTTGGCCACCGAGGACGGCTCCCGTGATGGCGCCGGCCTGGAGGGCCGCGACGATCACGCCCGCTCCCTTCGTGGTCAGCCGGTGGGCGTCGGGGAACTGCCTGGCCCGCGCACTGATCAGCGCCACGTCCAGGGGCAGCCAGGCCACGTAGGCCCCCTGGACGGCCCAGGCGATGGTGAAGGTGAGGTAGTTGGGCATGACCACGATGCCCCAGCTGCCCACGGCGGTGACCACGGAGGACCACAGGAGCATCCTGCGGTACCCGAGTGTGTCCCCGAGCTTGGCGAAGATCGGCACGCACACGGCGGAGACCATGAGCTGGGCGGCCTCGAAGATGTTGACGTCGGCGTCGTGGATGGCGAGGTGGCGGGCGATGTCGGTGTACAGGGGGGTGTAGTAGCCCTGGATGATCCCGGACACGAACTCCACGACCACCAACCAGCCGACCAGTGAGGTCATGCCCGCCGCGGCGATGCCGACGACCGGGGACCCACCGGGCGTGGCCTCCCCGCCTGACGCGTCGACGGGGCGGGAGGGGGCAGCTCCGGGGGCGGCAGTCGCGGACCCTGCAGGAGAGCCCGTCCCGGGCAGTGCGGGACCTGCCGCCCGCCCGCGGATTCGCATCATGCGATGACCCTAGAAATCGGCAAGAAGGGTGTCAATCGAGGATCAAGCAGTGGTCAAACGCACCGGTGGCGGGGAGGTGGCCGTGGCACGCCTTCCGCCGCCCACCGGCCGTGGCGGGTGGCGCCCATCGCGACACGCCACCCGCCACGGATCCGGGTCCGGATCCGTCAGCCGATCCTCCTCCTGCGCACGACGAGGGTCCCGGCCCCGGTCGTCATCAGGAGGAGGGCGAGTGCCCCCAGCGACCCGGCGGTCGCGCCCGTGTGGGCGAGGTCCGTGGCATCCTCCGTCGCAGTCGGCGAGGAGGACCCGGTCGCCGTGCCGGTGGCGGAGGGTGAGCCGGTCCCCGGCGTCGTCGGGGACCCGGACTCAGCGGGCTCGGACGGCTGGGCCGACTCACTCGGCTCCGTGGGTTCACCCGACTCACTCGGCTCCGACGGCTCCGACGGTTCGGTGGACTCGCTCGGCTCGGGCTCCGGGGCGGCCCCGACCTCCACGGAGTCCTCCGCCAGGGCGGTGACACCGAACGCGTCCGTGGCCCTCACCGTGTACGTCCCGGCCGCGGGCAGCGTGCCCGTGACCTCGGCCGTCCCGTCGGACCCCGTGCGCCCCGTCCACGTGGTGGCCGACCCGTCCCCGGATGCGGGGGAGTCGGCCGTCCCCGTCGGCGTCCAGGTGACCGTCACCTCGGCGTCGGGCGTGAAGGACGCCAGGGAGACGGAGGCACCCTCGGCGCCCGCGACGAACCCGGACGCCCCCTCCGCGCTCTCCACACCGAGGACCTCGGCGGGACGCGAGGTCGCGCTCCCGTCGGGGTTCAGCGTCGTCGAGCCCGCGGGCGCGTAGACGCTCAGGGAGTACAGGCTGTACGCGTACTTCGTCAGCCGGCTGGTCCCGTTCATGCGGATGTACCGCGCAGTCGTGCCGGCCGGCAGGTCCGTCACGGTGGTCACCGGTGAGGTGGTGTTCTGGACCGTGGCGGCGGTCGTCCACGTGTTGCCGTCATCGCTCACGTCGATGGTGTAGTCCTTCGCGGCGGCCGTCTCCCAGGCGATCACCACGCGCCCCACGTCCTGGGTCTTCCCGAGGTCCACCTGCAGCCACTGGGGATCTGCGGTCTTCGACTCCCATCTCGTCGAGGCGTCCCCATCGGTGGCGTTCTCGACCTTGTTCGTGGTGTTCTGGATGCTCGAGGCAGTCGTCGGCTGGTTGAGCGCCAGGTCATCGCTCGCGGAGGACCCGTTGACCTCCAGGGTGCGGACCGAGTAGGCGGCTGCGCCCTCGATGACGGGTTCGGTCAGCACCAGGCGGACGTACCGCGCCCGCACCGGCGGGAACCCGAGCTGGCTGCTGCCCCCGGAGCCGTCGGACGCAGCGGTCTGCACACTCCAGTTCACGCCGTCCTCAGAGGTCTCGAGCCGGAATGCCCTGGCCGCTTCGGGGCCCCACACCACGGAGGCACGCGAGACCGTCTTCGCCGCCCCGAGGTCCACCGTGAGCGACTGCTCGCCGCCCGCCCCGGACGTCCAGAGGGTCGACGTGTCCCCGTCCGCCACGGCCGAGGGGTCGGAGCCCTCGGCACTCGACGACGCGGTGACGCCGGCGGACTCCACGACCAGGTCCCTGTCGGTGTTGCGGTTCCACGCCACGGCGGTGCCGTCGAAGGTCGTGGCCGATCCCTGCGTCGCCCTCGTCGCGCCCGCGGGGACCTCGACGAGGACCACGGAGTGCCCGGCGGGGACGGTGATCGTGGTCGTCCCGGAGACCCCGGTCGCCAGCATCGAGTCCGACACCGAGTCGTAGAGGTCCTTGCTGCCCGACTCCAGGGCCACGGACACCTTCGCATCGGTGGTGTTCGGGTTGTAGTACAGGTAGGTCGGATATGCGTTGGTCCCGAAGAAGTCGAGGGCGTTGAGGTCGGTCCGGACCACGTTCGCGACGTTGGTCGCCGACAGCGAGGCACCCATGAAGCCGACCCAGCTGGATCCGTAGAGCCCGAGGCTGGTGGCGTCCTTCCCGACGCCCCAGTTCGCCGAACGGTCCGGCACGTCACCGAGCGCCATGATCCCGGCACTCCCGGAGGTCGTCAGCCCCTCGTACGCGATGACGTGGGCCGGGTCGTCGATGAACCGGCTGCCCCAGTACTGCTGGTCGGCGGTCAGTTGGTCGGCGTAGAAGTAGCGGGCCGCGTGGTCGACGTTGAGCATCCAACGCCCGATGGTGTCCGCGTAGCGCGCATCGTACTTGGCGGTCGCCGCGAGGAGCGGGGTGGCGAAGGAGTTCATGGCGAACGCGTAGCCCGTGTTCCCGTTCGTGCAGCCCTTGGGTCCGCAGTCCGTCTTGGACCCGGAGAGCCCGGAGACGTCGACGCCACCCCAGGTCCCCGTGATGGTCCCCCAACCGCGACGCGTGTTGGAGCCCGCCATCAGCCAACCGATGTACTTCGAGACGTCGTAGTCGGTGCCGTCCTCGGCGTTCATGCGCGCGGCGATGTAGGGGGCGAGGATTGGGATGACCTCGTAGTAGAGGTTCTGGTTGGAGCGCTGCAGCGCGTCCATCGCCCACTCGGCGCCCTCGAGGTACTTGGAGTCACCGAACTTGGCGTGGGCCCACAGGAGGATGGCTGCGGCGCCGGCGGCGGCCTCACCGCCCTCGTTGCGACCCTTGACCGCCGTGCCCGTGGCGAAGTCGAAGTCCTGCATCGTGATGTCCGCGTTCGCACCGCCCACGGACTTGAGCATCGCGTAGTACTGGTCCGCGATCGACCGCAGCATCGGCGTCATGTCCGTGGCGTCGGGGTACTGGTCGCCGAGCATGTAGTACAGGACGTTGGAGACCGTCGTGTACCAGATCGACTGCGAACCCGGGGCGCTCGAGGACGAGGAGGGGGTGTCCTTCGCCACGCCGAGATCCGGGTGGTAGAAGGTGCGGAGCATGTCGACGTAGTCCTTGCCGTCCTGGTCGGACTTGTCGACGCCGACCAGGGTTGCCCCGACGACCGAGGCGATCTGGGTGACCGCCTCCTGGTTGCCGTTGCCCGCATCACCCTGGACGCGCGTGTCACCGTAGTAGGCGGGCATCTTGAAGGTGGTCGAGCCCGCCGGCATGTTCAGCGCGGAGGTGTCCGTCTGGATGGTCGTGTAGGAGCCACGGTCCTGCCAGTCGTAGACGAAAGCGTCGTAGTCCTTGGCCCTCTGGGCCCAGTCGAAGGAACCCGTCGAGGGTTGTGGGGAGGTCGGGAAGCCCGACACCGTGCTGTTGCTGACCTGTTGTTGGGGGTCGGCCAACGCGGTTCCCGCGATCCCTGCAACCATGCAGGGAGCCAGGAAGCCGGCGACGACCATCGTTCGGAGACGACGCGCCATGGGTGCTCCTAGAAGCGATGTGGATGGAATGGGCTGTCCTGAGACCCGGGTCCTGCCACGGACGGCCGACGCACGTGCCGACGAACGCGGCCGGTGCCATCCGGTTCACTGCCTCGCCGTTGAAACGTGCCCCGGTCGCACCGAAGCGTTTCGGCCGTGAGCTCGACGAGCATCGTACGTCCGTCCCACACGGGAGTCAACGAGCGCGGACGGCATCCACGCCCATGGCAAGGGCCCCGGGATCACGAGGATCCCGGGGCCCATTTCCAGCGGAGACGGAGGGATTTGAACCCTCGAGGGGCGTGAACCCCTACCTCCTTAGCAGGGAGGCGCACTCGACCTGGCTATGCGACGTCTCCAGTACGTCCCAGACTAGCGAACTGGCGAGTCACCCCGCCAATCACCGGTCCGGTGGCGGAGAGCAAGGGATTCGAACCCTTGGTGCCATTGCTGGCACAACGGTTTTCAAGACCGTCACCTTCGGCCGCTCGGTCAGCTCTCCAAGCCGTCTGATCCTAACCGCTCCCGCGCCCTGACAGAAACCGCGGACCCCACACCGAAACCACCCGGCCCGTGGGACCACCCCGACCGGATGACCACCGACGGGAGACAATGGACACATGCGCTGCCTCACACCTCTGTCCGAGACCACGCCCGGCGACCCGGCGGTCCGGCGACTCGACTCCCGGCTCACACTGCTCAACTCCCCCGATCCCGTCCCGGGTGAGGGACAGGTCCTCATCCGCGTCACCGCCTCAGGGGTCAACCGGGCCGATGTCGCCCAGGCCCGTGGCCGGTACGCCCCTCCCGCCGGGGCCCCGGTGTCCCTCGGCCTCGAGTGCTCGGGCACCGTGTCCGCCGTGGGGCCCGGCGTCACCCGCTGGCAGGTGGGCGACGCGGTGTGCGCGCTGGTCAGCGGCGGCGGCTGCGCGGACCTGTGCCTCGCCGAGGACGTCCACGTCCTCCCCCTCCCGCTGACCTCACTCGACCCTGCCGCCGATCCGCGTTTCACACCCGGCTTCTCCCCGCTCTCCGACGAGGAGGTCCTGGAGACACGCCTCGACCGCGACACCGCCCCCCACGTCCTGGCCGCCACCCTGGTCGAGGCCGCCGCCACCTCCTGGCTCAACCTCGTGGAGGTCGGCGGTCTCTCACGTGACCCCGAGGAGAACGCCGGGCGGACCGTCCTGGTCCAGGGCGGCACCGGCTCGGTGGGCACCATCGCCATCCAGATCGCCCGGTCCCTGGGTTGCCGGGTCCTCGCCACCGCGGGCTCACCGGAGAGGGCTGTCGCCTGCGTGTCCCTGGGCGCCGACGCCGCCGTGGACCGCCACGACGAACTCGCCCCCTTCATCGCCACCCAGACGGAGGGGCGGGGCGTGGACCTCGTCCTGGACGTCTCCGGTGCAGAGTCCCTGGGCCCCAACCTCGACGCGCTCGGGCCCGGTGGCACACTCCTGGTCATCGGCCTGCTGGGTGGATCCGTCGGAGCGCTCGACATGGGCCGCCTGCTCAGACGCAACCTGACGGTGCGTGGAACCACCCTGCGGTCCCAGTCCCGCGCGCGGCGCGGCGAGGTGTGCGATGCCCTCGAGACCTGGGTGTGGCCGCTGGTGCGGCGGGGACTCGTGCGACCGGTGCTGGCTGAGGTCGCACCACTCGAGGACGCGGTCCGGGTGCACACCTCGATGAGGACCGGTGGGAGGATCGGGGCACGCGTCCTGCTGCCCTGAGGTCCGGACCACCACCCGCGCGGGGCACTGCAGGCCGACGAGGGCGGCGCCGCCCTCGTCGGTGGGTGGGCACCCCCGGGCGGCTGCGCGCTCAGCGCATGCGGGTGGCCACCTGGGTGGCCCCGGCGCGGGCGTAGCGGCGCTGGCTGCGCCTGCCCCAGGCCTCGGCCGTCTTCGAGATGGCCACGTTGATGAGGATGTAGACGACCGTGACGAGCAGGTAGGTCTGGATGAGGTTCCCGGTGGAGGACACCAGGACCTTCGCGGAGTACTGCAGCTCGGAGTAGGACACCGCGTAGCCCAGTGTCGTGTCCTTGAGGAGCACCACGACCTGGGCGAGGAGTCCGGGCATCACCAGGCGCACCGCCTGCGGGAAGACCACGTAGCGCATGGCCTGTCCCTCGGTCATGCCCACCGCAGCGGCGGCCTCGGACTGGCCGGTCGGCAGCGCGAGGATGCCCGCACGGAAGACCTCGGCGATGGTGGCGCCCGAGCACAGCCCGATGGGGATGACCAGCTTCCAGTAGAGCTCCGGGTTGATGCCGTAGCGGGGCAGTGCCATGAAGAAGATGTAGATGAGGAGCAGCAGCGGCATCGCCCGGAAGAACTCGATGAGCCCGGTCGACACCCACCTCACGGGGCCCCTCCTGCTCAGCCGTCCCAGGGCGAGGACCACGCCGAGCGGGAGGGCGATGGCGGCCGCCCCGAGGGCGCCCAGGAGGGTGTTGCCCAGTCCCTTGAGCAGGTAGCGCTGGATGGGCCACTGCAGGAACGCGGACCACTTCGCGGGCGCCAGCTGGCCGTTGACCCCGAAGAGGTACACCGCGTACACGATCCCGGCGACCACCAGCACCAGGGAGGCGGCAGTGATCCACCGGATGCGGGCGACGGCGCGCGGACCGGGGGCGTCGAAGAGGGCGGTGGGTCCCGTGTTGGTGGTCCCACGGGTGGGGGCGGCGGTCGCAGCACTCATCGCAGGACCCTCAGCTTCCTCTCGAGGCGGTCACCGACCGCACCGGCCAGGAGGGCGATCACCAGGTACATGACCGCGGCGACCATGAAGGTCGCGAGCCCGCGGGCCTCCTGGTTGTTGATCCAGGAGACGGTGGCCGTCAGGTCGCGCACCCCCACCACGCCGGCCAGGGAGGAGCTGATGAGGACGCCGATGAACACCGTCACGAGCGGCTGCACCATGGAGCGCACGGCCTGGGGGAGGACCACCTGGCCCACCACCCCGGAGAAGGTGAACCCCAGGGACCTGGCCGCCTCGATCTGCCCAGCGGGCACGGCGTTGATGCCCCCGCGCACGGCCTCGCACAGGAACGCCCCGCCCACGCAGGTCATCGACACGATCACGCAGGTCTTGAAGGACATGGTGATTCCGATCTCCGGCAGCGCGTAGACCACCACGATCATGAGGCTCATCAGCGGCACGTTGCGGAAGATCTCGACGAACACCAGCCCGACCGCGCGCAGGGGCGCGATCGGGCTGATGCGGAACGCCGCCATGAGGGTGCCGAGGACCGCGGCGCCGAGGAATGCCAGCACCGTCAGTTGCAGGGTGACTCCCAGTCCGGCCAGGAAGTCCCAGCGGTACCCCCACAGGACCATGTCTCAGTCGCCTTCCCGTGTCAGTTGATGCCCTCACCGATGGCGGGAGGCGTGGGTTCGGTCTTGATCTCCGTCTTCGCCTGGATCGTCTGCTTCCACAGGTTCAGCCAGGTGCCGTCGTCCTCGATCTTCTTGAGGAAGTCGTTGACGAACTCCGTGGCGTCGGATCCCTTCGGCACACCCAGACCGTACAGGTCGGCGTCACCGAAGGGGTCACCGACCACCCTGAAAGTGCCGGGAGAGGCGACCACGTTGTTGAGCAGCAGCGTCTGGTCGATGACGTAGGCGTCCGCGCGTCCCTGCTCCACGGACTGGATGGCCTGGGCATTGTCGGGAAGGGCGAGGACCTGGGCGTCAGGGGCGTACTTGGCCAGCACCGTCTCACCCGTGGACCCGGCCTGGGTGGCCACCGTCTTCCCGGCGAGGTCGTCGATGCCCGTGATGTCCGTGTTGTCCGCCTTGACGAGGATCCCCGCCTGGGAGGAGTAGTACGGGCCGGCGAAGTCGATGCGCTCCAGGCGCTCCGGGGTGATGGAGTACGTGGCGGCGACGATGTCGACCTGCTTGTTGACCAGGAGCTCCTCGCGGGTGTCCACGGAGACCTGCGTCAGGGAGGTCTTCGACGCGTCACCGAGGATGTAGCGGGCCAGCAGCTGGGTCAGACCGGCGTCGAAGCCGGTGACGACGCCCGTGGTGGGGTCGAGGTTGGAGAAGAGGGTCGCGGTCTCGGTGCCGCCGACGCGCAGGGTGCCGGCGTCCTTGATGGCCTTGGCCCATTCGTTCGCCTCGATGACCGAGTCGTCGGCCACGGGCCCGCCGTTGACGATGGCGTCGTAGGCGGCGTCGGAGGACTCGAAGCCGCCGCCGGCTGCCGCACCGGACTCGCCGGACTCGCCGGACTGGGAGCTGCCGCCGCAGGCGGACAGGGCCAGCATCGCGGCGGTTCCGAGGGCCAGTGCGGCCAGGGGACGCGTTCGCAGGTGGTGCCGGGTGCTACTCATCGGTTCTCCTTGTGTCGGTGCGACGCCGGACGGCGCCGCGGATGGGATGTTGCCCTACGCGGCGACCCTGTCGAGGGCGGCGGTGCGCAGGTGGTCGAGGAGGGCCCCGAGGGGGCCGGGGTCCGAGGAGGGGTCCTCGGGGTGCCACTGGACACCGAAGACGGGGGCCGAGGTGTGTTCCACCGCCTCCACGGTGCCGTCCGGCGCGCTCGCCGTCAACAGGAGCGACTCGCCGAGACGGTCGATGGCCTGGTGGTGTGCGGAGCGCACTTCTGGGTCAAGGATGGCACGCGACAGCCTCCGCGTGTGGTCAACGACCAGCCCGTGACGGGCAAAACTCAGGTCCTGGAGCAGGGTGTCGGTCCGGTGACCGGGTAGCTCGAGGTCCTGGACCAGGGTGCCGCCCAGGGCGACGTTGACGACCTGCGCCCCTCGGCAGATGCCCAGCAGGGGCGCGCCCCGGCGCACCGCGTCGCGCACCAGCTCGACCTGTGCGAGGTCGGCGCCGTGGTGGTGTCGGGACTCGCGGGGGTAGCCGGCCGCAGCGCCGTAGAGCTCGGGCGAGACGTCCTCGCCCCCCATGAGGACCACCGCGTCGGCCTGGCGGGCGCGGCCGACGGTGGCGCGCACGCCCTCGTCCTGGGCGAAGGCCCAGGTGACCTCCCAGTCGCGCGAGGCGACCTCGACGAGGCGCGAGGAGAGCAGGGTGACCAGGTGGTGGAAATCGGGTGCGCCCACGCGGGAGCCCACGACGTTCGAGACGAACAGTCGTGGGCGGCCGGTGGGCGGGGTGCTCATGCGACCACAGTGGCATCACCCGCCACAGGTCCGCGACCGGTGTCCCACCGGTCGGTCCTCCGTGACACTCCCCGACCGCCGGGTGTCCCCGACACCTCACCCCCGCCGCACCTGCCAGCGCCACTGCCACCGGCGGTGAGCCACCACCGGGGGGCGGCCCTCAGCGCCGGAACACGTTCCAGGAGCGCCTGTCCGCGGGAGGTTGGGCGGGCTTGTCCAGGAGCCCGCGCGAGATCGCGGAGGCGAAGGGCGGCCACAGCGGGACCCGCGGCATGAGCAGGGTCTGGATGGCGTGGTAGACGTCGGAACGGGAGGGTCCCGACCCGGCCAGTGGCTCGTTGTGCTCGTCCGACGCCCCCACCCACACACCGGGTGCGACGATGACGTACTCGTCGAGGTAGTCGAGCCACGAGCGGTAGCAGTGGGCGTAGTGCTCGACCTCGCCCTCCCCGGCCCCGTCGTCCAACAGTGCGCGCCGCATGGCGACGGTGGCGCACACCCCCTCGCAGGTGACCCACTGGAGGTGCTCGGTCTCGACGGGCCGCCCACCCCCGTCGACGGTGAGCGTGAAGCCGTGCTCGCCGTTGCGCCTCCACCCGTCCACCCGCGCACGCTCGAAGAGCTCCTGGGCCATGACGAGGAGGAAGTCGGGCTGGGGCCGACCCATCGAGCGCAGCGCCGCACGCACCTGCAGTGCCAGCCGCGCCCACTGCATGGAGTGCCCGATGACGCTGCCGCGGTAGGCGCGGCGCACGTCGGGCCAGGACACGTCGGGGGTGTCCGGTGAACCCGTGCCCAGGGGGAGGGGGTCCCAGTCCCCGTCGAAGTACTCCCCGAGCCTCCACCCGGCCTGCTCGGCACGGTCGTGGACAAAACGGGTGATGACCTCCGCGCGCTCCACCCACACGGGGTCCGTGGTCGCCTCCGCGGCGGCGAGGTAGGCCTCCACCGTGTGGACGAGGGCGCCCAGCGTGGCGGGGGCGTCCACCGGCCGGTGGTCCGCGGTCAGGGTGTCGGCGACCAGCCCGTCGGGACGCAGCCAGTGGCGCTCCTGGTCATGGAGGGCGGCCATGAGCAGCTCGAGGGCTCCGGGGCGGCTCGCGACGGTGGCCGCGGCCGCCCCGAGGATCACGAAGGCGTGGTGGAACTGCGACTTCGGCTGGTCGGGGCCCTCCCAGGCGACGCCGTGCCCCTCCGCGTCCGGTTCGGGACCGATGAGGGTCATCCAGCCCCCGTTGACGGGGTCGACGAAGCTGCGGGTGAGGGCACGCACCCCGTGGTCGGCATGGCGTCGGCAACCGGGGATCCCCATGAGGGTCCCCAGGGAGAAGACGTAGGTCATGCGGGCCGTGATGGCCAGGTCGACCGGACGACCGGCATCGGCGGAACCGTCGGCGGCCAGGTGCGCGAAGCCCGTCGGGACGGTCGCCCCCCTGGCCACGTCGAGGAGGTCACGCATCTGGCCGGACAACCACCTGTTGTGCTCCACGGAGTCGAACCAGCCCACCGCGTACCCCCTGAATGACGTCATCGTCGATCGGATCGGCCCTCGCGGACGGCGTCGTCACGCGGGGAGCGCCGGACCCGACCTCGCGGGCATCGTCGGCGCCGCCCCAAGGATACCGTCGCGGGGCCCCGCTCCGGACCCGCGCCGTCCGCGCACGACGGACCGGCGCCACGCGCCCTGTCGGGCCCACCCGGTGTCCACCCAACGGAAGGATCCTCCCCGCGGTCGCCGTCCGAGTGGAACACTGGGGGCATGCACGAGAGAGCCGGCACCGTCGCCCAACCGTCAGACCTCATCGACCCCCAGGCCGTCGTCGCCGCCTACTACGACCTCGAACCGGATGTCACGAACCCGGACCAGAAGGTCGTCTTCGGGACGTCGGGCCACCGGGGCTCCTCACTGGACGCCGCCTTCAACGAGGCCCACATCGTGGCCATCACCCAGGCCATCGTCGAGTACCGCACCGCACAGGGCTACGACGGCCCCCTCTACATCGGTCGCGACACCCACGTCCTGTCCCAGCCCGCCTGGCAGACCGCGGTGGAGGTCCTCACCGCCGCGGGCGTCGACGTGGAGATCGACTCGCGCGAGTCCTACACCCCGACCCCCGCGGTGTCCCTGGCCATCCTCAACGCCAACGGCGCCCCCGGCGAGCTGCGCACGAGCGGCCCGGGCCTGGCCGACGGCATCGTCGTCACCCCCTCCCACAACCCGCCCCGCGACGGCGGCTTCAAGTACAACCCTCCCCACGGCGGCCCAGCCGACTCCGATGCCACCGGGTGGATCGCGAACCGGGCCAACGAGATCCTCGCCAATGGCTGGCGTGACGTCCCGCGCACCATCGGCTCCTCCCTGCTGGACCACCCCAAGGTCCACAAGTTCGACTTCCTGGCCAACTACGTCGGCCAGCTCGGCACGATCATCGACATCGACGCGATCCGCGACGCGAACATCCGGATCGGCGCAGACCCCCTGGGCGGTGCGAGCGTCGACTACTGGGCCGCCATCGCCGAGCGCTACGACCTCGACCTCACCGTCGTCAACCCGAACGTCGACCCGACCTGGCGGTTCATGACCCTGGACTGGGACGGCAAGATCCGCATGGACTGCTCCTCTCCCTACGCGATGGCCTCCCTCCGCGCCGTCATGACCCCGGATGCCGACGGCGAGACCCCCTACGACATCGCCACCGGGAACGACGCGGACTCCGACCGCCACGGGATCGTCACGCCCGACGGCCTCATGAACCCGAACCACTACCTGGCGGTGGCCATCGAGTACTTGTTCACCCACCGCCCCGGGTGGAGCGCGGATGCGGGCGTCGGCAAGACGTTGGTGTCCTCCTCGCTGATCGACCGCGTGGTGGCCTCCATCGGGCGCCGCCTGGTGGAGGTACCCGTCGGCTTCAAGTACTTCGTCCCGGGCCTGCTGACCGGTGAGGTCGGCTTCGGCGGCGAGGAGTCCGCGGGCGCCTCCTTCCTGCGCAAGGACGGCACCGTGTGGACGACGGACAAGGACGGGATCATCCTGGCGCTGCTGGCCAGTGAGATCCTGGCGGTGACCGGCTCCTCGCCCTCGCAGCTGCACCGCTCGCAGGTGGAGCGCTTCGGCGCCTCCGCCTACGCCCGCATCGACGCCCCCGCCACCAAGGACCAGAAGGCGCGTCTCGCCCAGCTCTCCCCCGAGGACGTCACGGCCACCGAGCTCGCCGGGGAGCCGATCCTCGCCAAACTGGTGCGCGCGCCCGGCAACGACGCCCCCATCGGCGGCCTCAAGGTCGTCACCGAGGACGCCTGGTTCGCCGCACGCCCCTCGGGCACGGAGGACGTCTACAAGATCTACGCCGAGTCCTTCAAGGGTGAGGACCACCTGCACGAGGTCCAGGCCGAGGCCAAGACGGTCGTGGACGCGGCCCTGGGCTGAGCCCTGCCGCGTCGTGTGCTGGCTCCCGCGCTGGGGCTGGCTCTGGGGCTGGCGCTGGGGCTGGCGCTGGGGCTGGCGCTGGGGCTGGCGCTGGGGCTGGCGCTGGGGCTGGCGCTGGGGCTGGCGCTGGGGCCGCCCTCGTACAAGTGACGAGGGCGGCTCCAGTCCCTCAGGGACCCAGCACCGTCAGCGGGACCACCAGGACGCCGTCGTCACGCCGGTGGGCGGCTCCCGTCGGCGTCATGACCACACATTCGAGCGGCGGGCGCTCGATCTTCGCCGTGACACGACGCAGGTTGCGCGCTGCCGCATCGACCGCGCCCTCACCCAGCTTCACCTCGATGGCCAGCCAGGCCCCGTCCTGCGCCTCGACGACAGCATCGATCTCGTCGCGCCCCTTCGCGTCCCGGTAGTGGAACACCACGCGGGCACCCATCGCCTGGGCGAACACCCGCAGGTCGTGGACCACCTGCGACTCGAACAGGAAACCCAGGGTCTCCCGCTCGACCAGCAGACGATCGCTCCCCGCCCCCAGGAGCGCCGCAGCGAGCGACGGATCCACCAGGTGCGTGGTGGGAGTCTGCAGCAGTGCTGTGCGCGAACGCAGTCTCGGTGATCATGCCGGCTGGTCCTCGACGAGGTAGAGGCGTTGGGCCAGCTCATGGAGCTCAGGTGCGGCGGCGGAGCCCACGCGATCAGTGGCGTACTCCTGCATCCGACGCGTGATCGTCGCGAAGGTCGCGGGTCGGGTGCTGAGCCCGGCGAGCGCGCGCAGGAAGGTGCTGAAGCGACGGGGATCACGTCGGGTGCCGCCCACGATCGGGAAGTCGTACTCCGCGATGTCCTCCACGTATGACCGCGTCTGTGCCCGAGCCGCCTCCTCGCCCCGGGCTGACCATCCCGGCCATCCGCCGACGACCAGCCTGTTGACCACCGCCGGGAAGTCGATCCGGGACTCCGGGAGGTCCTGCGGGGGTCCGTCGAAGAGTCCCCTCAATGAAACCGCTCCGGTCGCATGCCCGGTTTCGGCGAATGTCATAGTCCGCATCAGGATGTGCCGGAAGCGGCCAGCACCGGAATGTCGGAGCGGATCGCGGTCCGGGCTGGCAGAACCGGCGAGGATGAACTGCCCGGGCAGGTTCCGATCGTCCACGGCATGGCGCGCCTCGTTCCAGAGGCCCGGGACGGGCTGCCACTCGTCCAGCAGGCGCGGGGCATCCCCGGGCAGCGCGGTTGCTGGCTGCTCGCGCGCCAACAGCGCACGCGGCTCCGCGGAGTCCAGCCTCAGCTCCGATGCGGCCAGGCGTCGAGCCGACTCCGTCTTCCCTGTCGCCCGTGCCCCCTGGACGAGCAGTGCTCCGGCTGAACTCAGGGTCTCCGCCAACTCGGCATCCACGACGCGGGGTCGATAGTTCTCCACATACCGAGCCCGTGCGAACCCAGTGGATTTCTCCACTACATCCTGATGGACTTCTCCACCAGAGACTGAGGAGTTTCTCCATTCACACAGTTCGGCGCCCGCTCCGCCCTCGCTGAACTGCACTCCCGCCGAACTGGTCGACCCGTAGTACCAGGTCGTGCAGAAACTCCACGCCGTCGCCGTTCCTGCCAACGCGCGAACGCACGATCTGGTCAACCTGCACCTGCACCTGCTCCGGGACGCTGGTGCCGATCTGCCGAGCCTGCTCCACCTCTGTGTGCGCACCTTCGACTGGCGACGACAGCAGGCCCGGCCGACTCTCCCGCTGCGCCCGATGGGCGGGTGGGAACGCGCCTGCACCGATGCACGCACCGAGACCCCGATCGACGGTCAGACGCCGACACTGCTGGACATCACCGCTGCACGTGGTTGGGGACCCCCTCACCGGCCCAGCCGTGCGCCGCCAGTCCCATGCGCTGACCACCACCAGGAACGTGAGAAGTCCCGCTCCCGCCGATGCAACCTGCACCCATAGGCTGGAGAGGTGGATGCGAGGCGAGGACAGGGACCGGACGGGGCTGCGGATGGCGAGCAGTCTCCGGGCCCGTCGACGGCTCCGGGCACCACCGCACCGCTCGTGACCACCCCGCGAACGGATCCGCCCAGCTCGAACCCAACCGACTCGAACCCAACCGACTCGAACCCACCCGGCTCGGACCCACCCGGCTCGGACCCACCGCAGGCGACGACGCTGCACGCGCCCTCGCCCGGTCTCGCTCCGCTCCGCACATCTCCACTCCGCACATCTCCACTCCGCACATCTCCGCCCCGGGCGGCCCCCCGCCTCCCCGTGGGACGCCTCGCCCTGCTGCTCCTGGCCATGGTCTCCCTGCTGGCCGGCCTCAACGCCGCGCTGCTGCGCCTGGGGGCCCTGGCGCCAGTCATCTCGGCGCCACTGGCCGACGTGCACGGGGTCCTCATGATCTTCGGCTTCCTGGGCACCGCGGTCTGCCTCGAGCGCGCCGTCGCCCTCCAGTCCGGCGCACCCACCAAACCCCCCGACCTCTCCGGTGCCGACAGCTCCACGTCCAGCGCCTCCGCGGCGGGCACCGCGGTGTCGGCCTCTCCCGGAGCAGGTCCGCGTCAACGATCGGTCCACGCACCGCTGTGGGCATATGTGGCACCCCTGGCCAGCGGGTTGGGCGGCGCCCTCGTACTGGCCCAGGTGGCGGCGTCCTCCCTCCTCACGGACCCGGACTCCCCGGTCGCCACCACCCTCGCCTCCCTGCTGGGCGCCTCCTCCCCTGCGATCCCCCGCCTGCTGCCCGGACTGGCCTGGTGCCTGGCCATGGCGGCGCTCTGCGCCATCTACCTGATCGTCTGGTTCCGCCGACAGCGCTCCATCGCCCTGCTCGTGCAGCTCCTGGGGGCCGTGTGCGGTCTGGGCGGCATCGCACTGTGGACGCGCGGCCTGCCCGTCGCCCTCGTGGTGGTGTGGTGGCTGGGCTTCCTGGTGCTCACCATCGTCGGCGAGCGCCTGGAGCTGGCGCGCATCGCGTTCCTCTCCCCGGGGACGGAGCCCCGCGTGCTGGCCGAGGCCCTCGTCCTGGTGCTGGCCCTGCCGCTGACCCTGGCCGCCCCGGGATGGGGGTACACGCTGCTCGGCGCGGCCCTGGCGGCGCTGGTGGTCGATGTCGGTTGGCACGACGTCGCCCGGCGCACCGTGCGCCTGACGGGCCTGCCCCGCCTGGCGGGCGCCAGCATGCTCACCGGCTACGCGTGGGCGCTGGTCCCGGCGCTCATGTGGCTCGTCGCCGGCCCCGCCCTCTCCGGACATCCCTACGACATCGCGGTGCACTCACTGACCATCGGGTTCACCATGTCGATGGTGCTGGCCCACGCACCGATCATCGTGCCTGCCATTGCGCGCCGCCAGCTGCCCTACCACCCGGTGATGTGGGCAGTGTGGGCACTGCTGGAGATCGGCCTGCTTGTCCGCGTGGTCTCCGGGGTGCGCGCCGCCGAAGGAGCCTGGCGCCTGGGAGGCGCGCTCGGGGTGGTCGCGATGCTCACCTTCGTGGTCACGACCGTCGCCCTGATCGTGCGTGCCTCCCGCCGCGTCTCCGGGTGCGTCGCCGACGGAGACGAATGCGCCACCACCGGAACCGCCACCGGAACCGGAACCACCGCCGGCACCACCGGCAGCGACCGGTCGGGAGCGACGTCATGAGCACCTCCCGTGTCGCGCGCACCGACCGCCTGACCACCGCGTGGATGCTGGTGGCCGTGGTCGTGATGGCCGTGGGGCTCGGTCTGCGCGGCGCGCTCCCCCAGCCCCTGTGGACCATGGTCCACGTCGTCACCCTGGGTGTGCTCAGCAATGCCATCCTCCAGTGGTCCTGGTACTTCGCCCGCGCCCTGCTCCACCTGCCCCCCGGGGACCGACGCTCGGGCCGGGACAATACCGTGCGCATCCTCGTGTTCAACGCCGCGCTCCTCGTGCTGGTGGCGGGGATGTGGAGTGCCACCGTGGTCGCCACGGTGGTGGGCGCGACGCTGGTCGGGCTGGTCATCGCCTGGCACGGGACCGCCCTGGTGCTGGCCGCACGGACCCGCCTGGCCAGTCGTTTCGCGGTGGTGATCCGCTACTACGTCGCGGCCGCCGCCCATCTGGTCATCGGCGCCACCCTGGCCGGACTCATCACCGTGGCCATGTTCGCGCAGGAGGCACCGAGGTGGCTCCTGGACTCCCGTGACGGACTGACGGTGGCCCATGCGCTGGTGGGGGTGGGTGGCTGGATCGGACTGACCATGGCGGGCACGCTGGTCACCCTGGGCCCGACCATGCTGCGCACCCGCATGGATCCCGCAGCGGTGCGCCTCTCCCTGAGGGCGCTGCCGATGATGGTGGTGGGCATCCTGGGGGCCGCGACCTGCGCGGTGATCGAGTGGATGCCGGGAGTGGGCATCGGCGTGCTCCTGGCGGTCGTGGCCGCAGGGGGTGGGGTGCTGGTGCCCCTGGTCCGAGCCGCCGCTGCCAAGGCCCCTGCGGCCCATCCCTCCTGGTCCACCGCCGCGGGGGTTGTCTGGCTCCTCATGGGAGCGGTCGCCGTGGGCGTCAATGCCCTCCGTGCACCCGATGCCACCGCCCTGCGAGATGCGAACCTGTCGTGGCTGCCGGTGGTGGGGGCGGGCGGCCTGCTGCAGGTGCTGGTCGGCGCACTGTCCTACCTGATGCCGGTGGTCATCGGGGGAGGTCCGTCGGTGGTGCGCACCGGGATCGCCGAGTTGGAACGAGGTTCGGTCGCGCGTCTGGTCGTGCGCAACACCGCCCTGGTCATGTTGGCGGCCACGACGGCGGCCACTGCTCTCTCCTCCCCCACCGTGACTGCCTCCTCCACACCCGCAGGAGCGACCGAGGGCGCACCCGCGGCGGCTCGCACCCTGTGGTGGGTGCTGGTGCTCGTGACCTTCGTGGCCGACATCGTGCTCTTCGCGCGTGCGGGCGTGATCCAGGCCCGCGCCGCCCGTGCAACCCTCGGTGCGCCCCCGGGGATCCCACGGCCCCGGGGTGTCCCGTTGATACCGTCGACCACACCGACCCCGTCCCAGCCGGCTGATCCGCACCCGCACCCCGGAGACCCCGATGCATGAGCCCACCACCCCCTCCTCCCCCACGTCACCTGATGGGCGTGCACGCGACGCCGGCTCGGAAACGCCCGTGAGTCCCGGACCGAGCACCGATTCGGGCGCGGGCACGGGATCCGGCGCGGGACCCGGGTCAGGACCAGGCTCCGGGTCAGGCACGGGGCCAGGGGCAGGGGCAGGGGCAGGGTCAGGGGCAGGATCCAGGTCAGGCACGGGGTCCGGCGCGGGACCCGCACGCCGGGGCCCGCGCCCACCGGCCGGTGGCGGCGATGGGCTCTCACGTGCAGCAATGGCCGTCATGGGCGTCCTGCTGGTCGTCTCCACGACCCTGGCCGTGTGGCTGGCGGACCCGACAGGTGCGCTGCGCCCGGACACCTCCTCACCCGGGTCCACCGACGACTCCCAGTCCGCAGGTAGCACCTCTGGCAGCGTCACCCCCACCGGTGAGACCACCGAGGTCACCGTCCGGGTCGAGGGGATGGCGTTCACGCCCTCGTCGATCGAGGTGCCTGCGGGGAACCAGCTGGTCATCACCTTCGAGAACACCGGCGACCAGTACCACGACCTCGTCCTGGCCTCCGGGGCGGAGACCGGTTCGATCGCCCCGGGTGCTGCGGCCACCCTGGACGCCGGCGTCATCGGTGCCGACACCCAGGGCTGGTGCTCGCTGCCCGGTCATCGCCAGATGGGGATGACGCTGGAGATCCGGGCCGTGGGAGGCTCCGGGTCGCCCTCGTCGATGACGGGGACGGACGCCACCCAGTCGGGCGACCACGCCCATGACGGCACCTCCTCCGCGAGCGCGCAGGTGCCCAGCGCGACCCAGCTGCTGGAGCAGGCACGGACCAGCGACCCCCACCCCGCCGAGCTGCCCGCTGCGGAGGACTCCACCGAGCACCACCACACCTTCCGCGTCACCGAGCAGCAGGACACCCTGGCACCCGGCGTCACGCACACGGTGTGGACCTACAACGGGAGCGCGCCCGGCCCGGTGCTGCGCGGGAAGGTCGGGGACACCTTCCACATCACCCTGGTCAACGATGGGTCGATGGGCCACTCCATCGACTTCCACGCCGGGGACGTCGCACCCGACGAGCCCATGCGCACCATCGACCCGGGGCAGAGCCTGGAGTACACGTTCACGGCGAAGCGCTCGGGGGTGTGGATGTACCACTGCTCGACGGCACCGATGTCCATGCACATCGTCAATGGCATGTACGGCGCCGTGGTCATCGAGCCCGACGACCTGGCGCCCGCGGACAGGGAGTACGTCCTCGTCCAGGGCGAGCAGTACCTGGGGGCCGAGGGTGAGGTCGCCGACGCCACGAAGATCTCGGGCCTCGTGCCCGACATCATGACCTTCAACGGGCGCGCCTTCCAGTACGACGCGCATCCACTGCCCGCCCGGGTCGGGGAGAAGGTGCGGGTGTGGGTGCTCGACGCGGGGCCGAACCAGCCCCTGGCCTTCCACGTGGTCGGCGCACAGTTCGACACGGTGTGGAGCGAGGGCCACGCCTCCGTCTCCGGTGGTACCTCCACCGACGGCGTCACCCGGGGCACGACTGGCGCCCAGGTGCTGCCGCTACTGCCCGCCCAGGGTGGCTTCGTCGAGTTCACCGCGCACGAGCCGGGCCGCTACGCCTTCGTCAACCACGCCATGAGCCTGGCGGAGAAGGGCGCGCACGGGTTCTTCGAGGTCACGCAGTAGCGGACGCGGGCCCGCACTCGCCCCGTGGACGAGGCCCGGGCCGAGTATCCGGGCACCCGGAGCAGGACCATGACCAAGCGACCACTCGACCCGGTGGGACCGGAGTGGGTCGGAACCCCTGTCGGGGAGATCGGTCGGGGATCGCGGTGCCGAGGCCGTGGAGCCTGGGCCGGTGCGCGGCTGCGGTCATCCAGCAGCATGAGGGCCAGGACCAGGAACGGGACGGGGGCTGTGGCTGGGAACGGGGAGACAGCTGTGGCTGCGACTGTGCCTGTGCCCGCGGCAGTGTCGGCGCAGGGGTCAGGACCGGGGACGAGGTCAGGACCTCGCGCGCAGATCGGAGGAATCCGTTTATGGGGTATCCATCTCGGGAATCAGGGCGACACCGAGTGAACCGTCCGTGGCACCGCCCTCGTCCACGCCGCGACCGCCCTCGACGGTCTCACCCTCGTCCGCCTGCCACCCACCCCCGTCTGTCTCCCGCCCGCCCTCGCCGGCGCCCTTCTCTCCCGGCTCCCGCGCGTCCCCGTCCCCGCCACCGACGTGCGTGATCGTCAGGGACATCCCGTTCAGTGCGACGGCACCCTTCTCGGCGACCAGGCCGACCAGGGGTGCGGGCACGGAGACCTCCAGCTCGACCCAGCCACCTTCCTCGCTGCGCCGCAGGAGGTGACCCACACCGTCGACGTGGCCCTGGACGATGTGCCGTGCAGGCGGGCGTCGGCACGCAGTGAGCGTTCGAGGTTCACCGGCGATCCCGCTTGCAGGGAGCCGAGCGAGGTGCGCCGCAGTGTCTCGGGCATGACGTCGACGACGAACTCCTCGGCGGTGGGTTGGTCCACGACCGTCAGGCACGCTCCCGCCACCGCGATCGAGTCGCCCTGCCTGGCGCCCCAGGCTGCCAGGGGACCTCGGATCCTCAGGGCCGCGCCGCCTCCCGGCTCGGGACCGGTCGAGACGATGGTGCCGACCTCTTCGACGATTCCGGTGAACATGGTGTCCGCGTACCCTCTGTGCTCAGGCTCCGGGGTGTGCGCGACGGGCGCGGACGCGTCACCGGGTGCAGCCCGGGCAGGCCGCGAGCAGCCCGCCGGTCGTCCCGGCGCCACGTGTGCCTCTCCCATCCGGACTCTCACCGTCGGTCCCGGAGTCCCACCGGGTCAACCATCCGTGTCACCGGCCGGATCGGCAGGCAACGTGGACGGGTCGCGGACTGTCACCGCCGGTTCGGACTTTCACCGACCCCGAAGCACGTGGTGTGTGCAATCGGCGCGATCCTATCGTCCGAGCGGCAACCGGACCCGGGACCCTCGGGCCCCACTCCGGGTGACCATCCGCACCCCGGGGGCACTTCCCGCGCCGACGGGCCCCGAATAGACTCGGTGATCGTGCTCTCCACCTACGCCGACGTGCTGCGACTGCCCGGGGCCTGGCGATTCTCGCTGGCCGGGTTCGTCCTGCGCATGCCGATGTCACTGGTGGGGATCTCCACGATCCTGCTCATCAAGGCCACCTACGGGAACTACACCCTGGCCGGCGCGGTGAGCGCCGCCAACATCATCGGGCTCTCCATCGGAGCCCCCCTGCTGGCGCGACTGGTGGACACCCGCGGTCAGCGCTGCGTGATGGCGCCCTCGCTGGTCGTCTCCGCCCTGTCGATGGTCGCCCTCGTCGCCGCTGCCCTAGCCCACGCTCCCGAGTGGGCGCTGTTCGCCCTGGCCGCCCTCTCGGGTGCGTCCTGGGGATCCCCGGGGGCGCTGGTGCGGGCGCGCTGGTCCACGGTGGTCACCAACCAGAAGCAGCTGACCACGGCGTATGCCATGGAAGCCGCGATCGACGAGTTCGTCTTCATCGTCGGTCCCGTCATGGCCACCCTGCTGGGCACCCTGGTCCACCCCGCGACCGGGCTGGTCCTGGCAGTGGGCTTCCTGACGGTGGGCGGCATCGCCTTCCTCGGCCAGGGCGCCACCGAGCCCCCGGTCATCCGCCGCGAGGTGGGTGAACGCCACCCCACCGTCCTGGCGAACCCCGTCGTGATCGGCCTGGCCATGACCTACATCGGGGCGGGTGCCATGTTCGGCGCGAACGACGTCTCCGTGGTGGCCTTCACCGACGAGCACGGTGCAACGGCCCTGGCGGGCCCGCTCCTGGCCTTCTTCGCGCTCGGGTCCTTCACCGCGGCCCTGGTCTACGGGGCGCGGACCTGGCACAGCCCCCTGTGGAAGCTCTACGGGGTGGGCATCGTGGCACTGGCCCTGGGCGCCTCCACCTTCCTGCTCGCGCGCAACCTGGTGGTGCTCGCGCTGGTCATGTGGGTCACCGGCCTGACGATCGCGCCGACGATGACCAACGTCAACACGATCATCACGAAGGTCGTGCCACCGACCCAGCTGACCGAGGGACTCACCTGGATGTCCACCGCCATGAACATCGGGACCTCCATCGGTGCGGCCATGGGTGGGCGCCGGGTGGACGCCGCGGGGGCGCACGGCGGCTTCCTGGTGGTCATCGCCTGCGCCTGGGCGATGGTGGCGCTCATGGTCATCGGTCTGCCGCGCCTGCGGCGGGACACGACGAGGGCGGACCGGGAACTGCTGGACACCCTCGGGCGGGACGCCCCCCGCGAGGCGCCCACCGTCTGAGGGAGGCCGACCTCAGGACTGGGTGGGACCGTCCTCGTGCGTGTCGGTCCCCGAGGCCGTGGGCTCGTGGACCTGGATGTCGTGGACCTCCACGTCGACCACGGGGCCCCTGGGGTTGACGTCCGTGCGCTCGACCTCCAGGCGCACCTTGGCCAGGACGGCCACCAGCGCGGTGATGGCCGCGACGGTCGGGGAGGCGAGGACCGCGATGCCACCTGCGGCGACACCGGCGTTCATGGGCACGGCGAGCAGCTGCTTGCCCTGCTGGTCGCGGATGATGATGCGCCGCACGTCGCCGTCGGCGACGAGCTTCTTGATGGTGGCCACCGCTTCGCTGCCCGCCACCTCGATGCGCTCGGTGAAGGTGCGTGCCTTGTCGTCATTCTGTTCAGCCATGGCTGTGGTCCCTCCAGATAGGTTCACCCCTGATCATCCCAGTGCCGGGGCACGCGCGCATCGGGGAGAACCCTGGGAGTTCCCGGACCCGGCGGGGATGCGGGGGCGGTGGTGGGCCCCGTCCACACCCCCTGACGACAGGGGCGCGGCCGCTCCTCGACACCCGCAGGGGCCAGATCCGCCCCTCCACGTCCCACTGCGCGATGATGGGACCATGCCCGGCCGTCCCCCCGTCCTCCAGGAACCCACCCGATGATCGACGACGAGTCCCCCTCCCCCCTGCTCTCGGCCGTCGCCGCCCTCGACGAGCGGACCAGCACGCTGCTGGCGCGCTACCTGGGGTGGACCGGGTGCTACCCCGGCATCATCGCCTTCGGGGGCTACGGCTCACAGTCCACGGCGCGGGTGCTGGGACGCGCGCTGATGACGCGCACCGGCGACCAGCGCGACTGGTTGGGGCAACGTCGCGGGTGGCGACAGTTCATGGACGCGCAGATCCCCCGCCAACCCGTCCTGGTGACCTGCGGGCGTGCCCGCACCATCACCTTCGCCGACGCCGGCGGGTACGTCGACCTCACGCTGTTGGACCACGGCCTCACCCCCGGCTGGCACCAGGCCACCCTGCAGGTCCTCCACGCGGGTGACGTCGAGGCGGCCGGCATCGACGAGGGCGACACCCCCCTGCGGGTGGAGCTCGTGGCGGGGAGGCTGCGGCCCCTCGGGAGCCGGGGCGACGAGGGCGACGCGAGCGCGGGGACGGGCACGGCACCGGGCACGGGCACGGACCCAGGCCGCTCACCGGGTGCGCGCCTGCGCGCCGGTGCCCCCACCCACCTCGCCCTGCGCGTGGTCGGTGACGGGGAGCACCTGGGTCTGGTCTCCGACATCGACGACACGGTGATGGTCTCGATGGTGCCGCGCCTCCTGGTCGCGGTGAAGCACGCCTTCCTGGATTGGGTCTCCTCCCGGGAGGCCGTGCCCGGCATGGCGGAGATGCTCAACCGGGTGGCACTGGTGGCCGGCAGACGCCAGCACCGGAAGGAGACCGATCCCACCACCCTGCCCCAGGGCCTGCTGCCCGCCCCGGTCGTCTACCTGTCGACGGGTGCGTGGAACGTGGTGCCCACGGTGCGTGACTTCCTGGCGCGCCTGCACTATCCCCGCGGGGCGTTCCTCATGACGGACTTCGGCCCCTCCAACAGCGGCTGGTTCCGCTCCGGGCCCGCGCACAAGCGTCGCGAGCTGCGCCGCCTGGCCTCCGACCTGCCACAGGTGAGCTGGATCCTGGTGGGCGATGACGGGCAGCGCGACCCGATGATCTACGCGGAGTTCTCCCGCGAGCACCCCGACCGGGTGGCGGGTATCGCCATCCGCTCCCTGTCCGAGCTCGAGCAGGTCCTGGCCCACGGCACGCCCGTGCCCCTGGTCCCCGACGCCCTCTGGTCCGTGCCCGAGGACATCCCGGTCTGGTACGGGAGCGACGGCACGGAACTGCTGGACAGCATGCGCCGGGGCGGCATCGACCGTCGCCTGGCGCGGATGACCGACCCGGGTGCGCGGGACGAGGGCGAGGACGCCACCCCCGGCGAGCTGGCGGGCCCGACACCCGACCGGGAGTCCTGACCACACCGGTCCCCTCCACCCACCGGCCACTCCACCCGCCGGGCACTCCACCCACGGGTCCCCTCCACGCACCGGGCACCGCGCACCCGCCGGGCACTCCACCCACGGGTCCCCTCCACGCACCGGGCACCGCGCACCCGCCGCGCCGCACGCGACGCCGGTGCGGTCGGTGCCACCGGGGTCCGAGGACCCGTTCACGAGGTCCCGGATGGCGGTTCGACGACCGAGACAGTGCCCCGCAGGGGGCATCCTCCTCATCACGGGCACGCCTGCGGAGGGGCCGTGTCCCACCACGGGACCCGGTGCGGGGGCGCCCTCGTCGGGTCCG
Organism: Actinomyces polynesiensis; assembly: GCF_000820725.1. Taxonomy (GTDB): domain Bacteria; phylum Actinomycetota; class Actinomycetes; order Actinomycetales; family Actinomycetaceae; genus Pauljensenia; species Pauljensenia polynesiensis. The sequence continues at coordinate 14,739 of NZ_CCXH01000111.1, read as the reverse complement.
GACACGCCCGGCGCCCGCGCGACGCAGCGGACACCGCCGGGCCCCACCACCGACAACCCGCGCCGCACCGGGCCTCGCACCGACCACCGGCCGGCGACCCGACCCACCCGGAGGACCTCATGCCAGAACCCGTCATCTCCCCCACCCCCACCACCGAGGACTTCACCGGCAAGGTCGTCTTCATCACCGGTGCCGGTTCCGGCCAGGGGCGCGCCGCGGCCCTCGCCTTCGCCCGCAACAACGCCGCCGTGGTGGGTTTCGACCTGGACCGACCCCTCTCCTACCCCGCCTACGTGGCCGACGAGTCCGCAGCCCTGGAGTCCCTGGGCGAGGAGATCGAGGCCAACGGCGGCCAGTTCCTCGCCGCCACCGGCGACGTGCGCGAGGCCGCCGACCTGGAGGCCGCGGTCTCGGCGGCCCTGGCACGCTTCGGACGCATCGACGTGCTCTTCAACAATGCCGGGGTCGGGTCCTACGCCCGGGCCGTGGAGATGACCGAGGACCAGTGGGACGCCGTCCTCGACATCAACCTCAAGGGTGCCTGGCTGACCGCGCGTGCCGTCATCCCGACCTTCGTCGCACAGAGGTCGGGAGTCATCATCAACAACTCCTCCGTCGCCGGGCTGCGTGGGTTCGCGAACCTGTCGCACTACGTGGCCAGCAAGTGGGGCCTGGTGGGTCTGACGAAGTCCTGGGCGATCGAGCTGGCCCCGCACGGCGTGCGCGTCGTGTCCATCCACCCCACCGGCGTCAACTCCGCGTTCAACGACGGACTGGCCGAACAGGAGGGGTCCACGCCCCGGGAGATCGCCGAACGCTCCGCCGGCAACCTGCTGCCGGTCCCATGGGTGGAGGTCGACGACGTGGCGGAGCTCGTCCTCTTTCTCGCCTCGGACCGGGCGCGCTACATCACCGGGTCCCAGGTCCCCGTCGACGCCGGACTGCTGACGCGCTGAGGCTTCCCCGGCCCGTGCCCCGCCCCGGGCAGGGTCGGATGACGGGAGGGACGGTGAGCGACAGTGGGCGACAGCACCGACGCGTCGTCCCGTCGGCCCGGGACCCCCGGTGGGACCTCTCCGCCGTCGGGACCACGTGTCGGTGGCGGGGTCCTGCGGGTGCCGGTGCGCAGCAGTTGTCCCCTTCCCGCGACAGATACCCCCATGGGGTATAACATGGGAGCATGAGCGCCAGAGACGAGCATGAGCACAGCCACGACAGCGCACCCGGGCCCCAGGACGACCACGCCCACCGGACGGGTCGTTCCGGCCACGACACGGGACACGGTGGTCACGACGGGCACACCGGCCATGACCACCACGCCGGCCACCACATCCCTGCGGACCACGACAGCCACGCGGGCCACCACGGCTCGGGCCACACGGACCACGACATGTCCGGGGCAGGCATGGGTGCCATGGACTCGATGCCGGGTATGGGTTCCATGCCCGGCATGGACCACGACATGTCGCACATGGGCCACGGCGGGCACACCGGCCACGTCGCCCGCTTCCGGCGCCTCTTCTGGACGATGCTCGCGGTCTCGGTCCCCGTGGTCGCCTTCAGCCCGATGTTCGCCCACCTCGTCGGCTACGACCTGCCTGCCGGTGCGTGGGCGCAGTGGGTCTCCCCCCTGCTGGGCACCGTCGTCTACGTCTGGGGCGGCTGGCCCTTCCTGACGGGTGCCGTCTCCGAGATCCGCTCACGCAAGCCGGGCATGATGCTGCTCATCGGCCTGGCCATCACCGTCGCCTTCCTTGCCTCGTGGGGGGCGAGTCTGCACCTGCTGGACCACACCCTGGAGTTCTGGTGGGAGCTGGCCCTGCTGGTGGTCATCATGCTGTTGGGCCACTGGGTCGAGATGCGCTCCCTGGCCCAGACCTCCACAGCCCTGGACTCCCTGGCCGCGCTCCTGCCCGATGAGGCCGAGAAGGTCTCCGGCTCCGGGACCGTCACGGTCGCCCCCGCCGACCTCCTCGTCGGTGACGTCGTGGTGGTGCGCCCGGGGGCCGCGGTGCCCGCGGACGGTCGCATCGTGGAGGGTGCCGCCGCCATGGACGAGTCCATGGTCACCGGTGAGTCCCGACCCGTCCACCGCGGCACCGGGGACCAGGTGGTCGCCGGCACCGTCGCCACGGACTCCGGACTGCGGGTGGAGGTGAGCGCGGTCGGTGACGACACCGCCCTGGCCGGCATCCGCAAGCTGGTCGCGGATGCGCAGGGTTCCTTCTCCCGCGCCCAGCGCCTCGCCGACCGGGCCGCCGGATGGCTGTTCTGGTTCGCCCTGGGTGCAGCAGCGGTGACCGCCCTCGTGTGGACCCTGCTCGGCCAGCCCAGCGACGCAGTGGTGCGCACCATCACCGTCCTCGTCATCGCCTGCCCCCATGCCCTGGGCCTCGCCATCCCCCTGGTGGTCTCCATCGCCACCGAACGCGCGGCCCGCGGGGGCGTCCTGGTCAAGGACCGGCTCGCCCTGGAGTCCATGCGCACCGTCGACACCGTCCTCTTCGACAAGACCGGCACCCTGACCAGGGGCGAGCCGGCACTCACCGCCGTGGAGGCAACCACTGGCACGGGCGAGGACCGTGTTCTGGCCCTGGCCGCCGCGGCGGAGACCGACTCCGAACACCCGCTGGCGCGTGCCATCACGGCGGAGGCCCACTCCCGTGGCCTGGACGTCCCCACCGCCTCCGACTTCTCCTCCTCCCCTGCCGTGGGCGTGCGGGCCGAGGTGGAGGGTTCAGTGGTGGAGGTCGGGGGTCCCCGCCTCCTGGAGGAACGCCACGTCGCCGAGCTCCCGGTCTCCGGTTCCTGGCGTGAGCAGGGGGCGATCATCCTCCACGTCCTCGTCGACGGGGAGGTGGCCGGCGCCCTGCGCCTGGCCGACGAGGTCCGCCCCGAGTCCCACCAGGCCGTGGACGCCCTGCACGCACTCGGCGTCCGGGTCGTGATGATCACGGGGGACGCCCAGGCAGTGGCGGACTCCGTCGCCGGGGACCTCGGCATCGACCGGGTCTTCGCCGGGGTGCGTCCCGAGGACAAGGCCCAGCGTGTGGAGCAGTTGCAGTCGGAGGGTCACAAGGTCGCGATGGTGGGTGACGGCGTCAATGATGCCCCCGCCCTGGCCAGGGCCGATGTCGGCATCGCGATCGGTGCGGGCACCGATGTCGCCATCAGCTCCGCGGGCGTGATCCTGGCCAGCTCGGACCCACGCTCCGTGCTCTCCGTCATCGAGTTGTCGCGGGCCAGCTACCGCAAGATGCAGCAGAACCTGTGGTGGGCCGCCGGGTACAACCTGGTCTCGGTGCCGCTGGCCGCAGGCGTCCTGGCGCCCATCGGCTTCGTCATGCCGATGAGCATCGGCGCCCTGCTGATGTCGGCCTCCACGGTGGTCGTCGCACTCAACGCCCAACTGCTGCGCCGCCTGGACCTCAGCCCGGAGCACAGTGTGGACGTCGTCCTGGATCGATGAGGTCCGGAGGCCACCCACCCTCCCCCCACCCCGAGGCACGCCTCGCCGGTCGTGAGGGGTGTCAGCCCTTGACGGCCCCGTCGGTCATGCCGGAGATGAACTGCTTCTGCAGGACCAGGTACAGCACCACCATCGGCAGGGCCACCAGCACCGCACCCGCGGCCAGCAGGGTCGATCCCTGCGTGTACTGCCCCTGGAAGAAGGCCAGGCCCAGTGGCGCGGTGCGCAGCTTCCCGGAGGGCGACATCACCAAGGGAATGAGGAAGTCGTTCCAGGTCCACATGAAGGTCAGCACGATCTGGGTGACGATCGCGGGCCGTCCGATGGGCAGCAGGATCGAGCGCAGGATCCGCACGTCCCCGGCACCGTCGAGTCGGGCGGCCTCCAGGATCGCCGGGTCGACGCCGCGGAAGTAGGCCCGCATCCAGAAGGTGCCGAAGGCGAGGGACTGGGCGATCTGGGGCAGGGCGATCGCCCACACCGTGTCGGTGAGGCCCAGGGTGCGCAGGTCGAAGAAGAGCGGCAGGACGATGGCCTCAGACGGCACCATGATGCCGAGCAGGAAGACGTAGAAGAGGATGCTCGACCCGCGGGGTCGCAGGATCCCCAGCACGTAGCCACTCATCAGGGACAGCAGCAGCGCCACCGACACCACGATGACGGCGATCACCACGGAGTTGCGCATGTACTGGGAGAAGTGCCCCTGCTGCCAGGCGGCTGCGAAGTTGCCCAGGTGCCCCCAGGAGGAGTCCCCGATGGTCTGGGACCCCAGGGCCATGGCCAGGACGTAGAGGATGGGGACGAGGGCCTGGACGGCGAAGAGCGTCAGGATGACGTAGTTGAGCACGCGTTCCGTGCGGGAGGCCCTCATCGTTCCCTCTCCCCCAGCAGGTTGATGACCAGGTTGATGACGAAGATGACCAGCGTCAGCACCACCGCCAACGAGGACGCGGTCCCGACCTGCCCCAGCCGGAAGGCCTGGTTGTAGACCTCGTAGGAGGGCACGGTGGTGGACGTGCCGGGCCCACCCGAGGTGGTCATGTAGATGAGGTCGAAGGTCTTCAGGGCCGCGATGACGGTCAGGGTGAGTGACACGAGGATCTCGGCGCGCACACCGGGGATCGTGATGTGCCAGAAGCGCCGGAACCACCCGGCCCCGTCCAGGGTCGCGGCCTCGTAGTAGTCCTTGGGGATGCCCGCGATGCCGGACATCAGCAGCACCGTCACCAGCCCGGTGCTCACCCAGGTCCCGATCAGGCCCACGGCCACGAGGGCGGTGTCGTAGTCGCCGAGCCACGCCCGCGTCAGGGAGTCCAGCCCCACCGCCCTCAGCGTCGTGTTGAGCAGGCCGTTGGGGGCGTAGATCTGCCTCCACGCGATGGCCAGGACGACCATCGCGATGACCTGGGGCAGGAAGACGACGGTGCGGAAGAAGCCGATGCCCCGCGCCTGCGAGCGCGCGAGCAGGGACGCCAGCACCAGCCCGATGACCAGGGGGATCACGGCGTAGAAGATGATGAGGACCATGGCGTGGGCGAAGGCCCCCACCAGGCGGGGGTCGGTGAAGGTGGTGCGGTAGTTGTCCCACCCGACCCACACCCCGGTCCCCAGCCCGTCCCACCGGTACAGGGACAGGAGCACCACCCGCCCCAGCGGGTAGAGCATGAACAGTCCGTAGACCAGCAGCGGCAGGGCCATGAGGCCGATGGAGGCCACGGTCCGTCCGCGTGTCTTGGAGAGCTGGCGCGACGAGGGCGCCCGCCCACTCCGGGCGGGGCCGCCGCGCACGGGGGTGCGCCCGGTCGCCGGCGGGGTGGTGCCGGGATCAGCGGTGCTCATGGGGTCCTCCGTTCCGGGCCGCGTGGCGCCCCGCCCTCGTCGGCGGTGGTCCGGGGACGAGGGCGGGGCGGACGGGTCTCACTTGCCGGTGAAGTCCGTGTAAGCGGTCTCCAGTGTGTCGATGAACTCCTGCGGGGTCGACTTGGAGTCGAGCAGGCCCTGCAGGGCGTCCCCGAGGACCTGGTCGAAGGTCGGGGTCGCGTAGTCGAGGTAGGGCAGGACGTTGCCCTGCGTGGTCACCTCGTCGAAGGCGTTCATCACGTCGGCGACGACACCGGTCTCATCGGCGGCAAAGGAGGCCGTGTCGTTGACGGGCACGTTGCCGGTCTCCGCCAGGACCTTCATGGCGTCGGCGTTGGTGATGAAGTCGATGTAGGCGGCGGCGACGTTGGGGTCCTTCGCGGCGGACGTCATGGCGAAGGGCAGCCCGGTGCCGCCGGTGGTCTGGACCTTGTCCATGGCGTCGGCCTTGGGGGGCGCGATGAAGGCGACATCGTCACCCATGGCGGACTCGAGGTCGGGGGCGAGCCAGGACCCGGCGATCAGGTAGGCGCCGGTCCCCTTGGCGAACTCCTGCCACACGGTGTCGTAGTCGACGCCGTTGAACCCGTCGTTGAAGTAGCCTGCCTTCGCCCAGTCCTGCAGTTCGGTGGCTGCCGCGATGTTCTCCGGGGTGTCCCAGGAGGCGCCCGCGTTGCCGAAGGCGAGGGTGCGGACGGTGTCGGCGTCCACGTGGGCGCCCTGGACCGGGCCGAAGACGTGGAGGGCCGGCCACTTCTCGACGTTGCCGAGCATCAGCGGGGTCTCCCCGTCGGCCTTGATGGTGGCGAGCTGGGCGGAGAAGTCCTCCCAGGAGGTGGGCACCTCCAGCCCGAGCTTCTCCAGCTTCGACTTGGAGTAGTAGATGCCGACGACCTCACCGACCTGGGGCAGGCCGTAGACGCATCCCTCCCCGAAGGTGGTGCCGTCGGAGGAGTAGGAGGAGTACTGGAGGATCGACTGGGAGTACTCCTGGTCCCAGCCGTAGGCACTCACCCAGGGGTCCAGGCAGGTCAGCTGGCCGGCGGCCACGAACTGGCCCATGGTGTTGCGACCGTTGTTCGCCTCGACGACGTCGGGCGCATCGGAGCCGGTGAGGGCCAGACGGAGAGTGGTCTGCAGGTCGTCGAAGGACTGGGAGACCCGGTTGATGGTGATGTTGGGGTACTTCTCCATGAACTCCTTGTTGAGGCGTTCCATCTGTTCGTTCTGACCGCCGCGGACCTCCTGGTCCCACACGGTCAGGGTCTGGGCGGGAGCGGAGGAGATGTCGGTGGACACCTCCACGGACCCGGACTCGCCGGACTCCCCCGACGCGGAGTCGGAGTCACCTCCGGCGGTCGGGGCGCAGGCGCCGAGCAGTGCGACTCCGGATACTGCGGCAACTGCCGCCATCGACCGGAACGTGCGGTTCTTCATGGGGCTCGTCCTCTCGTGTCATCCGCGTGGGCCTTCGCCCACGTCGTCGATCAGATCCAGGAACTCCGTGTCGTACTCCTGGGGGAGGTCCTGCGCGCGTGTCCAGCACGCGAGTTCTGCGAGGGTCGGTGAGGAGGCTGATCCCCCCGGACGACCCACGGTGTAGGAGGCCGCGAGCGCGGCCGTGGTCAGTGCTGCCCGCAGGGGCAGCCCGTGCAGGTGCGCCCACACGAAACCCGCGGAGAAGGTGTCCCCCGCCCCGGTGGTGTCCACGGCGGGCACGGGGACGACGGGGAGTTCGACCTCCTGGGTGGTGGAGCTCGCCAGCACCCCTCGGGCGCCACGCGTGAGGAGGACGGTGCCGACCCGCTCGGACAGGGCACGCGCCGCGGAGGCGGCGTCCGCGGTCCGCGTGTAGTGCAGGGCCTCGGCCTCGTTGGGGGTGAAGACGTCCACGAGGTCGAGCACGTCCAGGTCGTGGGGGTCCCAGCGACCCGTCGGGTCCCAGCCCACGTCCGCGAGGACCCAGGGAGCGGCGCCCTCCTCCCGCCAGCGCATGAGCGTCTCCCGGTTGTCGCGGATCGCGCGCAGGTCACAGACGAGACAGGCGGGCGCGGTCGCGAGAGTGGCCAGGGGTGGGGTGGCGTCGGTGCCGAAGGTGGTCATCGCCCGGTCGCCGTCGAAGGCCAAGGAAGTGGTGACGGACTGGCGGGGCAGGCGCACCGCCCCCGAGAGGTCGATGCCGTCGCGCTCGAGCATGGTCTGCACCAGTCGACCCGCGTCGTCCTCGCCGAGGTGGGTCACCAGGGAGGTGGGTGCCCCCAGGCGGGCCAGCGCGACCGCCTGGTTGGCGGCTCCCCCGGGCATGACCGCACAGTCGGACACCCACTGCTCCTCGCCGGGGCGGGGGGCGTGCTGCAGTCCGCCCATGACGACGTCGAGGAACACCGGCCCCGCCACGCAGACCTGCCCGTCCGTGCCGCCGTCGGGCGACACACCGGCACTGCGCCCGCCCGCAGGCGCCGCACCGGCGCCGGGCCCAGCGGGAGGGGCCGCACCACCACGAGCCACGGCCGCACGGGCCCCGGCGTCCGGGGACGACTCCCCACGGACGCCCTGACGAGCGGGGACGGCATTGCCCATTGCGAACTCCTCCCTGTGACGGGACCGCGTTGTTGACCGTCACTTTACCTGATGTGTGACCGCTTGTGCTCATATCTGCTCGAAATTGATGGCAATTGGGTTACGATTCAGTCATGTTGCCCCAGCAGCGGCGTTCCGCGATCCTCACCCTCGTCCGGGAGAAGGGCGGGGCATCCGTCGGCGACCTCGCGGCCCAGCTCGACGTGTCCGAGTCGACGATCCGGCGCGACCTCAACGACCTCGACCGCCAGGGGAAGCTGCAACGCGTGCGCGGCGGGGGGACCCCTGACGAGGACGACCAGCCCTTCGCCCACGTCGCCACCCGCGCCGCCGACGAGAAGGACCGTGTCGGGAAGGCGGCGGCCGCCCTCGTGGAGGACCGCGACGTGGTCCTCATCGACATCGGCACCACCTGCGCCCGGGTCGCCCGCCACCTGCGCGGCCGTGACGTCACCGTCGTCACCGCCTCCCTGGCGGTCATCGACGAGCTGCGTGACGACCACACCACCGAGCTGATCGTCCTGGGGGGACTGTTGCGTCCCTCCTACCTGTCGATGGTCGGCTCCCTCACCCAGCACGCCCTGTCCCAGCTGAGCGCGGACATCGCCTTCATCGGGACCTCCGGCGTGCGACCCGACGGGACGGTGCTGGACTCGACCGGCACGGAGGTCCCCATCAAGCACGCCATCATCTCGAGCTCGGAGCGGACCTGCCTGCTGGCGACCTCCGACAAGTTCCCCGGGTCTGGGCTGCTGCCGGTGTGCACGGCCGGCGACCTCGACACGGTCATCACGACCACTGACCCCACAACCGCCCCCCTTCCCCTGTTGGGGAGCACGGACACGGAGGTGCTCTTCGCATGAAGCTGGTCATCGCAGGCGGGGGCGGGTTCCGCGTCCCCCAGATCGTGGAGGTCCTGGCGGCCGCCCGCGAGGGGAAGGGCACGCACCCGGGTCTCGTCGTCGACGAGGTCTGCCTCTACGACATCTCCACCTCCCGCCTGGGCGTCATGGCCGCGGTGCTGCGCGACCTCGACTTCCCCCGCGCGCCGCGGGTCACGACCACCACCGACCTGCGCGAGGCGGTGCGCGGCGCTGACTTCGTGTTCTCCGCCATCCGGGTCGGGGGCACCTGCGGGCGTGTCCTCGACGAGCGCATCGCACTCGAGCAGGGCGTCCTCGGCCAGGAGACGGTCGGGGCGGGCGGGTACGCCTACGCCTTCCGCACGATCCCGGTGGCCATGGAGCTGGCGCGCACGGTGCGCGACCTCGCGCCGGAGGCCTGGGTCATCAACTTCACCAACCCCGCGGGCATCATCACCCAGGCCATGCGCACCGTGCTGGGGAACCGGGTGGTCGGCATCTGCGACACGCCCATCGGCCTGGTCCGGCGCGCCACGGCCGCGTTGGGACTCGGGGCGGGTGCCGTCTCCGGCGTCGACGAGGGCGCCTCCGCGGTGTCCTTCGACTACGTGGGGTTGAACCACCTCGGCTGGCTGCGCTCGCTGGAGGTCGGCGGGGAGGACCGCCTGCCGGGACTCCTGGGTGATGACGCGCTGCTGGACCACATCGAGGAGGCGCGCGTCATCGGCCCCGACTGGGTGCGCGCCCTGGGCATGCTGCCCAATGAGTACCTCTTCTACTACTACCTCAACCGGGAGTCCGTGACGCGGATCCGTGAGGAGGAGGAGACCCGCGGGCAGTTCCTGGACCGCCAGCAGGGTGAGTTCTACCGGGCGGCCGCCGAGCACGAGTACCTGGCCGGCAAGCTGTGGACCCAGACCCACGACGAACGTGAGGCCACCTACATGGCCGAGGCCCGCGACGAGTCCGAGCGCGACGGGCGCCGCGAGGAGGACATCGCCGGGGGCGGATACCAGCAGGTGGCACTGGACCTCATGACGGCCGTCTCCACGGGTGCGCCGGCACGGATGATCCTGGACGTGGCGAACTCGGACACGCCGTGGGCGGGCGCGACCGGGCCGGGCGCGACCGGGTCGGGCGCGACCGGGTCGGGCGCGGAGGCGCACCCCTCGGGTCTGCTGGTCCCCCAGCTGCGCGAGGACGCCGTCGTCGAGGTCCCCTGCGTCGTGGACGCCCAGGGCGTCCACCCCTTGCGGGTCGGCGCGCTGTCCGGGCCGGAGCTGGGTCTGGTCACCTCGGTCAAGGGCTGCGAGGAACTCGTCATCGACGCCGCGTTCCACGGCGACAAGGTCCTGGCCTGGCGTGCGCTGGCCTCCCACCCCCTGGTGGACTCCATCCGCGTGGCCCAGCGCGTCCTGGACGGCTACATCGCGGAGAACCCGGACATCGCCCGGGTCTTCGGCGACTGAGGAGCTGCGGGCGGGGCCGCCTCCCCGTTCCGCAGGGTGTGCCGTCGGCCGCACAGGTCGGCGGCACATCTGGGTCCGGGCGCGGACTCACGGTCATCCGGAGGACCCCATGCCTCAGCGAATGCGCGGTGCCACGAGGACAGCTGCCTCCTTCGTCGTGTGATCTCGCTGGGCACTGCGGAGTTTCCGGGGGCGGGCACCGAGTTCAGGCCCCATCGGCAAAGGGGTTGACGATCAGCACACCACGCAGCCTGCTCCCCTGGGCGAGGTCTTCCGTCCACAACTCCCGACACCCGGCCCTGGCGGCAGCTTCCAGGACCATCGCGTCGAAGATCGAGAGACCGTGGACGGCGGACGTCTCCGCTGCCGCCATCACCAGAGGACCATCAGCAGCCACGGTCTCCAGGTCCAGGGCCGAGAGAGCCTCGAACGCCTCTGTGCGTGTGCGTCCGAGCTTCCGGGTCAGCACGGAGTGGAGCTCGATGAGGACCTGGGTGGAGATGACCGCATCGGCGGCGGCATCCGCGAACACCTCCCGTGCACGAGCCTGCTTGTCAGGACGACTGTCGTCGAACTGGTAGGCCAGCACGTTCGTGTCGAAGAAGACCCTCATCGCAGGCCACCACGGGTGTCATCCTCGTAGAGCTCCTCGCGGGTCCAGCCTGCACCGTCACTGCTGCCGCTGATCCGTCGCGACAGCTCGACGAAGGCGTGCGCCGCACGGTCCCTGCGCTCCCGGAGCTCGTCGCCGCGCGCGTATTCCTCGAGGCGTCGGGCGAGGTACTGGTTGACGGACTCCCCGCGCTCAATGGCCCGGATCCTGGCGCGCTTGAGCGTCTCCTCGTCCACCGTGATCGTCAGATTGGCCATGGGACCAGTGTAGCGCGGAACCCGTGCTGCACGACTCGGTGTGGAATCCGCTCCCCGTTGGGTGCGCCGTCAGGAGGGCGCATCAGCGGTAGGCATCAACGGGTGGGCATCAACGGGTGGGCATCCCGAGAGGTGGACTTCTCACCGAACGGTAGGGGTATAGCGCTTCCGCTCGGTGAGAAGTCCACCGTTCGGCGCTCCTGTAGCGACCGCCACGACCACCACGACCACCACGACCACCACGACCGGCTACCCTGTCTGTTCAGTGCGTTCTGCGGAACCAGGGGAACCAGGGGGAACCAGATGACATCCGACAACGAGTTCGAGTCGCCGGACCTCCGGAGGTTCATCCAGGAACTCCTGAGCGATGCCACCCCGGAACAGATCGGAGCACTGCTCTCCGGCGGCTTCCCCGGTGCACTCCCCGGCGGCGGGCCCGGACTGCCTGACACCTGGCATCACCCTCGGCCCCGACTCCACCCCGTCCCCACGACCACGAGGGGCTTCCGCATCCGGGTCGACCTCCTGCGCACCAAACCGCCCGTCTGGCGGCGCATCGAGGTCCCCGGGGACATCACTCTCCCCCGCCTCCACGACGTGCTCCAGGCCGCCATGGGGTGGACGGACAGCCACCTGCACCGCTTCCGCACGGGCAACGGCCGCAACGCTCCGGAGTTCCTCACTTCCTTCGACCTCGACGAGGGTGACGAGGGCCTGCTCGAGGACGGAGTCCGCCTGGACCAGGTCGTCGCCGCCGAGGGCGACCGTCTCTGGTACGAGTACGACTTCGGCGACGGGTGGGAGCACGTGCTGCGCGTGGAGAAGGTGCTCGATGACCCGCCGACCGCCCCCCGGTGCCTCCGGGGCAGGCTCGCCTGCCCACCGGAGGACTGCGGCGGTGCGTGGGGCTACAGCGAGATCGCCGAGTGGGTGCGCAGCGGCTTCGATGATGCACTGCGCCCGGAGGTCTTCGACAGTGCCGAGGACGGGCGCGCCTGGCTGCCCGAGGGGTGGCATCCCGATGCCTTCGACCTCGAGGGGACGAACGCGATGATCACGATGCTCTCGGTAGAGCCCGCGCCGGTCACCGTGGAACTCGCGTCACTGCTCGAGGTGTCGAGGAACCGGGGCTCGCGCCTCCTGCGCGACGCCCTCGCCGATCCCGCATCCTTCGGCCCCATCGAGGTCAGTGCCGATGCCGCTGCCCGGCTCACGGAACCCCTGCGGGTCCTGCTCGACGTCATCGGCGAGGGCGTCGGGCTCACCGCTGCGGGGTACCTGAAGCCGGCCGACGTCGAGCAGGTCGCGCGGCGCACCGGCATCGCCGAGTGGTGGATCGGGAAGGTCAACCGCGAGGACCTCACCCCACCCGTCGCACAGGTGCGCGACACGGCTCAGGCCCTCGGGCTCGTCTCCGTGCGCAAGGGGCGCATCACACCGACGCTGGCCGCCAGGCGCTGTGGTGAGGACCCGGAGGCCCTCCTGCGCCACATCACGGGCCGGCTCCCGCTCGGGAAGTCCACCGCCGAGCGCCAGTTCGGCTGGGCGGCCCTCGCCGTCGCCGGGAGCGAGACCCCTGCGGAACTGTGGGACCGGAGCATCAGCGAGATGATGTTCGACCTCGGCTGGCACGACTCCAGGGACAGCTTCGCGGCGCCCCCGGCTGGCAGCCCGACGCTCGACGTCCTCGGACTGCTGGCAGGGACCCTGCGCACTGGTCGACCCCCGCGCGGCGTCGATGCGGACGTCGCGGCCGCGGCCCGTGCCGCCACGCGGACGCCGTGATCCGGTCGGACAGGTCCGGGGACGGGCATCCCGAGAGGAGGGGTTCCCACCGAGAGGTGGCGCTCCAGCCCCGCCGTTGGGTGGGACGTCCACCCCTCGGCGGGAGGCCGACCGCTCACGACGGCTGCTCGGGTGAGGACCCCAGGACGAGGGCGAACTCCCGGTACTCACTGTGTCCGGGCACATCCTTCAGGCACCGGGCGATCAGCCGCCGCGCCGACTCGTCATCCCCGCGCAGGTGGGCCAGGCGGGAGGCGAGGAACGTGCGCTCCGAGCCGACCAGTGCGGGGTGCTTCACCAAGGTGTCGAGGAGCGGCTCGTACTCCGTGTCGACGAGGCGGTCCAGCAGCATGGCGTTCCACTGGGCCAGGTTGGCGGCCCGGTCGTGCGCCGGATCGTCGTACCGATGTCGCCGAGTGGTGGTGAGGCCGTCGAGCGCACGGACATGGGCAGCGGCGAATGCGCCCCAGGCATCCGTGTTCGTCAGCATCGGCGCGAGGACCTCGGCCAGGCTGCGCTCATGCTCCGCGACCCAGCCCTCCCCGTACCGCGTCCAGCCGTAGCGCCTCTCCCAGCGGATGAGTTGTGGGGCGACCAGGTCAGCCATCCCGGTGATGCCGTGCTGGGCGCGTGCCACCGTCCAGATCGCCTCCGCAGCGTCGGAGACCACGAACCTGGCGGCGGCCACCGCGTCCTCGGAGCGGAAGTAGTCGTAGGAACCCACCTCGCAGGCCAGGTCGATGAGGATCGCGAGCGCGCGGGACGCCTTCTCGGACTCCTCACCGCGCAGTGCGGAGACGGCATCGGTGGCGAGCCCCTTGAACTCGGTGCGCCACTTGGTGCGCTGGGAGGGGGAGACCCGGCGGTCGCCTGCGAGATAGGCGCCTGCTCGGGCGAGCGCTGCGAAGGTCTTGATGCGGGTCAGGGTGAGTGCGCCGTCGGCTGGCGCGTTGGCGGCCGCCCGTCTGACCTTGGCCCGCACGGGATCCAGTGTGTCCAGGATGCGTTCCCGCATCTGGGCACTTCCCCGCCAGTAGAGCGTCCACAGGGCCTTCCGCAGCGCGTCCTCGTCGAGCGGGGCGAGCTTGCGGGAGAAGTCCTCGCGTGAGAGCCGATCCGTCATGGTCCGACGATAGCGGGGCGTCCGGTGCCCTGCGGCGCCCCCGCGACGTCAGACCAGGCCCAGCGGCGGCAGGTCCGGGCGCTCGTCGAGGTCGGAGAGGTCCACGGATGCCACAGTCCTCTTCTTCCCCCGACTGCCGACACTGCCTGGAGCTCGCTCGACAGCGGCGTGGCTGGACGCAGTGTCGACGCGCGGTTGGTGTAACGAAACATAAAAGAGTGTAACGACCTGTTACACGTCGCTACACATCGTCATGGACAAGCTCTTCTGGGATCACCCCCACCGATGCCAGCAGATCTCGTCCAGGAGCAGGGTCAGTCCGACAAGAGGCTCTTCCGCGCACGACTGATCCACAAAGGACTGATCTACGCCCCGGACCACGGCATTGTTGCCTTCACCGTCCCTGGCATGGCCGGCTTCATCGACCGACAGATCGAGTGAAGGAGCGGCCCCGACAGAGCCTTCAGCTGAGACCCAGCGGCGGCAGGTCCGGGCGTTCGTCGAGGTCGGAGAGGTCCACGAGGGCGGCCGACACGCGTGCTGCACCCCGCGCACTCGCTGCCCCGGTCGTGCCCGCTGCACCCGCCACACTCCCAGTAACCCCTGCCTCCACACCGGCCGCGTAGAAGACCCGCAGGTCCTCCACCAGCTTCTCCAGGCAGCCCGGGCTCGTGTAGACCATGTGCCCGGCCGGGTAGTAGGTGAAGGCGATGTTGGAGC
>NZ_CCXH01000110.1 GCF_000820725.1 Actinomyces polynesiensis | reverse complement strand
GTGCCCGGCCGGGTAGTAGGTGAAGGCGATGTTGGAGCGCAGGGGTGCCGGCAGCCCCAGGTGGTCGATGTCGTACTCGGTCTGGAAGAAGGGCGTGGCCAGGTCGAAGTAGCCGTTGGCCACCAGCACCTTCAGGCGCGGGTTGCGCACCAGCGCCGCCGCCAGGTCCGGCATGACCTGTGGGTACGTCAGCGTCTGGTCCCACATGGTCTTCGTGTGTCCGGGCTGCTTGTGCTGCCAGACCCACCCCTTGCCCGGCTCCGTGGACTCCCAGTCCATCTCGGAGAAGGCGCGGCGCTCCTGGGTGCCCGTCCACCCGAGTTCCTCACGCAGGTAGGTGTTGACCAGGGCCCCGTAGGCGGGGCTGATGAAGGCGTCGTCGGACACGAAGGTCTCGTCGTCGGAGGCGGCGTCCAGGTCGAAGCCGGACACGCGCCCGTCGTAGCGTCCCACCACCAGGCCCCGGTCGCGCAGCAGTTCCTTGCGGAAGCGCGGGTCCAGGACCCGCAGGTCCGAGCGCAGCACGTACTCGGGCGACACCCCGGCCAGCTCGGCGTACCTCCGGGCCACGGCCTGAGCATCAGCACGTGCCAGCCGGTCACCGCGCGAGAGGGCCTGGCGCAGCGCTCCGTCGGCGAACTCGCGGGCCTCCTGGACGTGGGCGCGTAGTGCCCCGAGGTCCGCGACCGGGCCGGCCCCGTTGGTCCCTGCCGCACCGGCGTCGCCCTCGTCCGCGGGGGTGGAGGAGGGGACCGCTCCCGCGCCCGCCCGCCCGTGGTAGTGCGCGATGGCGGCGTAGGTGGGGAAGTAGCCGATGTAGGCCTGGTCGTCGGTGCCGACGATGTGGCCGTAGTCGAGGATGTCGGAGAGGAGCACCACGCCGTTCAGCGCGATGCCCGCGTCGAGGAGTGCGTAGGAGAGCACCGAGCCGCGCACGGTGCCGTAGGACTCCCCGAAGACGTACTTCGGCGAGTTCCAGCGCCCGTTGGCCGACAGCCACCGCTGGATGAACTGGACGAAGGCCGCGACGTCCCCGTCCACGGACCACAGCTCCGCCTTGGCTTCCTCGGCGATCTCGGAGAACCCGGCGCCCGGGGCGTCGATGAAGACGAGGTCGGACTGGGGCAGCAGGGACTGCGGGTTGTCGATGAGCCCGTAGGGCGCGACCGTGGGGGCGGCCGTGGGGTCAGGGGTCGGGTCCTGCCAGGAGATGCGCCGCGGCCCCAGCGACCCGAGCAGCAGGAAGGTCGAGGCGCTGCCGGGGCCACCGTTGAACAGGAAGGTCACCGGACGGGTCGGGTCGGGGTGTGCGCCGTCGGGCAGGGCGATGAAGTCGGCGTGGAAGACGGAGGAGGCGGGGGCGACCTTCTTCGTGTCGACGTGCAGGGTGGCCAGGGTGGCGTCGTAGGTCCACTCCTCGCCGTCGATGTCCTGGGTGTGGCGCGTCGTGTGGGTGGTCGGGGCGGGCAGAGGGTGCTTCGGGGCGCGGGGCCCGCCCGCACCCTGCGAGGGCGACGCCGGTGAGCCCGCGGTGCCGGGCTGTGCGGATTCGGCCGGTTGACCCGGTTCGCGAACCTGCGGGGGTTGGGCGCCCTGCGCCGCTCCTGCGGGCTGGCCCGCGGTCGCGCCCTGTCCCTGGATGTCACTTGTCGAACTCACGATGCTCCACCTTCCCGATGCGGTGTCCCTGCTGGTCCAGGATCTCACGTTCCCCGAGCACCGGGACATCGCGGAGTGGGACCGGAGCAACTTGGGGAGCATGAACGGCAATGGACATCTCCTCGCGGGAGCCAGGTGACACCGGAGTGTTCCGACGGGCAGACGACACGCACCTCAGCTCTCCGAGGTACTGCTCAACTCCGACGCGTCCTGGGCTGGGTTTGTCGGGGGACAGAAGTGCATGCGTCGCAGTGGACAATGCTCCTACTCGGTCCAGTGGAAACTCTTCCGAACCTGGTACCCTGGGAGCGAAGAGAGGAAGACTGTGGAAATTCCGATGGTGGATCTGTTCGCCGGGCCCGGCGGTCTCAACGAAGGGTTCTCCCGGGCCAGCAGTGCAGTCACGTTCCGCTCGGCCATCTCGATCGAGAAGGAACACTGGGCCCACGAGACCCTGATCCTCCGCGCGGCCGTCCGGTCAGCTGGATTCCCGGACGAGTACTACGCCTTCCTCAACGGTGAGATCACCGAGGAGCAGTTCCGAGCCGTCCCCGAGATCGCAAGCGCGCTGAACGAGGAGCTCGCTCGCTCGCCCCGCCTCGAGCTGGGGGAAGCGAACCGCCCCGAGAACGATGCCCTGATCGGAGCGGCGCTGAGCCGTGCTGGCATCGAGCAGGGCTCCGACCGGCCGTGGGCGTTGATCGGAGGACCCCCCTGTCAGGCCTACTCCCTGGCCGGCAGGTCCCGTCGCACCCACGACGAGACATTCGCCGAGGACAAGAAGCACTTCCTGTACCGGGAGTACCTCCACATCCTTGACACGTTCCGACCGCCGGTGTTCGTCATGGAGAACGTCCGCGGAATGCTCTCCTCCAAGAACAAGGACAGTCTGATCTTCCGCCAGATCAAGAGGGACCTGGAACTCGACGATGCCTACACCGTCTTCTCCTTGGTCAGCGACAAGTCTCCCGAGGACCTCGAACCGGCCGACTTCCTGATCCATGCCGACCAGTTCGGGATTCCCCAGGCGCGCCAACGCGTCATCCTGCTGGGAGTCCGGAAGGACGTGCTGGGGAGGGTCCGAACTGTACCGACACTGGTCAAGGGCGCCCACACCACGGTGCGGGATGCCATCGGCGACCTTCCCACCATCCGGTCGTCCGTCAGTCCGCGGCGCGCGGACTCCGATGTCCAGTGGTCGGACATCCGTCAGAGCTCTGCGAGGATCGCCTCGCGTCACCACTTGGGTACCCGGGCACTGCCAGCTTCGGTTCCTCCGCGGGGATCGGTTCGGGTTCCCAGAGGTCCAGCACATGTGGCCGACCCGGTCCTCCGGGAGTGGCTCGAGGACGAGAACCTGACGTGTGTGCTCCAGCACGAGGCAAGGGCACACATGCCGTCAGACCTGTGGCGCTACTTCTACTGGGCCCGTTTCGTGGAACTGTCCGACGGCAGGGAACAGCCGAACGTCAAGAGCGTCCCGGTGGAACTGGTCCCCGAGCACAAGAACATCCAGCGGGAGGACACACCGTTCACCGACCGGTTCTGGGTCCAGGCCTGGTCCAATCCCAGCTCGACGATTGTCGCGCACCTGGCAAAGGACGGTCATCACTTCATCCATCCCGATCCCATGCAGATGCGGAGCTTGACCGTCCGCGAGGCCGCCCGGCTGCAGACCTTCCCGGACAACTACTACTTCATGGGACCACGGACCGCCCAGTACCAGCAGATCGGCAATGCCGTTCCGCCTCTGCTGGCCAGACAGATCGGTGAAGCCGTGGGCAGGCTCTTGGTCGGAGCCTTCCCGACCACTGTGGTGCCGATGCCCGAAGAACCAGTTGAGAGCGCAACGTCCGAGAATGCGACCCAATCGGATGCAGCCTGAGGCACCAACTGACCAAGTCCGGTCCCGGATGGTCTCCCAGGCCAGGAGCGACACTTCGCCGGAGCTGGCCCTTCGACGCGAACTCTTCGCGATGGGACTGCGCTATCGCATCCAGTTCCCCGTTCCCGGACGTCCCCGACGGACCATCGACATCGCATTCCCACGCGCCAAGGTGGCCATCTTCGTCGACGGTTGCTTCTGGCACGGTTGCCCCACCCATTCGGTTCCTCCGAAGCACAACGCAGACTGGTGGAGATCGAAGCTCGAGTCCAACCGACAACGCGATTCGAACACGACGGCTCTACTGCAGGCAGAGGGATGGACTGTGCTCAGGTTCTGGGAGCACGAGGATCCGCGGGCCACAGCCGCACAGGTCAGAGCAGTGCTCAGGCCGCATCCCAGTACGGATCCCTGAACCCGTTCTCCTTGAGCCGTGCGAGCATTCTCAGAAGAACCCCGGTCTGTGCGGGGGACGGGAGCTGACCCGCGAGGCAACGGTTGACGATGCTCGTCTCCTTGGGGGAGATGCGTCCGACTCCCTGACCGAATGAGAGGAGTGCTCTCAGAGCTCTGTCGTCAGCATTGACGAACTTGAGTTGGTCACCGATCGAGTTGTCCACTGCTTGGATCCGACTCGCATCCCTTCCCTTTTCCCTGACAACGGTCTCATCGACCAGCCAGTCGGACAATGAGTGGTCGACGTGCGTCCGGCCCGCTCGCACCTGGGTCCAGCAGGACTCCTTCTTGGCCCACTCGGTCACGTTCTGGGTGGGCCTGCCGTCATCGGTGAGAACTGCCAGGACATCACGCCCGTACAGTTCCAAGCAGTCGAGGACCTGTTCCGGGGCAGCTTGGAGGCGCCAGATCCTCGCCCAGTCGATTGACGCCCTGGAACGCTCCCTGCCCAGGTCGTGTGCCAGCTTTGCGATGGAGTACGTGACGATGTTGGCCAAGTAGCCCTTCGAGTACCAATCAGCGTTGAGTACGCGACGTCGCAGTGCGCGGAAGATGATGGCCTTGCAGACCAGCTGCTTGTAGTACTCCTCATTGACCCATGTGTCATCGCTGCCCAGCCTCCCTGAGACCGAAGCGGCGAAGGCCAGAAAGTTCTTCTGGCCACCGGAACTCACCACGTGGGGCTTCTGGTCCCACGTCACCAAGTACTTTGCAGCGTCCAGCTTCGTGATCAACTGACTCCTGGGGAATCGACGTTTGAACTGTCTCGATTCGGCGACGGTCCCCCGGTTGATCTCGTTCTGGTAGGCGCCACGCGTGCGCTCGTAGAACCACCCGGTCGAGTAGGGATCCCCCGGCCGTGTCGGAGTCAGGATCCTCCGGGAGAGCTCTTCCAGACGACGGTGGAACGGGCTGTTCGAGAAGAAATCAGCTTCGGAGACCGCATTCTGACTGTTGGTGTACCTCGAGATCTCCGGCACCAAGTCGACGGCGACCTCCGGGTCCACGACGACTATCTTGGCCGGCACTCCCACCAGCGACAGATCTGAGACCCCTCGAGCTGAGGACTTGCGCGTGTAGTACAGCGATGCGGTTGTCTGCCCCCCATTGACGATCTGCAGGTCCACGATCTCTCGGAGATGGCCCTCCGAATCGATTTCGACCGAGCTCGCTGTCGCCGTCACTCCATTGTTGTAGGCAATGAATTTTTCCGGATGTCCCAGAATGGTCTCCTTGACCCTCCGGTTCACCTTTCCTCGGGCACTGAGGTAGGACCGCACGTTCTGCTCCAGGAGCCGGGAACCATAGGTCTCGTAGAGATCCGCAAGCATCGATCCGGGAAGGACCGTCAGGTAGGTCTCCATCTCCTCAGTCACGTAAGGGGACCGTACGACTGGAAGACCTCTCTCGACCCACTTCCCAACAGAGGCGATGATCGGATCCCACTTGTTGGAAGAGACATCCTCCTGAAAGCGACGGTCCAGGTCCCACACGTGGTACTCGACAGGCTTTCCAAGGAGCGTCTCTGAATGGAACGTTCTCTCGCGGCCGCTCAGACGTCGGTTGGTGATGAGGAACAGCTTGATCCGCGAGAAGGACGAGAACTGCGTGCGAAGATCGAACGCGAGCTGAACAGCAGGATCGCTCTCCTCGCGCCCTTCGATGAAGTCACCCTGGACCGAGTCCTCGACAAACGCGCGCAACTGTGCAAGCACACGACGCGCCTCGGACGCAGGAATCGTCGCATGCTCTTCCCCCTCATCCAGGTCACAGATCATGAACGAGGCCGACTCATCCGGGTCCTCGATGTCGTAGCCGTCGATCGCCAGCCTTCGCCCTCGCGCACCGATCCCCATGAACTGAAGCGTGGTCATGTTGTCGACCTGGTCGTGATCGAGCAGAAGAGCAGAACAGCGATCGGCAAACACGTCATGAGGGCTCTCCCCCACCGCGTATGCCTCCGTCCTGATGTCAGCCAACTCACCCGCACGGAAGTCGTCGATTGTCGGTTCAGACATTTGATGCCTCTTCCATCGGGAGTTCCATTCCTCTGGGCCGGGTTGAAGAGCTACATCGTTCAGCTCTCATAATCAGTGTCCTCCCCGTAGATCTGTCGCACGAGCACCGTGTTCACCTGCATGGAGAACCTGTAATTCTTGCCGTTCCCTTCACCGGGCACCACCATCTTGACCCCCACCAACGGAACCCCCTCAACGAAACCGCAACTCGCGACAGCTTCATCGGACTTCGACGAGGGTGCCAATGGATAGATCATCATCGCGGGACGCGTGAAGTGCGGGTAGAAGTCCGTCTCGGGCACATTCCTCTTCCCGCCAGCAAGCACCGGCGCCCGCCCATTCCCTGTGATGCGACAAAGTCTCTCGACGTCATCGCCACCCGCAAGGCGGCTTGATCGTCCTGAAACCCTCAGCTCCCTCCCGTTGCCCGGGTTCTCGTTGTCCGGATCCGTCAATGCCATGCGTCGGACCACCGACTTCAGGGTGACCCCGCCCAAGGCTCGGGCTCCGCCTTCGCCCGGAACCAGAGCGACATCCCACTCCCGTGGGCAGGCCCCGTCCCTGACGAACTGCCTCACCGGGTCAAGCGCCCCGAAGTATCTGTCGGTGCGTGGAGCCTTGTAGGCATTGAGGAACTCCTCGACGAAGTGACGTCCCACTCCGCTCCACACGATCAGTCGAGTGCTTCGGAGATCGGCCACGCGCGCGGCCTCGGACTCGCACCGGCTCACCAAGCGGTCCGCAGCCAAGGCATTCGTCCGCTGCAGGTCGAGATCCGCGCAGAGCCTGGTGGTCTCGATCCGCTGTCCGGACAAGGTCACCACCCGCTCCAGGGTCTTGCTCGAGCGCGCCTTGTTCCGTGCAGTGATCAACAGGGACTCCGGCCGGGTGCTGACCTTGAGCCCGTAGTCCTTCGGTGTCAGGCCCTGCTCACGCATCGACCTCAAGTCGCGGCGGAGTTCCTGAACCGACTCGCCGGTGTAGCGGAAGTTGTCGCACAGCTCAGGGTTCATCCACACCGAGAGGAGATCCTGGTATCCGTCCCGGTATCCGAACCAGCGACCCATCTGCATGAGAACATCAGAGGCCGAGACATTGCGGTAGACGTAGCTGACCATCAGTCCCGGCAGGGTGAGTCCTCGGCTGAGCTTGAGTCCTCCCACTGCGATCTGCACCCGACGATCCGACGGATCCTCCACGTGCTCTTCATTCCACTCATCCGCACGGCCGTTGTACAAGCGGACCTGCGCTGCGTTCAGAGTCCCCCCGACTCTCGAGGCGACCTCTTCCCAGGTCGGATAGCGCTCCGTCTCGATTCCGCGTGCGCCACGACGGTGGGCATCGCGAAGCGCACTCCACACCGGTCCGGGTGCCTCACTCGCGGCACGGTCCGAGTGGAGGTTCACGGCCATCCGGTACTCCTCCACCAACCCGAGCAGGCGGTCCGCCACCGACTCCTGGGAACTGGTGAACCGGGAGACGTTCACGAGCATGGAAGTCCCGCTCCGAGCCACCCCGCGAATGCCCGCGACTGTGGCTGCAACAACGTATGTCGCCACCGCATTCTCGAGGGAAGTCGGGATGCCGAGAATCCGCTGTCCGTTCCGATGCTTGAGCGGAAGCAGGTCTTCCATGTCCCGGATCTCGTGCACGAGCGAGTTCCTCGGTTCATCCGGAGTCCCGAAGAAGTACTCGACGCCGCAGTAATTCGAGGGGGATGCGAGGCAGAGAATGTAGTCCTTCGGAAAGAGGTCCTCCATGACCCCGGAGTTGTCAGACCTGTACTGGGCTTGGTCGTCAATGAAGATGTTGGCGAACGGTGTCGCAGTGACCGCCAGATAGCTCGATCGGCGGGAGGCATGGAGCAACGTCCGGATACCCGCGTTGATCGCGGTTGGGTTCTCGTCCTCCGCGGAGGTGTTCACCGAAGCGTTGTCGGACTCATCGTCGATGACCACCAACGGCAACGACAACTCTCCCTCCCGATTCTCCGGCGCCAACCAATTCGTGAGGGACCGAAGTGCGTGGACGTTCTTCTTGATCACCGCGACATACACGTATCCCGACTCCTCGGAGGGCCTGGCAATGCCATCCTGTGCAGATCGCACAGCTGAGGTGAAGTCTCGTGAACGCGTCGTCAGTGTCATCGTCTTTCTCGGGATCTCCGGATGCCTGACCCCTATTCCGAACCCGTGCTTCTCCACCCGCTGGTGAAGTGCGTTCTCCCGCGTGCTGGATCCCACGAATCCCTCTTCGACCCGTTCCTGGGTCTGCCTCCGGAGTTCATCCGTGTTCGAGGTGAGAATGACGAACATTCTGTACCCAGCGTCCGCCGCCTTGTTCATGATGGCCAAGTAGTTGATGGTCTTGCCGGACTGGACCGCTCCCAACAGGAGCCCGCGACGCCTCCAGACTCCCGGGGTTGTGGGATCGCCGAGAAGGTCCACGACACGATCTGTCTGGGTCTCAACGGTGGCCAGAACCTTCTGGGGGAGGCCTCCGGTGCCGCTCTGCTGCCAGTCCCGAAATGCCCTCCATCGAACCGGGTCCACGCGGCCTTCGGCCAAGGCATCAGCCAACCAAGGTTCGTGCTTGCCTCCTTCGAGGAGTTCTCCTTCGTCCTGCTCAGCCCCCATCTCGACAAGGAGCTCATCCACCATGCAGCGGAGCTCACTCGGATCAAGCCCTGTCGACACTCCGAGTACTTCTTGAAAGCGCTCGATCAGGTCCACAAGCTGTTCGTCGGTCAGAGTGACTCCCGGCTTGAACGACGCGCTCACGGTCCGTTTGATCCGCTCGTACTCAGCGTTCATCATCACGCATCCATTTCTTCTCGTTCAAGGAGCACTTTGATCGACTCCAGATCCAGTTGATCGAGCGGTTCGAACGTTTGCAACGTCGTAGCCATGCTTTCGTCGCTGACACCGATCGAACGAAGCTTTCGCCGGAGACTCATGACCAGTTCAAGGAGTTCACCGTCGTTGGGTGTTGATGGGCTTACCTTCTCATCCCCATTGACATGAAGTGCCGCATCGTGGATTGGAAACGTCCGCTCAATGATCCCGACCACGTTCTCGACCTCCCGACGAAGCCCGGGATCGACATCATCGAGAAGAGCCCGAAGTGCAGGATGGTCGCGGTTGATGTCGTACCTGAATGCACCGTCCCTGTCCGCCACGTACTGCCAGACGCGACCGGGCGCGTCTGCCTTCCTGCCGCGGAACGTCTGCGTTCTCCTCGAGGGTGCCCCCATGCGGTCCATGAATACCTTGAGCTGCTCGAGGAGCGCCCGCGGGGGTCGTGCAACTGATTTCTTGATGTCGAGCGACCATGCCGCATCCATGTCGTTCCCGACGTCGACGGCAACTCTCGTGAGCTTCGTCCGGTCGGCCGCCCGTTGTTGACCGAACCACTTTCCTCGGTGCAGGAGCCGATTCGCCCGGTAGACGTAGAACCCCTGGGTGTCGATCAGGTGCTCACCCCTGAGACCCAACCTCTCCCGCTCAGCACGACCAAGCTTGTCCTGGTGCGGCAGGGTCACCGGAGTGACACGCACCGGACCACTCGCAGTGCTGAAGGTCTGCACCGACTGGACCGAAGTTGCACGGTGTCCTCTGAGAAAGGGATCCTTGCCCAACACGGGAGCACCGTTGACACTGATGTTGATCCTCTCGACGTGATCACCGTTGAGGAAGCGGTGGAACACCAGCGACAACCAGTCAATCGCTCCGTCCATTGCCAGGTTGAGCGCCCTCTCCCCCTCTCCCCACGTCATTCGGATCGGTTCCAGATCGGTCCAGACCACGGTCGTTCCTCTGGGAGCGGGCACCCCGAGTCCGTGCTGGAGCTGCTCGTCCACCTCCTCATCCGCGAAGGTCACCAAGGACCAGCGCTGGGTTCGGGCAATCCGCGCCTGGTCCCACTGGGCACCGATGAGACCATCCGGTCCACGCGTGCAGACCGACAGACATCTGCACTGCGAGAAGGAAGCCGTCTTCAATCCGAGGCCGAACCTTCCGAGATCGGTCTCCGAACGTCGGGCACCGGGTCCGGTACCTGCCAATTGCATCGCGACGCGAAGAGCCTCTCTTCCCATCCCACGACCGTCATCGGTCACCGCGATGTAAGGGGACTCCCCACCGTCGAACCGGATCTGCACATTGCGAGCACCGGCCGTGATCGAGTTGTCAACTATGTCAGCCAAAGCCGTCCTGAGCTCATATCCGACAGCACCCAAGGATGCCCTCAAGTCAGTCGACGGAGGCACTTCCACCTCATGCAATTCCGTTTCCTCCAGCCATCGCGACCCGAAATAACGCCGCGATTGCCTGCACTCCCATCAGCTGTCGACGGGGATGCCTGCCGTGACCTCGGATCTTTCCTCACCAAGCATTCCAGATTGCGGGCACCCATTCACACGGGTTCATGTGCGAACTGGATCCCGTGGAACATCTTGCGCGCCGCCATGTGCATTTGCGTTCACCGGAATCGACCCACGGTCCGGATGTCATTGGCTCCTGCCGACGTGAACCAAGTCAGTACCGGCTCGGGTAGGAAGGACCAACGGGTCCCCACCGTTCCACCCGCTGCTTCCCGGACCTTTTCTCAGAAACCCACAGGGATGTCAATGTCGTCGACGACCACTTGGACCTCATCCTCATCGAGACTGTCCAGGAGCAACGGTCCCGTGAGATAGGTCGCCTCCTTGTACAGCTCCCGCGCATATGCCGTTCTCTGCGGGCCGTCATAACCCATGACGCGACGGGCCAGTGCACGCACCAGTGCCAGATTTCGGGACAGCGCCGTCCTCTCGAACAACCCCACGAGCTCATCCTCGGAGAGTGGTCGCACAGCGGCCCGTTGGAGATCTCCAATGGCTGCCTCGCGTTCCCAACTCCGGCGGAGGACGTTGCGTTGACCACCGAGCGCCCTTTCCTCGGACATGTCCGAGAAACGTCTGGCGAGCAGATCCGGGAAGACCATGACGGTCAGGAAGGTCCAGACCTCCCGGTGAGCGGCATCGGAGGGCACGATGTCCATCTCCTGATGAAGCGAACGCCCCATTTCCCTGTCGAAAGCGGAAGCCTCCGAGCGTGAGAGAAACGGGCCCTCCATCCTCGCCTCCAGGCTCCCCACGACTGACTGGCGCAGGTCGGAGAGCTCCTGCGCGGTGACGGGCACGCCACCCGTGGCCACGGGAGCTGCTGAGGGGTGGTCGAACCGGACGAGTTCCGGCAGCGAGCTCGTCGGAGCATTGCGGAGCTCGAGCAGGCGCACCCGTCCATCGCTGTCACTGAGCCGCGGGTAGACCTTCATCTGCGACCTCCCAAGGTCGATAACACTCCTGGAGCAACCCTTCGAGCCATTGCGGATCCGAACGGACGAGTTCCATCATTGAGGCGAGGTCACTGTGGAGTGCGGACTCCGCCAAGGTCGAAACGGCATCGCCCAG
The DNA here is from genome assembly GCF_000820725.1 of Actinomyces polynesiensis. Taxonomy (GTDB): domain Bacteria; phylum Actinomycetota; class Actinomycetes; order Actinomycetales; family Actinomycetaceae; genus Pauljensenia; species Pauljensenia polynesiensis. Next base: position 535 of record NZ_CCXH01000110.1, on the reverse strand, counting down.
TGAACCCTCTTCCCATTCATCCTCCAGGTCCTCGACATCCGTGACCAGTGACGAGGCCACTCTGAGCAGATGACGTGCGATGTCGATCTGGAGGAACCTCAGCAGGCGACTGTCGGTGTCAGCCATCAGGAGTCGCTCGGTCTGCGGGAGATCAGTGTTGATCCACAACCGGGTGGAGGCGGCGAAGAGCGAGTCCAACGACTCGGCATGGGTTGACAGTGCCCAGATGGAGGTCGGGAGCCCCATTGCCCTGAAGGAAGCCGCGTCCGCGGGGAACCGAGCTCCGGTTCCCTCCAGGAGCAACGGATGACGTGCCCCACTCGCCAATCGACTGCCGGGCCGGTGCGCCACACCGGGCGTTGATGGCGCTCATCGAAATTCCCCAGAGTTGCTCATCGGAATTCCTCAGGTCGCGTGGTCAGGTTAGCGCAGGTTTGTGCCGGTGGTGACGCGGCGGAGTTCGTCGGCTGCGTTTGCGTGGTTGCGGAGCCGGTAAGAGGCTCCATCGAGGGTGATGACGACGGAGCGGTGCAAG
>NZ_CCXH01000109.1 GCF_000820725.1 Actinomyces polynesiensis | reverse complement strand
GCGTGGACGGGCCAGTCGCACTGCGAAGAACGAGGTGCGCAGAGAGGACAACTGAGTCCGCCAGAGTGCCCGCCGGTACCTCGATCTCCAGCCGGAACGGTCCGGTGCCCGGATCGAGGGGAACACGGGTGCGGAACCGTCGGTTCGTCGCCCTGCAGTCCACGAGACCGACGATCTCAACTCTGCTTCCGGGTCTCAACCCTGTGTCCGCGACCAAGGACTCCCGGTCCACCTCGACATCGAGGAAGAAGCGCAGGACTGTGCGGTAGTCCCAGTCCTCCAGAACGTCGCCGACCGGTCTCGGTTCGGTCCCCTGGACCGAGACCGCCCAGTGGCCCCAACTGACTGTGGATGCCCTCGCTGTCCTGTGGGGAAGGACTGTCAGTCTGCTCATCCGGACTCCACGCTCACCCTCAGATCCACGGCCAAGTCCTCACGACTCCGTACGTGGACCCATCGAGAACCGCCACCGGGAATCATGTGCATGGTCCTCGCGGAGGTCGGTTCCTCATCGGGGCGGCTCCGACCATCCGAGCAGATGGACAACGTCCTCGTCCGTCTCGCGTCCTCCCCCCTCGACCATGACTCCAGCCGTTGCCCGGACCTCGGTCACCCCGCGTCCCCCGCCCTTCACACGGACCTCTGCAGCAATGTGACGCCATCCGTCCGTCCACGAGACGTCCTGGCAGGCGACGATCTCGGCAACGGGTCTCCTCTTCCCAAGGCGGTTCGCGGATGCGCGACTGACGCGGGCGCCCGCGCGGTTGGAGGGAACCGCGGCGACGAATCCGGACAGACGGTTTGCCAGGTTCACCACGGAAGGAATGTCCCCCTCCTCTGGTGCCACCGTGACGGGCGGGGGCGACAGGAACTCCTGCGCGAACTCCTTGATCCTCCTGAGGCCGACATTGACGTAGACGCTGTCAGGTCGCCTGAGTGACGCAGCATTCCACTCGTCATGTGTGGGAGGTTCTGAAGCAGCGAAGGCGGGGTCAGTTTCCCTCGTCGGCTTGAACACCCCACCCCATTGATACCCAGCTGCCTCCAACTCCCGCATCGGCACATACTTCACGACGAGTTCGGCATCGTGACGCATCAGGCACACATGGTGCGCCTCCTCGCCGAAACCGACGTCGTGACTGGCCCCACTCACCGGTAGCCGAACCAGCGCCAAGTGTCCGAGCAGCTTCGCCGGTCGCTGGGAATGGACCTCCATCACCTTGACGGGCCCCGGAGTGGTCGGCCCACCGCCGCTCTGGGCGCTCCGGACCGCCTTGAGGCATTCGACGAATGGCCGCAGGGAGGACTCCTTCTCGGGATCAGGGATCCCGATCGGACGTCCATTGATGCCGAGTTCGACGTCCATGGTGCGCTCGCCACTGTCCCGGATGAGCTTCGGCCACAGGTTCGCGAGCACCGCGTCCCGAACCGCGCTCATGTAGGTCTGAGGATCCACCTCTTCGCCATCCGGCCCGACGTCGAACTTCGGACCGAGAATCAGGATGGAGGTCCCCGTCTCGTCAGGCTCGAAACCGCGCTCGAAGAGGCGCTCACCGAGCCGGTCGGCTTCGGCTCCGACCACAGGTTCAGGTCTGCTCCCGTCCTCACTGGTCCGGCCCCACCAATGGCGTCCTGTGAACCTTCTCCCCTCCTTCACGAAGCTGGGACCGATCCCCGAGGCGATGAACCGGGACTCGAGAGCATTCCCCTCGAGGGAATGGGACCAGTAGATGACCGCACCCGTCTCCCCGGCCTTGAAGGCGGCTGTCTTGCCGAACCCGTAGGTGCCACCCCCTCCTTCGTTGTCCTGTGGGCTCCCCACGCTGAGCACCAGGTCGACGAAGTTCGTCGGGGCGTCCGGCTCGTACCTGAGGTCATTGCGCACGGGACCGTCGAGTCCGTGTGTACCGCGATCGGACACCTCCAGGACCCACAGGGCCTCCTCCCCCAGGGAAGAGCCCAGAGGGAGTTGCCCGGTCCCGCCGCGGAAGACGTGATCCCGCAGGACCTTCATTGCCTCCGGACCGAGTTGACGGAGCCGGATGCCGAACAGTGGTGGTCGTCGTCCAGTACGGGCATCCCAGCTGTTCTGCGCCGTCTCTCTCACGATGACGTCGACGAGACCGACGTTCGAGGTTCCCAGCAGCTTGGCCTCTCCCGTTCCGTCATGGTCACCGCCCCGGAAGGGTTTGGGGAACCAATCGAGCAGAGGCAACGGTCGCGAGTCCACTCCCGCACTCCCAGGAGCAGCGGGGATGCCGACGGGCCCGGGACTGGAGGAAGCCCCGCCCGAAGTGGTCACCCGTGCACCGGACATCACGCGTCCACCCACCTCTCCAACCAGCGGACGGATCCCGGTTCGTCCAGATCCACCGATCCGCTCGGCAGTGCAAGCGTGTAGGTGATCTTCAGCAGCGCGTGCGCCTTGGAGGCCGGGATGTCGGCACGCCTCAGACTGGGGAAGTCCTGCGACACGCGCCACTTGCGAAGACCGATCGTGACGTATCCCCTCCGACCGGCGTGACCGTACGTGTGTCCGACCTTCGCGACCTGCATCAGGAGTGCCCGCGGATTGAATCCCGCTGCCACCAGTCTGTCGATCAGTTCGTCGACCGACTCGCCGACCTCATCCTCCCTGACGTGGACGACGACCAGGTCCAGTCGGTCGAGCCCGGCTGGATCGAGCTGTTCGATGTTGGAGACCTTCACCGTGGACCCGGAGACCGTTGCAGTCGTCTTGACTTCGATGGCCCTTCCGTTCGAACTGAAGTCCCATGAGGCGCCGTCGGGACCCTTCCACGTGGCAAGCGCGGAGAAGGGATCACGTGCGCCGAGCCTCGAGAGCACCGACAGCTCTCCGAACAGACCCATCTCGGTTTCCCGTCCAGGTCCCGGGTTGCCACCGGCAGTCAGCTCACGCCAGTCCGACAGGACCTCGCGACATGTCTGGACTGCATCGACGTGGCCCGCCTGACCGAGACGTGCCGCCAAGTCGTCCAGGACGTACCCGAACACCCCGAACAACTCCGGATCGTCACACCTCAGATCCGCATGACGCTGGACACGACCATCCGGCATGGTGAGTTCCTGTTCCTCCAGGACGAGGTGCCGGCTCCTCCTGTCCGGCACGAGCCTCCTCGATCCGATGGGAATCAACAGATGGTGGGCACGGTCCTGGCTGATGCCCACCATGAACCCGGACGGCATACCTGGAGCTGCAGCGGTCTTGAACTGGGACGGTCCGGGTTGCACGGCAGCATTCTCGAGGATCAGCAGCCTGTCGGAGAGTTCGCTCATCGAATGAGCTCGGATTCCGAGTCGAATTGCAGGTCAGCGGAGTTCTCCGTGTCCTCGGGCAGCTCCACGTCATCAGTGATCGCTGACCAATCCGGTCGCACCGAGTAGAACGCCTCGTACCGTGGAGCCCCGTCCTTCACCTCGGGGAAGACGACACCGACCCCGATGACGGGCTCGACGGCTTCCATCTCACGGCGAGCATTGGTCCTGCTCTTGGCACCTCTCGGCTTGGAATGCGGATCGACGGGGAAGATCATCAGCAGACCGTCCTTCGTCAGATCCGCTCGGATGGATTCGTACCCGAGATCGGGCTCCTTGCGCTCATTGACGACTTCCGGATCGAGGTCGGCAACCCAGTCGGACTGGGAGAGCAATGCCTTGATGTTCGCAGTGCCCACCGCCTGGGAGCTCAGGGGCGCACGGGTGACGTAAGGACTCTCTTCCCGGAATCCGAGGTCCACGCCCTCCTTGGTCCTCCCGGTGGATGCACCCGGGCCCATGACAGCCACACTCCACCGGGTGCCGACCGCAGCCTTCCGGAGCCAACCACTCACCAACGCGGAGTTGAGAGTGGGTTGGTCCTCATGAAACCGATAGCGTTCGAAGAAGTGCAGGACCGGATCAACATCCACGTCGTGGGCAATCCACCTCACGCCGGCTGCCCTTCCTTCAGTGAAGGTGCTCGGGTCGATCTCGCTGACCAAGTCCCTGGCGGCTTCCAAGTTGGAGCTGAGGACCTCACGATTGGTCTCGTCGAATATGAACGTCTGCTTGCGTTGGCCCGAGAAGGACATTCGAACAGGCTTCGCCACACCCATCTTGCTCGTGATCTGCAGACGACCCGGGTGCGCTCGGACCCGCACGCCGAACTCCTGAGGGGTGAGTGAAGCCGTCTCCATCACCCGCATGTCGGAACGGATCTCTTCCTCGACGGCGGCCAGGAAGCGGAAGTCCTTCGCCAGATCCGAGGTCGTCCAGATTCGCGGTAGGTCCTCGTAACCCGTTCGGTAGCCGAACCAGCGACCCATCTGGAGGAGTGTGTCGTAGGTGTTCGACGAACGGTTGAAATACGAGACGACGAGCCCTTCGAGAGTCAGTCCTCTGGACAGCGTCGCACCTCCGATGGCAATCACGGTCTCGACGACGGGCTCACCGTTCTCGTCCGTCCGGTGGTAGGTCAACCGCTCGTCCGACGAACCGTTGTCGACGACAACACTGACGCAGCGAAGCACGTCCTCCAGTTCGATCTCGACCTCTTCCCAAGACGGGAGCGGTCGACTCGCAACCTCCGCGGCCCGGGGCGCCTCATCCAGGTACGACTTGTGGAACTCCGGATCGCCCACCTCAAGGCCGTGCAGGAACGACTTGACACTGTCGCGCATCGCAAAGTGCGGCTGCGTGTAGTGGGTGGTGTGGATGAGCATCGACGAGTGCTTGAACTGACCTCGAGCCCGCCTGATCGCGGTTGCGACCAGGAACCACCTGATGGCTGCCAGGAGGGAGGCTGGCAGAGGGGGGTTGAAGACTTCCCGCTCCTCCTTCGCGGATGGCGGCCTGAGGGAGTCGGCCTCCGCGTCACTGACCGTGCGGACCACGTCAAGACCCAGGTCCGGTTCTCCCGCATCATCCAGGACGTCCTTGCCGAAGATCTTCTCTGCACCGAAGTACGTCTCAGGCCGTGGGAGGTCGATGAGGAAGTCACTCGGGTACAGCTCAGCGGAGTCGTCCGGATCCATGAAGACGTTCGCGAACGGCGTTGCCGTGTATCCGACGTAGGAACCGCTGGGAATGGCAGACCATATCTCCCGGATGAGCACATTGATCGCGGAACGTTCTCTCCCCGCCGTCGACAGGTCGAGACTGTTGGGTGTCGCTTGGTCCGCCTCGTCGTCGAGGATCATGATCGGGCACTTCCGCCGCGTCGTCTCGTCCACGCTCCGGAGGAACTGCTTCAACTTGTCAAGTCTCTTGGCGTTCTTCTTCACGACGGCGATGACAGGCAGATGACTGGTCATGAGGGCCGCTCCCCCGGCGACCGATCCGAAATCAGCCTCATCCGTCGTGAGCTTTTGCCACTCCCGGCCCGAGATGAGATCGGACTCCAGCCTCTCCTGGGTCTGCCGGCGCAGGTTGTTGTGGAGACCCGCAAGGACGATGAAGAACCTGTAGCCGGCGTCGGCGGCCTTCGCGATGACGGCGGTGTAGTTGGCCGTCTTGCCCGACTGGACGTACCCGACGACCATCCCCTTGGACTTCAGTCCCTCGATCGTCGGGTCGGCGAGATGTGAGACCACTGATCTCGACTCCTGGTCCACGGCGTCCACGTAGTCGGCTCCTTCTTCGACCAGCTTGCCCTTGTAGAACGGCCAGTAGCGGTCACCGGGTTCCACTCCCGTGTACCACGGACTGAGCCGCGCCTCACTCTGAAGACTTCGCTGGTAGGAGGTACCCCGCATCACGGGCGGGACGTCGAGCAACTGAGCGTGCTCACTCTCCGCCATGATGATCTCCACCGCTCTGCCGATCGGGGATCCCTTGATGGGAATGCCGAGACCACGGGACATGGCCCTGGACGCCTCGTCCAAGCTCTGCCCGCGATGGCGCATTGCGGTGATGAGCATTTCCCGGACGTACGTCGGATCCATCCGCAGACCAACTCCTGACCATGGTGATGCGACAGCTGTGTGAGGCGTTACTCATTCTGCACTCAGCCGCAGATGTTTGCGAAACACGAGAACCTGGTCCGCCGCTGTGGCGTCCGCGGAAACGGCGACCCGGCTCGGTGCGGAGGGCGGGAGCAACTCCAGAGCAGAGGCACGCACCGGAGACAACGTACGACGAATCGGGGTCTGCCAGGCGGGTGAGCAGAGAACTCAGCCACCGGAAGACCCCGATTTCCACGCCGGCCACGAGAGCGCCAGCCGGCCCCGCCCCCAACAGGCAGGTCCAGCGAAGAACCCTCTCCGGGAGGGCCAGGAACGGCTCGTGGTGGACACCGCTCCTCGGCCCCGGGCTAGCCCTTCACGGCACCCGCCAGGGCGAAGGAGTTCCCCGACACCTTCTGCATCACCGCGTAGAGCACCAGGACAGGCGTCGAGTACAGGATCGAGAATGCCGCGAGCTTGCCGTAGGCGATTGTTCCGTACATTCCGAAGAAGTTGTAGATGGCGACCGCAGCAGGCTGCTTCATCGAGTCGAAGGTCAGGACGAAGGGAACGAAGAAGTTCCCCCACGCACCCGTGAACACGAAGATGAACACGACCACGAGGCCCGGCTTCATCAGTGGCAGGACGATCCGCCACAGGGTCTGCATGGCACTCGCTCCGTCAACCCAAGCTGCCTCCTCCAGGGAGATCGGCACGGAGTCCATGAAGTTCTTGAGCATCCACACGGCCATCGGCAGTGAGGTGGCTGCCATGAACAGGATGATCCCACTCATCGAGTCGAGAAGACTCAGGCGCACGAACAATGAGTAGACCGGGACCATCATCGCGGTGATCGGCAGGCACGTCCCGAAGAGGATCGTGTACATCAGTCCGCGGGTGAAACGCATCTTGTACCGGGACAGCGGATAGGCCGCCAGTGCGCCGGCGACCACAGTGAGGAGCGCCGTTCCCAGCGAGAGGATGGCTGAGTTCCAGAGGGGCCGGAAGGTCTGGTCCATGTTGAAGACAGCTGTGTAGTTGCCCGTCGTCAGGCTCTCCGGAACGGACAACGACACTGATGCCTGTGGATTCACCGAGGACAGGAGGATCCACACCAGGGGGATGATGAAGGAAAGACCGACGAGGCCGAGCGCCAACCCCGCGAACAGCCGGCTCGGAGCTCTCTTTGGTTGGGCGATCGAGGGCACCGGCGCCCGACGACTGGATGTCTGGACAGCGGTCGACATCATTCCACCTCCGGCTTCAGGACCCGGATGTAGACAAAGGCGAAGAGGGCGCCCAGGAGCAGGGTCACCGTGGCGATCGCCGTGCCGTATCCGACTTGCGAGAACTTGAACGCCTGTTGATAGGCCAGGACGGGCAGCGTCGAGGACTTCGTCCCCGGCCCGCCTCCGGTCATGACCCAGATCAGGGTGAATGTGGCCAGTGTCTGCAGGGTGGTCAGCAGGAGGTTGGTCGAGATCGAACCCTTGATCATCGGTAGGGTCACGTAGAGGATCCTCTGCCGCCCAGTGGCACCGTCGATCATCGCGGCCTCGGTGACATCCGGAGGCACGTCGCCGAGCGCGGCACCGTAGACCATCATGGAGAACGCGGTACCGCGCCAGATGTTCGCCATGATCACCGAGAACATCGGGAAGGTGAGCAGCCAGGTCGGGCCACTCAGTCCGAACACCGCGAGCATTCTGTTCAACGTTCCATCGGTGGAGAAGAACGCATACAGCGCGAATGCAGCGACAATCTCAGGGAGCACCCACGCAATGACCACGATCCCACCGACGATTGACGAGATCTTGGGTGGCGCCGCACGCATCAGCATGGCGATGGCCATTCCCAGGATGTTCTGCCCGACCACCGCTGAGAAGAACACGAAGACGACCGTCAACCAGATGGACTTCCAGAAATCAGAGCTGGAGAACAGGTTCACATAGTTCTGGAGTCCCACGAACTGTGGGTTTGCGGCCTTGTATCCAGTCAGCGCCTGGTTGGTCAGGGATCCGTACAACGAGTACAGGATCGGACCGACCAGGAAGATCAACATCAGGATGAGGGCCGGAAGCATGGGGACGACCCGACCCGCCCGGTGGGCGGCACTGCCCTTCTGCAGAGCAGGCCGCCCACCGGGGCTGGCCTTGCGCCCCGGTTCCTGGAGAACCGAGGCAGTCATCACTTGCCAGCTTCTGTCGCGTCCTCGCCAACGATCGAGACGAGACCACTGTCGTACGTCGAGGCTGCATCCTCAGGAGTCGCCTGCTTGGTCACGACCGACTCCGTTGCGACCTGGATGTTCGAGGAGATCTGGCTGTAGTCAGGCGTCGCCGGCCTGAAGTGCGTGTACTGCACCAGCTCCGAGAAGAACTTGAACGACGGGTTGTAGTTCAGGTACTCGGGATCCTCGGCCACATCGGCGCGAACGGCGATCTGGGAGTTCGTCGTGTCGTAGGTCAGGGAGTTCTCCTTGTTCAGCGCCAGCTTGATGAACTCCATCGCGAGTTCGGGATCCTTCGACTGGGAGCCGACCGACAGCAGCCACCCTCCTGACATCGAGGTGTAGCCCGGTGCCTGTCCGTCCTGGGTGGGCATCTTCGCGAAGCCCAGCGTCTTGTCCCAGTCCGCCCACGCGTTGTCACCGGAGATCCATCCACCGGGGAGCCAGGATCCGTCAATGGCCATGGCGAGCTCGCCCTTGGGGAGCAGCTCGGTGGACACACGGGACCCGATGTTCGCGTCCAGTGCCACGTCCAGGGACGGAGCGAGCCCCTCGCCGTAGACGGTGTTGTAGAAGTCGAGTGCATCCTTGAAACCCTGGGAACCAGTGACCCACTTCTGCGTCGACTCGTTGTACAGGGTGGAGTCCGTGCCGTAGAGCAGCATCTCGAACCCCTGCATCGTCGTCCCCTCACCATTGGCCTTGCCGGCGTAGATGTTGAGAGGAGTGACGTCGGGGAGCTTCTCCTTGATGGTGCGAGCGGCACTCAGGATGTCATCCCAGGTCTTGGGCTGCCAGTCAGTGGGAAGACCGGCCTTCTCGAAGAGGTCCTTGTTGTAGTAGATCCCGCGGGTGTCGGTACCCATCGAGACACCGTAGGTCTTGCCGTCGACACCGAGTCCGGCCTTCTTGGCCGCATCCTCGAACTGAGACCAGTCACTCCAGTCCGCGAGGTAGTCGTCAATCGGAGCCAGGTATCCCGCCGCTGCGTCAGACATCACCTGGAAGGTGTCCTCATAGATAATGTCGGGCGCCGTCGACTTGGACCCATTCATCAGGGCCAGCTTCGTGAAGTACTGGTCCTGCTCCGCTTCGATCGGCTGGAGCTTGACCGTCACGCCCTCGTGCGCGGCCTCGAATGTGGGCTTGACGCTCTGGAGCAGATCGTCGAGCTGGTGGAACGAAGCCGTCTTCTGGTAAGCGATCGTGATGGTCTTCGCTGACGCATCACCGGACTCACCGCTCTGCGACCCTCCTGATGAGCATCCCGCCAGGGCGAGCGCGCCGACCGCCGTGACGGCCGCCGCGGTGATAGCTGACTTTCTCATGTGCTGACTCTCCTTTGAACCGATGAGACTTGTTGTCGAACGGGCGACTCCCTCGGGAATCCGCCCCGGACTGCCCGGAGGTCCGGGCAATCGCGATGGGTCATTCGGGATCCGACCACCTCCCGACGAGCCTGAGTGTGACCACCTGGAACGGAGAGAGGGACAGCGACACGGTCCCCTCCTCCACGCTCACCTCTGCGGCCTCCTCGAGCGGACGCTCGAGGCCGTCGGTCAGGCGCGCTTCGGACACCGGCGCATCGACGTGCAGGAGCACTTCGGTCCGCCCACCCAGCGTCTCGTGCAGTCGCACCACCAGGTCTCCGCTCGCGTCGTCGGCGATCTTCACGGCATCGACCAGGGCGTTCCCGCTCCCGACGACCACCAGTGGCGAGACCTCGCGTCGACCATGGAGCGTGCGCACCGGCACATTCACACGGATGCCCTCCCGGACCGCGTCCAGGACACCTGCCCCGACCACGACAGTGGTGCGCAGGAGGTGATGTCCCTGATCGGCATCGGGGTCGGGTGCCATGGGGGCGCGCAGCAGGGACTCCCCGATCCGGACGAAGACCCCGTCCTCCCCCTTCTCGCGGACGAAGGAGTGCCCATAGGTCTGGTCGTTGGCGACTGCGACCCCGAAGTCGGGCTCCGCCACGCGCACCCAGCGCAGACCGACCGTCTCGAAGCGGGCCCAGTCCCATGAGGTGTTCGTGTGGATCGGCCTGTCGACATGGCCGAACTGGATGTCGGACTGGGCGTGGTCGGTGTGGACGGCGATCGGCAGCTCGAGCTTGAGGAGCTTGTGCCTCTCGTGCCAGTCGACCTCGGTCGTGAACTCGACGCGAGGTTCCCCCGCACCGACCCGCAGCGTCTGGACGTACCTGCTCGCCCCGTCCGAGCGCGACACACGCACCCATGCCGATCCATCGATCTCCTCCGTGCCGACTTCGATGTCCTCCACCGAGTCGATGACACGGGTGTGGGAGAAGTGGTCGAGGTCGATGTTCCAGGCGTCCCAATCGGTGGGGATGTCGCGGTGCAGGACGAGTTCTCCCAAGCGCTGTCCCGCGGGGACGACCTCCCGCCCCCGGGTCAGGTCGACCAGGGACGTCACGAGCCCGTGCAGGTCGATGCGGAGACGGATCACGTCGTTGTCGATGATCCACCCCTCCTCGTCGCCGGTGACGGTGGCCGCCGCTGCCCCGCCTGTCACGGATGGGACCACCGCGCCGCCGGGGACTCCCGCAACGGCAAAGGCTCCTGCGTTCGCCACCATCTCCTGCTCACCCTCACCGGCGAGGGCGGCCAGGGACCCAGCGATCAGCTCCTCCAGACGCGACTCCACCTCCGCGTACGTCTGTTCTGCCTCACGGTGGACCCAGGCGATCGAGGAACCGGGCAGGATGTCGTGGAACTGGTGGAGCAGGACCGTGCGCCACAACTCGTGGAGTTCCTCGTGCGGGTACGGAACACCCAGTCGGACAGCAGCGGTCGCTGCCCACAGCTCCGCCTCACCCAGCAGGTGCTCACTCTTCCTGTTGCCACGCTTGGTGCGGTGCTGCGAGGTGAGTACGCCACGGTGGTTCTCCAGGTACAGCTCCCCGAGCCACACGGGAGCCTGCGGGTAGTCCGCCTCCGCTTCCTCGAAGAAGGTCTCCGGTGAGGCCATCCGCACCCGCGGAGAGCCCTCGAGATCAGCCTGCAGGTGAGCGCGTTCGATGATCTCGCGGGTGGGACCGCCCCCACCGTCGCCGTACCCGAAAGGAGCGAGCGTCATCGAGGCCGCACCCCCCTCACGGAAGCCGACCTCACTGTGGTGCAGCTCCTCCGGTGTGAGCATCGAGTTGTAGGTGTCCACGGGCGGGAAGTGAGTGAACAACCTCGACCCGTCGAGTCCTTCCCACCAGAACGTGTGGTGGGGGAACGTGTTCGTGTCGTTCCAGGAGAGCTTCTGCGTGAGCATCCAGCGGATGCCGACGTGGGCGGCGATACCCGGGAGGTTCGCCGAGTACCCGAAGGAGTCCGGCAGCCAGACCTCCTTGGCCTCCACGCCGAAGTGCTCGCGGAAGTAGGACTGTGCCTCCGAGAACTGCCGGATGAACGCCTCCCCACCGATCATGTAGGGATCGGACTCCACCCACTGCCCACCGACGATGATCCACCGACCCTCGGCCACCCGCTGCCTGATGCGCTCGAAGACATCGGGATGCGTCTGACGCACCCACTCGTACTGCTGGGCGGAAGAGGCAGCGAAGACGAAGTCCGGGTCCTCCTCCATCAATTCGAGCGCGTTGGAGAAGGTCCGTACGACCTTGCGCATGGTCTCCCGGATGGGCCACAGCCACGCCGAGTCGATGTGGGCGTGTCCCACCGCGACGACATCTCCCGCCGAGGCGACAGCAGGCGAGGCCAGCGCGGGCCCGAGGGCGGCGCGCGCCGCCTCCACCGTCCCGGCAACGTTGTCGGGATCCAGTTCGTCGACGGCGTCCTGCAGCGCTGCCAGGATGCCCGCACGGCGCGGGGAGTCGGATGGAAGCTGGTCCACCCATCCGTCGAGAACCTCGACCTCCGCCAGGAACCTCTCCACGACGGTGTCGACCCTCTGCAGCTCAATGGTGCGAACCCGGTAGATCGGATCCGTGCCGGCCGTCTCCTTCAGACCGAGCTCGGAGGGTGTCGTCCAGTCCTCCTTCATGACCTGCGGGTTCGACGCTGCCTCCACATAGAACTCGAAGGTCTCCCCCGGACCGGCATCGATCGGCACCCAGCAGTTCAGCGGCTCCAGTCCCTTCACCACGGAACCGTCGGGTCGGTAGACGGTCCCCTCGGCCTGGAAGCCGGGCTGCACCGGTGAGAATCCGAGGTCGACCACGAGCTCGTGTCGAGTCCGTTGCGGACGGTCCGCCCACGTCTGCGGGACCACTCCGCGCAGGTGGAACCAGGATGTCCCCCAAGGTCGTGACCACGGTTCACCGACAGCGAAGACTCCGAACTCGTGGCTCGTCGCGACGCCGAAGGGAACCGGTTCGTCAGGGACGTCCCACTTCGTCACCTCGACACGGGCCCGCTCGAGAACGCGGGCAGGACGCACCCATTCCCGCTCCAGCCGTGCCAGTCGCCTACGGGTTGCGTCGTCGTCTCTGAACACTCGACAGCCTCCTTGCTGTGTGACGTGTATCGCCCTGTGCGATCTTTATTATGACACCCGAAATTAAGCGGGTGAGGGTTCCAGATCTCATTCGGGTAACGATTGACTCCGCCCAGCACCGGCCGAAGGCCACCACTGGGGCGCACTGCACTGCGGAGCGTTCAGACGGGGCGCACTCCTCCTGGAGCCGTCCCACCCCGGGGCAACAGCCGCCACCGCCACCTGCTCCCGGTGAGCCGGGGGCACTCACACCATGGGCCAGACCCTGGAGTCTCAGTCATCGACTGCGAGCATCGCCGCCCGGGGTACGTACCGTTCGTCGAGGACCATCGCAGCGGCCCCGATTGCTCCCGCACTCTCGCCCATCAACGAGCTGGACAGGGTGAGCCTTCTCCGCACCTGTCCACGTCGACGCTGCGACAGACGTTCCCGGATCTCCGGTTCGTAGAAGGACTGCACACGTCCCCAGTACGGACCACCCATCACCACCGTGTCGACATCCATGAGGTCGGTCAGGACCTCGACCATCCTGGCGACCTTGGCACCAGCAGCCGTCATCAGCTGCAGAGCCCGCGGCTCACCGGAGTCCGCCTCATCACAGAGCTCACTGAAGGCGTGGTCGATGTCGGCCAGCTGCGGAAGGGAGCTCCTCTTCACCGCGGGGTCCCCGGCGACCTCCGCCGGTTCCACGACACGTTCCTCCAGGATGCCGAGATCTCGGGCCCAGGCCACCAGGTAGGAGGGATCGACGCTGGACGACGCCGCCGTCACCGACGGGGGAAAGACCGGTTCATCGGCAGCAGGCTCGAAGAACCCCCCGATCTCACCGGCATTGCCGGTCGATCCCCGCAGGACCTCGCCCGTGGTGGTGACTCCCACACCAATACCGACACCGACGTACACGAACAGGAGGACGTTCACATCGCCGTCCTCGCGCCGCAACCAGGTCTCCCCCACCACTGCCGCAGTCGTGTCCTTCTCGAAGAGAACACTCATCTCGAGGCCCTCTTCGAGTTCCTCACGCAGGGCCACTCCCTGCCATCCCGGCAGCCACGGTGGATCCACGAGCCGTCCTCCGGTCAGATCGATGGGACCCGGACTTGCGACTCCGGCACCCACGATCCGTGAGCGGTCGACTCCCTCGGCGGCGATCATCGAAGCCGTCGACGCAACGATGCGCTCGATCACCACGTCGGGCGGGTCATCGAGCGCACCCTGTTCCAGGCGCGTGGAGCGGGCCCTGCCCGCCAGATCCAGCAAGGCGATGGTGATGACGGTCGGGTCCAGATGGATGCCCACGCTGAACCTCGCCTCGGGGACAAGGGCAAGCCTCGTCCTCGGTCGCCCTCGCTCCACCCTCTGAGTGCCGATCGCTGAGACGAGTCCCCTCGACGTGAGCTGCTTGAGCAGACCGGAGACCGTCGGAACGGCCAGCCCAGTGGTCGAGGACAACTCGGTCAGACTCTGGCCGGGCGCGCGCCGCAGCGCATCCAGGATGACCCGCTCGTTGAACGTGCCGATTCGCGGTTGGTTCGCCCCCAACCGCATGACGCGTCACCTCCCCGTTATGACCCACTCCCGTGTGGTACGTCCTGTCCACCTTATCGGTACACGCTCTTCTCCGACGCCGACCCCGGGACGGAAATGTGATGAACTCCCACTTCACGTGGGGGACCGAGTTCATCGTCGGAGTGTTCCCGAAGCCGATCAGCATCCCTTCCGTGCGCCGACACTTGGCCGGGAACGGGCGGCATGCTCGTGCGGGGGATCAGCCGGCCACCTTGCCCCGCCGTCCGACCCGCGCCACCTTGTGGACGACCCAGAGCGCGGCCAGTCGCACGGCCTCGTACAGGAACGACCCGATGCCGACGCCCACTCCGATGCCCAGCATGATGAGGGCCGCCTGCCCGAACCAGGGCAGGCCCGACCCCTGCCCCATCTCCTGGAGGATCCCGAAGAACACCGGGATCCCGGGCAGCAGGGCACCGGTGATGCCCATGAGGGCCAGCACCTGCTGGGGGTACCCGGCCCGCACGGCGTAGATGCCGGCGAGGATCCCCAGGACGAAGGCGGAGATCGTGTTCGCCGCCAGGGTCGGCAGGCCCACGACCAGCAGCAGCACCTGGTTCACCCCGGCCGTGGCGAAACCGGTGACCGCTGCGGGGACCGCCAGGGAGAAGCGCCCGCCGTTGGCGAAGGCATTGCCCACGGCCGCGAGCGCGGAGAACACCAGCACCAGGTACCACGGCATGCCGGGCAGGGTGTCCAGACGCGGGTGGGCCATCCCGAGGGACTCCCCCAGCAGGAACGTGAAGGCCCCACCGATGACGAGGCCGCCCACGGCCAGGGCCACACGCGAGAGGCGCACGAGCGCCATGCGCCGGTCGAAGCTGAGGAGGTCCATCACCGCGTTGACCATCTGGGGCAGCGGCAGGAGCAGCAGCCAGTTCACCGCGATGGCGGCTGCGGCACCCACCGGGTCGACGAGGCCCATCCGGACCAGCGCCGTGGCCAGGGCCCCACCCGCGCAGGCCTGCGCGGCCACCACCACGAGGCGCGGCGCGCGCAGCGGTGCGACCGCGAACCCGACCAGGGACGAGGCGACCTGCACCACGGCTGCCGCGACCCAGGCACGCCAGTTGATGCCTACCTGCATGCTGATGAAGAACGCCAGCAGGGTCAGCCCCAGGGTCACCACCCACCAGGGTGTGCCCCGACTGCGCAGTCGCTGCACCTCCTCGCGGCCGTTCGCCAGGAAGGACTCCGCCTCCGGCCCGGTCAGGGGCTCGGCGTCGGGGCGGTCGACCTCCTCGACGAGGCGGGCCAGGTCCCGCGCCCTCGTGCAGTCGATGACGTCGAAGGTGCCCGCCGGGGCGGACAGGATCCGCGGCGTGCCATCGGACCCCTGGGCACCCACGCGGAGCATCCGCCCCCGGGTCATGGCCTTCATGCCCTGGAGGCCCAGTCCCCTGCCGCAGGTGGCCACCAGGTACCGCGTGCTCGCGGCCGTCTGTCCCGACTCCAGCAGGCCGCATCCCAGCTGCAGGAGGAACTCGAGGCGCTCCTCCAGGGGGTCCTCCAGTCGCGGGGCCACCTGTCCCTGCTCCTCATGCGGACCGTTCGGCACCTCTCCGGTGTCCCTGCGCACGGACTCCACTTCCGTCCCCCTCTTCGACCTCGTCCCGGGAAGCGCCAGTGGTGGCGGGATCCGCACCCACCGACCCGGAGCGCCACTCGTGGACCCGTCGGGACCCGGAACGAACCACAGTCTCCCTCAGAAGAACTCCGTGCGGGTGAGGAGGTCCAGCCGTGACCTCAGCGGCCCGGCGATCAGGTGGTCACGCACGGCGCGCCAGTCGAAGTCCTCCCCCTCCCGCAGGCCCTCCCCGAAGTGGTCGTCGACGGCACCCACCAGGTCCTCCAGGCAGGCGAACTGGCTCCTGCCGGCCACGCCCACCCCCAGGGGGCGCAGGACCCCGGCGACCTCGGACAGCCAGGACTCGCGCGCCACCTCCCGCAGGTGGACCCGGTCGTCGGGAACGCTCGGCCACGAGTAGCCCGCGGACACCACGAGGATCCGCAAGGCGGAGGGCACCCGGGTCGCGAGGTCCTCCAGGACACCCCCCGCGTACCTGGGCCGGAGCGGGATCGGCAGGACCGGGACAGGTCGGACCGGGGCAGCCCGGCGCAGGACGTCCCTGGGCTCCGGGATCGCCCCGCCGCTGTCCGCGACCGCTGCCACCATGACCTCCAGGGCCGCGATGAGGACCAGGACCGGGGCCGGGAAGTGCCGCTCGTGCTCCCCTCCCACCGCGCCCGTTGCCCCGTCCCCGGCTCCGTCGGGGATCTCCGTGAGCCGCGTGTGGCTTAGGGGGTCCAGGGACACGGCCAGCGCGAACCCCTCCGGGGTGACCTTGAGCCCGCAGACCTCCACGTGGTGGGGGGTCAGTGGGGGCCGGGCAGCTCCTGTCGACCGTCCGCTCCTCGGACAAGACCAAGATCACAACGGACCCTCCGCAGTGTGCCCTCCGACACCCCCAGGTGCACCGCCAACTCGCGAGCGGTCGAGGGATGACGGGATCGCTCATTGCGGCCGACGGCCTGGATGACCTCCCCCAGGGTCAGGCCCGGGATCGTCCCCCGCCTGCCCCGACCCATTCTGACCTGCCCGAACCCGGCCAGTCCCTCCACCTCGAAGGCGCGCCTCCACGCCGACACCGTGCCCACCGACACCCCATGGCGACGCGCATTGTCGACATTGGTCACCCCGTCCGCGGCGGCGAGCAGCACCCGGGCGTGGACCGCGTCACGGGCCGACACCGCCGGATCCGCCGCGACCTGCGCGATCACGGCGCGTCTGGGCGCCGAGACCTCCAGGGGAGGCGCGCTGCGGCTCACGATGCCACCTCCCGGAGTGCCGGCGGACGGTCCGAACTGTCAGTTATTTGAAATGCCGCCAATCGTAGCGTTCTTGACGTGCGCAGTTCCACGACCTCCCTCCCCGCCCCCGACCAGCAGTCCTACGATGCCCTGGCCGCACAGATGACCGGCATCGGCCGTCTCGGCGTCGCCTTCTCCGGCGGCGTGGACTCGGCCCTCCTCCTGGCCGTCGCCGCCCGCGAACTCGGCACCGACCACGTGGTCGCGCTGCTGGGGGTCTCCGCCTCTCTGGCCTCCCACGAGCGCGACATCGCCCGCGACCTCGCCACCGACATCGGCGTGGAGCTCCTGGAGTTCGACCCCGGCGAGACCGACCTGCCCGCCTACCGCGTCAACGCGCTGGACCGCTGCTACCACTGCAAGTCCGCCCTGTTCCGCACCATCGACGACTCGGTCGTGCGCCAGCACCACCTCGACGCCGTCGCCTACGGCGAGAACGCCGACGACTCCCTGGCCCCCGACCGCCCCGGTGGGCGGGCCGCCACCGAGCACCGCGTCCTGCGCCCCCTGGCCGAGGCGGGCCTCACCAAGGTCCGCGTGCGCTCCCTGGCCCGGGCCCTCGGGCTGTCCGTGGCAGACAAGCCCGCAGCACCGTGCCTCGCCTCGCGCATCCCCCACGGCCAGGAGGTCACCCCCTCAAGCTCCGCCAGGTGGAGGACGCGGAGTCCGTGGTCCGCGCCCAGGGCTTCTCCGACTGCCGCGTGCGCCACCACGGCGACATCGCCCGCATCGAGCTGCCCGCCGCCGAGCTCGTCCGCCTGGCGGACGAGGACCTGCGCCACCGGGTGCTCACCGGCGTCCGGGAGGCGGGCTTCACCCACGTCACCGTCGACCTGGCCGGCATCCAGTTCGGCCTGTTCAGCCTCAGCCTGCTGCGGGAGGGCCTCCATGCCTGAGGACCGGATCGCCGACCTCGACCTCGACCGCCACCACCGGCGCGGATACCCCGAGGCCGTCTACTGCGAGGGCAAGTCACCCGAGGACGTGGCGACCATCGCCGCCCTCGTGCGCGACCACCCCGAACAGACCCACCTCTTCACGAGGGCGGACCCCGAGCGGGCCCGGGCGGTGCTCTCCCAGCTGCCCGACGCCCACCACGACCCGGTCGCCCGCCTGCTCGCCTGGCCACCGGAGCCGCCCGAGCCCACCGGTGAGTCGGTGGTCGTGGCCTGCGCCGGCACTTCGGACCTCCCCGTCGCCCGCGAGGCGCTGCTCACGGCCCGCTACCTGGGCCGCCGGGCCGAGCTGGTGGCGGACGTCGGCATCGCCGGCGTGCACCGCACCCTGGACAGGCTCGACACCTTCCGCGCCGCCGGAGTCGTCGTGGTCGTGGCCGGCATGGACGGCGCACTGCCCGGCCTCATCGCGGGCCTCGTGTCCGCACCCGTCGTGGCGGTGCCGACCTCGGTGGGCTACGGCGCCGCCTTCGGTGGCCTGGCCCCGCTGCTCACCATGCTCAACGCCTGTGCCCCGGGCATCGGCGTGGTCAACATCGACAACGGCTACGGCGGGGGCCACCTCGCCGCCCAGATCACCGCACCCCGGGAAGGGGACCCGAGCTCCGCACCTCCCCTCTGAGCCGCGCCCGGGCCCCTGGCCCGGTGCTCCCCATCGACGCTCCGACCACCCGCACCGATCCGACTCCCCCAGCACCCACCCGGCCAGCACCTGGCCCCGACCCGGCCACCGGCCCCGCCCTCGTGGGTGACCGGCGTGCCTCACCAGACGCACCCAAGCACCACCCCAGGAGGAACCCATGCCCACGTTCTCACTGCCCTACGACCACGGGACCGTCGAGGCCACCATCCCCGAGCGCAACTTCGCCGGCCTCCTGGTCTCCCGGGCCGAGGACTTCCACAACCCGCTCTCCGAGGAGGCCACCGTCGAGGCCTCCCTGGACAACCCGATCGGGTCCCCCACCCTGGAGGAGCTCGCCCGGGGCAAGAAGGACATCGTCCTGATCTCCTCCGACCACACCCGCCCGGTGCCCTCCCACATCATCACGCCCATCATCCTGCGTCGGATCCGCTCCGTGGCCCCCGATGCGCGCATCCGCATCCTCGTGGCCACCGGCTTCCACCGCCCCTCCACCCACGAGGAACTGGTCAGCAAGTACGGCCAGGAGATCGTCGACAACGAGGAGATCGTCATGCACGTCTCCACCGACGACGACGCCATGGTCACCATCGGCAAGCTGCCCTCCGGCGGGGACTGCATCATCAACCGCATCGCCGTGGAGGCGGACCTGCTCCTGGCCGAGGGTTTCATCGAGTCCCACTTCTTCGCCGGCTTCTCCGGGGGCCGCAAGGCCGTCCTGCCCGGCGTCGCCTCCTACCGCACGATCATGGCGAACCACTCGGGGGAGTTCATCGACTCCGACAAGGCCCGCACCGGCAACCTCGCGCACAACCCCATCCACGAGGACATGCTCTACGCGGCGCGCACCGCCAACCTCGCCTTCATCGTCAACGTGGTGCTGGACGGGGACAAGAAGATCATCGGCTCCTTCGCCGGTGACATGGTCGAGGCCCACAAGGTCGGCTGCGACTTCGTGGCGGGCCTGGCCCACGTGGACAGGATCCCCTCCGACATCACCGTCACCACCAACGGCGGCTTCCCCCTGGACCAGAACATCTACCAGGCCGTCAAGGGCATGACCGCGGCGGAGGCCACCAACAAGGAGGGCGGCGTCATCATCATGGTCGCCGGCTGCGCCGACGGTCACGGCGGGGAGGGTTTCTACCACAACCTCGCCGACCTGGCCGAGCCCGCACAGTTCCTCGAGGCCGCCATCAACACCCCACGCCTGGAGACCGTGCCGGACCAGTGGACCTCCCAGATCCTGGCCCGCATCCTGGTCCACCACCACGTCATCATCGTCTCCGACCTGGTCCAGCCGAACCTCGTCACCGACATGCACATGGAGCTCGCCCCCACCTTCGAAGCGGCCCTGGCCAGCGCCTTCGCCTCCCAGGGCGAGGATGCGAAGGTCACCGTCATCCGCGACGGGCTCTCCGTCATCGTCGAGTGACCCGCTGAGCCGGTGGTCCAGTGGTCCAGTGGTCGGGCGTGATCCTCGTCCGACCACCGGGTCATCCGTTCCACTGACCGTGGGCGGTGCGCGACCTTCGCGGACCGCCCATCCGGATCCCGGAGCCGCCCTCGTACGCGGACCTCCGCCACCGCCACCGCCACCGCCACCGCCACCGCCACCGAGCGTCGGCCGGGCGCAGGACCCGCACCCACAACGACCCCGGCCCGACCAGCCCGGCGCGAGCCCGGCCGCGGCGCACACCCCCACAGACCTCCGGCCCC